>NZ_JASCRU010000050.1:0-6176 GCF_030010285.1 Flavobacterium sp. XS2P24
CAATTATACCTAAACGAGTTCGTTTACAAGCTTAACAGACGGTATTTTGAGGAAAAATTATTCGATAGGCTAGTAATAGCAAGTATTACAGAATTATGACTAAAAACGGACAATCAAAAAATTCTTAAATGAAACCTTTGGAACAGGAGGAAAAACGGCAAGTTTTACCGCTGCTAATAATGCAACAACAACCTATTGTTATGAAGACGGAATTGTAGGCACTAATACAACCGAATGTCCTAGTCAATCAACTTGGATACTGGACGATGGTGAGTACACAGTAGTCTCTAAAATAACCGGAACAATTGCTAGCCATCCTGAAAATATTCATGGGGATTTAGCATGGTATAACGGCGAAGACCATACCACAGGAGATACTAGTGGGAGGATGGCTGTTTTTAATGCAAGTTTTACTCCAGGCACATTTTATGAAACAACTATTACAGGAATCTTGTCAAATCTACCTATAACCTATAGTTTCTGGGTATTAAACATTATGGCACCCTCAACTTTCCCTGGTTCAATTTTACCCAATGTGACAGTAGAATTTTATGATTTATCAAACAATCTTCTTACGACTTTCAACACAGGAGATATCGGCAGATGCTCAGGAAGCATCACAGATAATAGTTGTGCTCAAGGAGTCTGGAAACAATTCACCACTAGTGTCAATCTAGGAAATGTAAATGCTTTTACCATTCGTTTTAAAAATAATGCTCCTGGTGGTGGCGGTAATGATCTTGCGTTGGATGACATTCTAATTTCACAAACTTTATGCGATTTAGACCATGATGGCGTTGCGGATATGTTCGATTTAGATGCCGATAATGACGGCATTGAAGATGTTATTGAAGCTGGCCTAGGAAGCTTGAGTAATGCTAAAGGAAAAATTGATGTTACTTGGTTCGATACCAACGGAAATGGACTTCATGATAGTATTGAATCAGTAGCTGCATTACCCGCATTAGATTCTGATGGTGATGGTGTTCCAAATTATATCGATTTAGATAGCGATAATGACAGTCTTTTTGATGTTGATGAGTCTGGAGCCGGAAATACAAATGCCGTTTCCGGATATCAAAATGGTGATGGTGATATCAATGGTGATGGTGTTGGCGATGGAATTGATTCAGAAACATTCAGAAGTAAAGACATCAATGGAGACGGAATAACAGAAGGTTTTGGCGACGGAATATTAGACATGTATGACTATGGTACCGGAGTGACATTTAATACACAATATGGAAATTCAGGACAAGGAATTGCAACTGCAAATCCTGCCACAACTTATTTAAAAGACACAGATGCAGATGGAATCCCTGATTATTTAGATCTCATGTCCAATGGAAGCACATTTGATATTGCTAACACATTATTAATCTATGATTACAAAACTTTAGACACTAATAATAATGGAATTATTGACGGTACAACGGATATTGATAAAGACGGAATACTAGACATTTTTGATACCAATACGACTTCTTTTGGGTCTCCAAGAGACATCCGCACAAAATTATTTCTAGATTTTGACGGACGAAATGATTATGGTCAAAGTACAGCAATTCTTGGTGGTTTAGCCAATGCATCACTCATGGCATGGATTAATTTAAACCCTGCATTTTCATCGGAAGGAGTTATAGTGGGACAAAATAATTTCCAAATACGAATTACTGCCGGCAAGAAATTAGAAGCTGTTGTTAATGGAACATCAGTTCTTTTTAACACCACTTTAAATGTATCACAGTGGTACAATGTTGGCGTAATCTATGACGGATCAAATATTAAACTCTATTTAAATGGTGCTTTGGTGACAAGTCAAGCTAAAACAGGAAGTATTCCAGCTGATGCATCACTCTTTACTTTAGGAAAAGATCCTAGCAGTAATACAAAATATTTTAAAGGAAAAATAGATGAAGTAAGAGTATTTAATTTGGCTTTGACCGAATCTCAATTACAAAGAATGGACTACCAAGAAATTCAAGATGTTAATTCACAAATTAGAGGTATGATAGTTCCAAAAAACGTAGCCTCCTCTCCTATTTCTTTGCCTTTTACTAATTTGCTTCGCTATTACAGAATGGATAATTACAAGGATGATATCATTGATGACCTAACAACTCCTGCAATTGATATCATTGGAACAAAAATATACAACCATAAAAACATTCATGTTCAACAAGCACCAATGCCATTTTTAACGGAAAGAAATGGAAGTTTTGCAACAGCAGTAAACAGCCCTACAAAAGAAATAAGAGGTGAAGATATTATGGAACAAGACTGGTCGATTGTGCATGTAAAACACGACATTACAGAAACGGCTAACACTATTGATTTAGGAATGCTGGTAGATACAGGAAAAAATATCATAATGAACAATGATACCAAAATACAAAATGATTGGTACTTAAAATTAGATGGAAAAATTGATTTAGTTGGGATGTCACAATTGGTGCAAACTGTAGAAAGTGATTTAGACGTTACAAGCTCCGGGCAAATTGAAAGAGATCAAAAAGGGCAATCTAATCTATACAATTATAATTATTGGAGCTCTCCAGTCAGTCCAATAAATACAACAACAAATAACACCGACTATACAGTATCTGGCAGTTTGAAAGATGGAACAAATCCTCTGGCACCTATAGCAATAAATTGGATTGGCGGCTATGACGGAGCTCCAACATTCCCTGTAAGCTTAGCCAGATATTGGCTTTATAAATTTGATGATTATACCAATGCTTATGCTAATTGGGTACAAATAACTGAAAATGATCCGATACGAGTAGGGCAAGGATTCACTTTAAAAGGAAGTGGTGGTGCATTAGGAACTCAAAACTATACTTTCATTGGAAAACCAAATAATGGATCAATAACAACAAATACTGTAGGTGATGATCAACTGTTATTAACTGGTAATCCTTATCCATCAGCGCTGGATGCCGAAGCTTTCATAACAGCTAATATAAATTCAAATCCCTCCACAGATGGAACATTATACTTCTGGGAACATTATGACAGTAACAACACCCATATTTTACGCGATTATCAAGGAGGTTATGCCGTTAGAAATTTAACTGGAGGATTAGCCCCATCAGCGGCAGGCGTTGATTTTATCAGTCAGTCAGGAACTCCGTCAAGAGGTATTCCTAACCGCTATATTCCAGTTGGGCAAGGCTTTTTTGTAAATGGAAAAATTGGTTCTGGAGGAACGGTTATTTTTAACAATAGCCAAAGGGGTTTTCATAAAGAAAATGACGCTTTGAACTCAAATGTGATGTACAAAACTACATCCAGTAAAGAGAAAGCATGGAATAACAATGATAATGATGTAGTAATAAATGATACTTATAAAAAAATTCGATTGGGATTCAATTCCCATAATGACCATCACAGACAGGTGTTGTTAGGATTTATGGATGAAAAAGCGACCAGTGAAATGGATCACGGTTATGACGGTTTAAATATCGATGACTTCCCAAATGATATGTATTTTTTGAATGGGGAAAATCAATTGGTAATTCAAGGTGAAGGATTTTTTGACCTAGATGCTTCCTACCCTATCGGTGTAAAAACGGATGCTGCGGAAAAAGTAAAATTCATGATTGATGCTTTAGAAAACTTTGATGCAAACCAGCCTATTTTTCTATACGATGATGAGACTAAAATATACCATAATATCCGAAATGAAGCTTTTGAAATCAATCTTGCAAATGGCGAGCACCATTCTCGTTTTTCATTACGATTCAAAGACAAAACATTAGGTCTTAATGATGGAACTAGTATTGATGATGAAATAAAAATAGCCCATTCACAAAGTAAAAACACCATAATAATCAGTAATAAAGCAATAGACACAACTGTTGAAGAAGTGACTTTATTCAATATTATTGGACAATCAATCACCACTTGGAAAATTGAAAATCAAGGGCAACATGACATACAGCTTCCAATCAAAAAAATAAGCTCAGGAGTGTATATTGTAAAACTAAAAACTTCCAAAGGAGCGCTTAGCAAAAAAATAATTATCAAATAATTTCTAGTTTAATACACTTCAAAAAGAGAAAACTGTCTGCAAAGGCAGTTTTTTTTATATCTAAATCAATCCTGAAATAAGAAAAAAAGTAAACCTCGGAAATTATTTTTTTAAAACAAGTAGTTTATCGGGAGATAAAATCCTTTTATCGAAAAAAGGATTCTTTTCGGCAAAAAACCATTATAAATACTTAATTTTAAGATTATTAAGTATCGGAAACCAAAAAAAACAATATATATAATCCGAATAAAATCATAGCTGTTGTCATTTTTGAATATCAATTCTAAAATAAAACATAGAGAATAACAACCGCTTGATTCATTTTTTCATTGCAAATAATACCACTACAATAAACTTTATTTAACTTCTGTAAACGTCATAGATAATTTTCTAAATCCGGTTTACAAAATCATTAATTGTTTGATTAAAAAGTGTGCCTATTATGAAAAAAAACTACTCTAGATTCAATATAAATTCATTTTTTGTATTAATAAATTCGAAAACTTCTCTTTTGTTTTTTCTGATTGCTTTTCTGTTCAGTATTGATAGTTTTGCCCAATCCATATCGAGTTTTAATCCAATTAACGCCTGTAATAATTCTGGCGATTCAGTTATCATTACTGGAAATAATTTTACCGGAGCGACTTCAGTCTCCTTTAATGGTGTGGCTGCGACTTCTTTTACTGTCGATAATGACTCCCAAATAACTGCAATACTGAGCGCAAGTGCCTCAACTGGATTTATTTCAGTAGTTACCCTTTTAGGAACTGCAACGAGTACCGGTGTTTTCACAGTAGATTCACCACCAACTGCAATTGCAGGAGGATCACAAACCATTTGCTCGAATGCAACGGCAACCGTAAGTGGTGCTTCCGCAACAAACGGAACAATCCTATGGACTGAAAACGGAGCAGGAACTATTACCGCAGGCGCTACAACACTAACGCCCACTTATACCCCAACTGCTGCCGATGCTGGAAATTCTGTTACTTTAACAATGACGGTAACCAGCAATAATTCCTGCGCACCACAAACTCAAATTGCAACATATACAGTAATTGTAAATCCGTTACCAACTGCAACTGCTGGTGGAACACAAACCATTTGTTCGAATGCAACGGCAACGGTAAGTGGTGCTTCTGCTACAAACGATACAATCCTATGGACTGAAAACGGAGCAGGAAATATAACTGCAGGCGCTACAACACTAACGCCTACTTATACACCAACTACTGCCGATGCAGGAACTTCTGTTACTTTGACAATGACTGTAACCAGCAACAATGCCTGCGCACCACAAACTCAAACGGCAACATACACAGTAATTGTAAATCCGTTACCAACTGCAATTGCAGGAGGATCACAAACCATTTGTTCAAATGCAACGGCAACAGTAAGTGGTGCTTCCGCTACAAACGGAACAATCTTATGGACTGAAAACGGGGCAGGAAATATAACCGCAGGAGCTACAACGCTAACGCCTACTTATACCCCAACTGCTGCCGATGCGGGAACCTCTGTTACTTTGACAATGACGGTAACCAGCAACAATGCCTGCGCACCACAAACTCAAACGGCAACATACACAGTAATTGTAAATCCGTTACCAACTGCAACTGCTGGTGGAACACAAACCATTTGTTCGAATGCAACTGCAACCATAAGTGGTGCTTCTGCTACAAACGGAACAATCCTATGGACTGAAAACGGGGCAGGAACAATTACCGCAGGAGCTACAACACTAACGCCCACTTATACCCCAACTGCTGCCGATGCAGGAAATTCTGTTACTTTGACAATGACGGTAACCAGCAACAATGCCTGCGCACCACAAACTCAAACGGCAACATACACCGTAATTGTGAATCCTTTGCCAATAGCAATTGCCGGAGGATCACAAACTATTTGTTCGAATGCAACTGCAACCATAAGTGGTGCTTCTGCTACAAACGGAACAATCCTATGGACTGAAAACGGGGCAGGAACAATTACCGCAGGAGCTACAACACTAACGCCCACTTATACACCAACTGCTGCCGATGCAGGAAATTCTGTTACTTTGACAATGACGGTAACCAGCAACAATGCCTGCGCACCACAAACTCAAACGGCAACATACACCGTAATTGTGAATCCTTTGCCA
>NZ_JASCRU010000051.1:0-6173 GCF_030010285.1 Flavobacterium sp. XS2P24
TACAATAACGATAGAATCAAGTCTAATTTAAACAAAATGAGCCCGATACAATATCGAGCTCATTATTATCAAAATTAATTATAAATTTGTCTAAACTTTTGGGTGCAGTCTATCATTAGACTCAGGCTTTTAAACTATAATTAACTAATTATGTGAATTATTTAACTAATAACTTATGAGAAGGTGCAAACTTGGTTAGATTAATACCTTCTACCGCCGTTTTATATTCTTCTATTGTTGGAGTTCTTCCAAGGATTGTTGACAAAACTACAACTGGTGTAGAAGAAAGTAAAGACTCTCCTTTTTTACCTTCAGTATCTTCTACAACTCTTCCTTGGAAAAGACGCGTAGATGTTGCCATAACGGTATCTCCTTTAGCGGCTTTTTCCTGGTTACCCATACAAAGGTTACAACCCGGACGCTCTAGATATAACATATTTTCATATGAAGTACGTGCTGCAGCTTTAGGAACATTATCGTCAAATTCGAAACCAGAATATTTTTGTAAAATTTCCCAGTCACCTTCTGCTTTTAATTCATCAACAATATTATAAGTAGGCGGAGCTACAACTAGTGGCGCTTTGAATTCTACTTTACCTTCTTGCTCATCAATGTTCTTAAGCATATGAGCTAGAATTTTCATATCACCCTTATGAACCATACAAGATCCAATAAATCCAAGATCTACTTTTTTAACTCCTCCGTAGAAAGATAATGGTCTAATGGTATCGTGCGTATATCTTTTAGAAACATCAGCATTATTCACATCTGGATCTGCAATCATTGGCTCAGCAATTACATCAAGATCTACAACAACTTCAGCGTAATACTTAGCGTTTGCATCGGGTCTTAGTGCTGGTTTTTCACCTGAAATAATCTCAGCAATTCTCTTATCAGCAATAGCAATCAATCCTTTAAGAACTTGATTTTTGTTATCCATTCCCTTATCAATCATGATCTGAATTCTACCTTTTGCCATCTCAAGAGATTCAATCAAGGTATAATCTTCAGAAATACAGATAGAAGCTTTTGCTTTCATTTCTGCAGTCCAATCCGTAAACGTAAAGGCTTGATCCGCATTCAGCGTTCCTAAGTGAACCTCAATAATTCTTCCTTGGAATACATTCTCTCCACCAAATGTTTTAAGCATTTGAGATTGTGTAGCGTGAACCACATCACGGAAATCCATGTATCCTTTCATATCTCCTTTGAAAGTTACCTTCACAGATTCTGGAATTGGCATTGAAGCTTCACCAGTTGCCAATGCAAGAGCAACTGTTCCTGAGTCAGCACCAAAAGCAACACCTTTTGACATTCTGGTATGAGAGTCACCACCAATGATGATAGCCCATTCATTTACAGTAATATCATTCAATACTTTGTGAATTACATCTGTCATGGAATGATAAACGCCTTTCGGGTCACGAGCCGTGATCAAACCGAAGTCATTCATAAATTTCATTAATCTAGGAATATTTGCCTTAGATTTATTGTCCCAAACTGAAGCAGTATGACAACCTGATTGGTAAGCACCGTCAACAATTGGAGAAATCACAGTAGCAGCCATAGACTCTAACTCCTGAGAGGTCATCAAACCAGTTGTATCTTGTGAACCAACAATATTTACGGTAACACGAACATCAGAACCAGCGTGTAACACTTTACCCGGAGTTGTTCCAACAGCATTTGCATTGAATATTTTTTCTACAGCTGTTAGACCTTGTCCTTCAATAGAAACTTCTTTTGACGGAGCATATACAGGTACAATAGCTATACCAAGAGTTTTTGATGCAAATGTTTGTAATTTTTTTCCAAACACAATTGCATAAGAACCTCCCGCTTTTATAAATTCAATTTTCTGAGGAGTGAATGCTTTAGAAATATCTATCAATTCTTTATCTCCACTATACAATTTCTTTGTCTTTGTATTGATTGTAAGAACCGTACCAGTAGCAACAGAATACACTTCCTCAAGAATAGGATCACCACTTTCATTACGAACAGGATTACCATTTTCATCTAATTTTTTTACCCAGTTTTTAAGGTCCAAACCAATACCACCAGTAACATCTACAGTAGTAAGGAAAATCGGGGAAATACCATTTGTTCCTGCAACGATTGGCGCAATATTAATAAATGGAACATAAGGGCTTGCTTGTTTTCCACTCCAAAGCGCCACGTTGTTCACACCTGACATTCTTGAAGATCCCACACCCATAGTACCTTTTTCAGCGATTAACATCACGCTCTTATCAGGATTCGCTTCTGCTAACGCTTTGATTTCAGCTTGTGCTTCTGGTGAAATTAAGCATTTACCGTGCAATTCACGATCCGAACGGGAGTGCGCTTGGTTTCCTGGAGAAAGTAAATCTGTTGAAATATCTCCTTCACCAGCAATAAAAGTAATTACCTTAATTTCTTCTGCAATTTCAGGTAATTTAGTAAAGAACTCTGCCTTAGCATAGCTTTCTAAAATATCCTTGGCAATTTCGTTACCGTTTTTGAAAGCCTCAGCTAAACGATCTGTATCTGCTTCATAAAGATAAACTTGTGTTTTTAAAACAGCTGCAGCATCTTTTGCAATAGCAACATCATCACCTAAAGCTAAATCAAGTAAAACGGCTATAGAAGTTCCACCTTTCATATGTGATAATAACTCTAAAGCAAAAGCAGGCGTAATTTCAGCAACTACTGATTGACCTAAAACGATTTCCTTTAAAAACTTCGCTTTCACATTAGCCGCAGGAGTAGTTCCTGGAACAACATTGTAAATAAAGAATTTAAGAGAATCCTCTCTATACTCGTTACTCAAATCTTTAATTTGTTCAATGATTTCGCTTAATAATTCGGCTCCATCAATTGGCTTTGGGTTAAGTCCTTGGCCTTTTCGTTCTTCAATTTCTTGAATGTAATCCTTATAAGTATTCATAATAGAAGTCTTTTCTTGGTATTTTTATTTTTTGTACGCAAATTTAGGAATTAATGCCGAGAATTAAAAAAAATATAATAGATGTAGCTTTTTCAAAAATTATTATTACAAAATAAAGAGTTTCATTACTTTTTATTGTCAAAAATTCAATTTTAAATTAAAATAATGAATTATCAACAATTTAAAATCTTTTCTTTGAGAAAGTTGAAATTTAACGATACTTAGGGAGCGAGATTTTACACCGTTTTCAGCTAAGAACCTTTCTAAATTATCACTTATAACGTTGTAGTTGCATTTTTAAACGCTCTTTTTGGTCAAACTGTACTATTAAGTGAAAACAAAAAAGCCAAACAGATTTTAGAAATTTGTTTGGCTTTTTTCTCAATATTAAAGATTATTACATCAGCTTCTGAATAATAGCTTCTTCAGTAATTCCTTCGGCATCAGCTTTATAATTTTTAATAATTCTATGGCGTAAAATTCCGGTAGCCACAGCTTTCACATCTTCAATATCCGGAGAAAATTTACCATTAAAAGCAGCATTTGCCTTGGCAGCTAAAATCAAATTTTGTGAAGCCCTAGGTCCAGCTCCCCAATCTAAATAATTTTTCACAAACTCATTAGACAACGGATTATCCGGTCTTGTTTTACTGACTAATGTCACTGCATACTCAATTACATTATCTGCAACAGGTATTCTACGGATTAATTGTTGAAAATCAATTATTTCTTGAGCAGTAAATAATGGATTTATAGTGTTTTTTATATCAGAAGTAGTTTGCTTAACTACTTGAACTTCTTCTAAAAAAGAAGGATATTCTAATTTTATGGCAAACATGAAACGGTCTAACTGTGCTTCCGGCAAAGGATACGTTCCTTCCTGCTCAATTGGATTTTGAGTTGCCAAAACAAAATAAGGCAAATCTAATTTATAGTTTTCACCCGCAATAGTAACCGAACGCTCCTGCATCGCTTCCAACAAAGCAGCCTGAGTTTTTGGTGGCGTTCTGTTTATCTCGTCGGCCAAAATAATATTGGAAAAAATAGGCCCTTTTATGAACTTGAAATGACGATTTTCATCTAGTATTTCACTTCCAAGTATATCTGAAGGCATCAAATCCGGAGTAAACTGAATTCTTTTGAAATCAAGTCCTAATGCTTGCGCAAGCGTGTTTACCATCAATGTTTTGGCCAATCCTGGAACTCCTACCAATAATGCATGCCCGCCAGAAAATATACAAAGCAAAATTTGATCTACCACATCATCCTGACCTACAATGATTTTTGCTATCTCCGTTTTTAGCTCATTCCTTTTTTGAACCAAGTTATGTATTGCTGCTACGTCTGACATGTATTAAGTATTTAAAATTAAAAAGAGTTAGCGTTATGAAATCATAAAACTAACTCTTTTTATTTATTTATTGAAAAATTTTTATTCCTAATTCCAATCTGGTAAATGATTAAGAAAACTATTTTTTAAGCCAATTGTTTGTAAAATCACAATCTCTATATTCTCCAATGATTTTGATGTACGTTTCTTTAATCTTTTCATCAAACCATTTTCCAATAGTCGTAATTTGTTTGCTTTTTAAAGCCAAGTCTTTTATCTTGATGTAATCTTTGGCATAATCCGCCGCATGCTCATCAATTCTATTCGTAACGGTAATTAGTTTGAATGTTTTCTTTCCCTCTTCGCCTTGTTCTAATATTGGAGCAGAAACTTCTCCCTCTTTTAAATTAGAAACTTGACTATAAAAAGTAGGATCCATTTTTGTCAACTCAAAACGAGTATCTTGTGTTTTTGGATTGATTAAAGCTCCACCATTGGCTCTAGTTTCTTTCTCATCAGATAATGTTCTGGCTGCATCTGCAAAAGTGATTTCTTTATCTTCGATTCTTTTTTTAATCAAAGTAATTTTCTCTTTAGCTTCATTCAACGCTTCTTCAGTTACTGTTGGTGTCAATAATATATGACGCAATTCTATTTCTTGCCCTTTAATTTTTTCTACATAAATGATATGAAATCCAAAATCTGTTTGAAAAGGAGCAGAAATTTCTCCTTCAGCAAGACTAAACGCAACATCTTTAAACTCTTTTACAAATGCTGTTTTACGATTCATTTTATAAAACCCTCCATTCGATCTTGAACCCGGATCTTGAGAATATAAAACCGCTTTTGTAGAAAAACTCGAACCTTCTTCTATTTCCTTTTTAAAACCATTCAGTTTATCAATTACCTTTTGTTTATCGGCATCCGAAACTTTAGGAGCAACCACAATTTGCGCTACTTCTAATTCTACACCAAAAAAAGGAAGATCTGCAGTAGGTATTGTTTTGAAATAATTACGCACTTCTTCAGGAGTGATTTCTACAGCATCAACAATTTTCTTTTGCATTTCTGAACTTAACTTACCTTCTTTTAAAATATCAGAGAAGTAAGTTCTGAATTCTTCCTCAGAATCTTTTTTGTAGTACTTAACCACTTTGTCCAAAGACCCTATTTGCTCTACCATATAGTTCAAACGATCTTCCATCATACCTTTCACTTCAGCATCTGTAACTACGATACTATCTTGAATAGCTTGATGTGCATATAATTTATCTTCCAATAATTTACCTAACATTTGACATCTTGTAATGTCCTTTACAGATCCACCTTGAGTAGAAATCTCAAGATACGACTTATCAATATCAGAATCAAGTATGATATAATCCCCAACCGTGGCAATTACACCGTCAATTTTTTGTTTTTGATTGGATTGGATTTTTTTAACCGGAGTAATGACACTATCCTTAATAATTTCTTGAGCACTTGCTACAACACTGGAAAAAAGCAAAACAAAAAAAGTAAGTGCAATTCTATTATTGATGGATCTCATTTGTATTTTATTTATTGGCATTATTATAATTTGTATTTATTGTAAAACATCCCTATTCAACTGTCTTTAAACCTGTTTTATAAAGGCCAGAATAATTTTGGCAAATATACACTTTAAGAATCAAGAAGCGAATTGAATTTATAATACAATTTCTTACCATTCTTTAAATTTAAAACGAACAAAAATAACAATTCAATTACATAATACAAGTTTCCTACCTACTATTAACAAAAAATTATAAACGCATTATTGATTGTCCGCAATTACCCATAATTAAATAAAAGGCTTATATTTGATAAAAAAAGAGCGATGAATCTATTCAATTTTACAGCAAATTTTGGGAGTGAAGAGTCTTGTAGACTTCA
>NZ_JASCRU010000052.1:0-5922 GCF_030010285.1 Flavobacterium sp. XS2P24
GAAATGTTGTTTTAAAACTAATTCTACACATTCTAACTTAAATGCATAATCATACTTTACTTTTTTTTCCATAAAAATGCCCCAAATAGTGTCTAACTTTTTGGGGCATGTTCAATCATACGAGACGGCTTTTATAATTTATTTAAAAATTAAGAATTAGTCATTCAACATTTTCCATAATTTGTCTTTCAATTCTGTTAGCCCTTGTTGAGCAACAGAAGAAATAAACATATATGGTACATCCTTGAAAGCAACGTCTAATTCTGTTTTTAATTCTGCTTTCAACTCATCATCAAGCATATCGCATTTAGAAATCACCAACAAACGCTCTTTATCAAGCATTTCAGGATTGTATTTTGTCAATTCGTTTACCAAAATATCGTATTCTGCTTTGATATCTGGAGTATCTACTGGAACTAAAAATAGCAAAGTCGAATTACGTTCAATGTGACGCAAGAAATAATGTCCAAGACCTTTTCCTTCGGCAGCTCCTTCAATAATTCCGGGAATATCAGCAATTACAAAAGATTGAAAATCTCTGTAGGCTACGATTCCAAGATTTGGTTTTAAAGTTGTAAACGGATAATCCGCAATTTTTGGTTTAGCAGAAGTCAATACAGACAATAAAGTTGATTTTCCTGCATTAGGAAAACCTACCAAACCTACATCAGCAAGTACTTTTAGTTCTAGAATCACATCCATTTCAACACCAGGCAAACCGGGTTGAGAATATCTAGGAGTTTGATTGGTTGAACTTCTAAAGTGCCAGTTTCCTAAACCACCTTTTCCACCACGAGAAAGTATTTGCTTTTCACCATCTTCGGTAATTTCAAATAATATTTCTCCAGTTTCCTTATCTTTTACTACCGTTCCTAATGGAACTTCAATGAATTTATCATCTCCATCAGCACCTGTACTTCTGTCGCCACTTCCATCTCCACCATTACCGGCTTTAATATGACGCGCAAATTTAAGATGAAATAATGTCCATAGACCTTTGTTTCCTACAAGATAAACATGTCCTCCACGACCTCCATCTCCTCCATCTGGCCCACCTTTTTCAATAAACTTTTCTCTATGCAAATGCGTAGATCCTTTTCCTCCTTTTCCGGAAGAAACATATATTTTAACGTAATCTACAAAATTCCCTTCAGTCATTTTTTCTAATATTCAATGTTCAGCTTTAGTATTTAGTACTCATTTTGAGCAATTTAACCCTAAGCTATTTAATTTTTTAATGCTTTCACCATCACTTTATCAATCTTCACGCCATCCATATCAATGACTTCTAACTCAAATTTTTGCCAAATCAATTTTTCTCCTTGTTTAGGAATATGAGAGAGTTCAGTCATTATTAATCCACTCACTGTGGTTACTTCATAATCATTGATTAATTCATCTAATTCAAAGTAAGTCAAGAAATCATGCAACGAATAGTGTCCGTCAACCAACCAGCTTCCGTCTTCCCTTTCAATCAGCTGAAAATCATCTTTATAAAAATCAGAAGCATCACCAACCAATGCTTCCAAAATATCATTCAAAGTAATTACTCCTTGAAAAACACCATATTCATCTGAGACAAATGCATAATGAATGCCTGTTTTTTTAAAGTTTTCTAAGGCTATATATGCGGTGGTTTGCTCCATCATAAAAGGAGCTTCGGTCATTATATCCGCCAAATTGAAGTTTTCATTTTCAAAATGGGCGAAAATATTTTTCAGGTTAACGACTCCAACAATATCATCATAATTTTCACCGTAAACCGGATAAATAGAATGTAATTCTTTGAGCATAAATTCCTTAACCTGTTCTTTATCAGAATGCAAAGGTAAAAAAACCACTGACTTCCTGTGTGTCATCAATGAATTTATTTTTCTGTCTCCAATATGGAAAACGCGCTCCACAATATCTTGTTCAATTTCTTGAACTTCTCCTCCTTCGGTTCCTTCTTTGATTATCGCTTTTATTTCCTCTTCGGTTACTTTACCGTCAGCGGTAGGCTTTATTTGTAAAATATCCAATAAAAAATCTGTAGAATGTGTTAACAACCAAATAAATGGTGCTGTTACAATTGAAACAATTTTCATGGGTAATGCCACTGCTTTGGCAATGGATTCCGGATGATTCAAACCGATTCTTTTAGGTAATAATTCTCCTAGAACTAAAGAGAAAAAGGTCAAAACTACTACAACAATCCCCACAGCAACTGATGGCGCGTATGGTTTTAAAAATTCAAATCCGCTTACAAAAGTCTCTACATCCATTGTGATTTTATCACCACTATAAATACCGGTAAGAATTCCTATTAGCGTTATTCCTATTTGTACGGTTGATAAAAATTTGTTTGGTGAGTTCGCCAAATCCAATGCGATTTTAGCACTTTTATTTCCTTTTTTTGCCGCGGTCTCTAATCTGTTTTTTCTTGCTGAAATCAATGCGATTTCTGACATAGAGAAAACCCCATTTAATAGTATTAGAAAAAATATTATTAGTATTTCCAATTTTTTAGTTGATTCGTTTTTTATTTAAAATCTGATTTCTGAATTTGATTTTCTGAAATCTCCAGTCTGGATTTTAGCCCAGATGGGAATGAAAAGCCCGGAGTTAAAAAAAGCTAATTTTTCTTGTCAAAAAAGAGCGACCAAAAGAAGCTCCTTTTATGGCTTAGAAAAATAGATTTTTTAACGAGGACTTGTAATGTACAGCTGGAATTACTTCTATAAATTATCAATCACGTTGCTTACTCTTTCTGTAATTTCAGCGATTGTACCTATTCCGTTTACTGCATAAAATTTACCTTGCTCCTCATAATAACTCATTAAAGGCGCTGTTTTTTCATTGTATTCCTGATAGCGATTTCTGATTTTTTCTTCATCTTGATCATCAATTCTACCACTTGTTTTCCCTCTTTCCAAGAGACGTTTTACCAGAATCTCATCATCGGCTTCGAGTGCAATTGTCGCTGCAACTTTAGAACCTATTGATGTAAGAAATGCGTCTAAAGCTTCAGCTTGTGAAATTGTTCTTGGATATCCGTCAAACAATATTCCATTAGTATCCGGGTGTTTATTTACCTCATCAATCAGCATTTTCGTAGTCAATTCATCTGGAACTAAATCTCCAGCATCCATAAATACTCTTGCTTGTTTGCCAAGTTCTGTATCGTTTTTTAAATTAAAACGAAATACATCGCCCGTTGATATATGTGTTAATTTGTATTTTTCTTTCAAAAACTCCGCTTGAGTTCCTTTACCAGCTCCTGGCTTTCCAAATAAAACAATGTTAGTCATGTTGTTGTGTCGTTATTCTTTTAGTTTATATACTTCGGGTAAATTTCTTCCTAATCCATCGTAGTCTAAGCCAAAACCCACAATAAATTTATTTGGAATTCTAATTCCAATGTAATCTATTTTGATGTCTTTTGTGTAAGCTTCAGGTTTAAAAAAAAGTGTTGCTATTTTAAAATGTTTTACATTTTGCTTTTTGAATAATTCTTTCAGTTCAACCAATGTATTTCCGGTGTCAACTATATCTTCGATTATGACAACAGAACGCCCAGTTAAATCCTGATTTATACCTATTAATTGTTTCACTTCGTTTGTAGTAGAAGTTCCTTCGTATGATGCCATTTTGATGAAAGATACTTCACATGGTTTTTTATATTGTTTCATAAAATCAGAAACAACCATAAAAGCTCCATTCAATACTCCCACAAATACCGGCGTTTCATCAGCAAAATCTGCTTCTACTTGAGAAACCATTTTAGCGATGGCAAAATCAATTTCTTTAGCAGAAATAAACGGAACAAATTGTTTATCGTGAAGTTGTATCATTATTTTCGTGTTTAAAATAATGCGCAAAGATACAGAATTCGGATTTGACAATTGATAAATGGGCATTAATTTCTAATTTTAAGTAAATTCCACAAAAAAACGAGTCAAAATGTATTAAAAGCAACAAATGATACAATAGAAATTATGAAGAAAATAAAATAGCATTTTCGGATTCAATCATTATAAAGTATCTTTGCATAAACATACAACTAGACAATGAATTATTTTTCTTCTGATTTTAAATTGGGAATTCTCGGCGGAGGGCAACTTGGTAAAATGCTGTTGTTTGATACCCGAAAATTCGACATACAAACTTATGTTCTTGATCCAAGTGATGAAGCACCATGCAAGATAGCCTGTAATAAATTCTTTAAAGGTGATTTAATGGATTTTGAAACGGTGTATAACTTTGGTAAAAAGGTTGATGTTTTAACTTTCGAAATTGAATTGGTAAATCTGGAAGCTTTAGTAAAACTAGAGGAAGAGGGAGTAAAAGTATTTCCTTCGCCAAAAACGTTGAAATTGATTCAAAACAAAGGAATTCAGAAAGATTTCTACACGCAACACACAATTCCAACTGCAAATTATAAACGATTTGAGAATCTAAAAAGTCTCATTGTTGATATTTTGGATTCTAAAACAAAACTACCGTTTGTATGGAAATGTACGGAATTTGGTTATGATGGAAATGGTGTAAAAGTGATTCGACAAATCTCGGATTTAGACAATTTAGCCAATGTAGAATGTATCGCCGAAGAAATAGTTCCGTTCAAAAATGAACTAGCCGTTATCGTTTGTCGCAATCCCTCAGGCGAAATAAAAACCTATCCTGTGGTAGAAATGGAATTTCATCCAGAAGCCAACCAAGTGGAATATGTGATTTGTCCTGCTCGTATTGATGATAAAGTTGCCGAAAAAGCAAGAGCAATCGCATTGAATGTTTCCGAAAAGTTCAATCATGTTGGTTTATTAGCAGTTGAAATGTTTCAAACTGAAGATGATGAAATCCTTGTAAACGAAGTTGCTCCTCGCCCACACAATTCAGGTCATTATTCCATTGAAGCCAGTTATACTTCACAATTTGAAAACCATTTGCGAGCAATTCTTAATTTGCCTTTGGGAAATACCGACAGTAAAGTTGCTGGAATTATGGTAAATCTTTCAGGTGAAGAAGGCTATTCCGGTGATGTAGTGTATGAAAATATTGAAAAAATATTAGGTTGGAACGGTGTTACACCTCACATTTATGGCAAAAAACAGACACGTCCTTTTAGAAAAATGGGACATGTAACGATCGTAAATCCAGATATCAATGAAGCTCGAAGAATAGCTGAAAATGTAAAAAACACGATAAGAGTAATAAGTTAGTTGGAAGATTGAAAAAATTAAAAGATTGAAAAATTCAGAATACCAACTAAATTGAGTTTCTCAAAAAATCTTTAAATACTTAAATCTTTAAATCTTTAAATAAAAAACAATGAAAGTAGCCGTAATCATGGGAAGCATTTCTGATATGCCCGTAATGCAAGAAGCAATAGACATTTTAAAAGCATTCGATATAGAAATAGAAGTCGATATTGTATCGGCACACAGAACTCCCGAAAAATTATTTGATTTCAGCAACAATGCACACACTCGCGGAATTTCGGTAGTAATAGCAGGTGCTGGCGGAGCTGCGCATTTACCAGGAATGGTCGCTTCTATGTCGCCACTTCCAGTAATTGGAGTACCTATAAAATCAAGCAATTCAATCGATGGTTGGGATAGTGTGTTATCCATTTTACAAATGCCAGGCGGAGTTCCCGTAGCAACTGTAGCATTAAACGGTGCAAAAAATGCAGGAATTCTTGCCGCTCAAATTATAGGAAGTCACAATAAAAGCGTGATGGAGAAAATAATTAAATACAAAACAGGATTGAAAGAAGCGGTTAACATAGCTGCTGAAAGTCTAAAAAAATAAAAAAAGCTCCGTAATGAACATGCCCCAAAAAGTTAGACACTATTTGGGGCATTTTTTATGGAAAGAAAAGTTAAGTATGATTACGCATTTAAGCTAGAATGCGCAGAATTAGTCTTGAAGAAACATTAT
>NZ_JASCRU010000053.1:0-5523 GCF_030010285.1 Flavobacterium sp. XS2P24
CTGCGTCATTGCGGGTGCAAAAGTAGCACCTTTATTCGCTTTTACAAGCTTTTTTAAACCTTTTTTTTCATGTTTTCGCAACCCAATCTTTAACTCGCTGAAAACATGATTCTTGAATAGTAAAGTTTTTTATACTATTCAACAATCTTACAGCTGATTAATGGGATTTCAAATCAAAACCACCTATTCCAATAAGAATGGGCAACTTTCAACTGCCTTTCCCTTCTTTATAAAATCTTAGGAAATTATCGCTTTATTGCCTTTTATACAGCTTACAGCTTCGATTTGTGCACTAAAAAACAGCTCCACTTGCCAGAATACCTACAAAAGAACACAACAGGTTAAATATTTTGTCTCTTACCTTATATAGTATCAAACTTCACTTTCCCATTCTATCCTATATATAAGGTCACAAAATATACATCAAAACAACAAAAAGATCTACTTATCCAAAGTTCGCGTTAGGGATAGCAGCGAAAAGCCCACAGTCCCGCCTTTTTTTTTGGCGGAACGAGGACTTGTAGCACATAGCCCGACTCCATAATATAAAGAAAGGCGACTCTCCACTAAGAGAATCGCCTTTCTTTATATTATGGAGGAACGCACAAATTGTTTTATTAACCACTCTTCTTTTCCATGCTTTCTAATGTCTTATTAGAAAGTACAGATTTATCTTGTTGCAAAACATCTTCATCATTTGCATATTGATCTTTTGACTTTATCAAAAGCCATGTATTCTCCTGTTTGGTTTTTAATTTTACTAAAGCAAATTCACCTTTCAATTTTTTCCCATTAAGAATAAAACTAAGATGTCCTTTTTGTAAATCGGATTGTAATTTATGTTCGTCGATATCTAACCTATCTTCATCAGCTAAAATATACGTTCCATTGTCCCAAACAATAACATTCCCTGCGCCGTAATTTCCCTCCGGAATAGTACCCTCAAAATCTCTGTAACTGTAAGGATGATCTTCTACCATAATAGCCAATCTTTTATCAGCCGGATTCATAGACGGTCCTTTGGGTATCGTCCAACTTTTTAGCACTCCATCCATTTCCAATCTAAAATCATAATGCAAATGGGAGGCTGCATGCTTTTGTACTACGAAAATCAATTCGGTCGATGACTGCTTGATTTTTCCTTCAGGCTCTAAAGTGGAATTAAAATTACGCTTTTGATTGTATTCACTCAAAGACATGATTAATAGGATTAGTATTTAAAACTTACGACAAACGCTCTGATTACATTTTATCTCCAGAATTTTCCTCTAAATCATTATGATTATCTCCACCTATACTATAATGGTTGTTTTCTTCATCTTCATTTCCGGAGTTTTCCGTTTCCTCATCTAATTCTGAACCAGGAATGTCTAAATCTCCTCCAGAAACATCCTCTTCGAAACTTTTCTCATTCAATTCCCGGATATTATTTATTTCAACAGGAGACTTTTTTTTCGAAAGATCTTCTGGATCTATTTCCATCTCTTTATGGAATTGATTATAAATATCTTCACTTGGAGGATATAAAAGAGAATCCGGAATTGCATTTTTATCTTTCTTACCCGGTTTTCTTTTGTCAAAATTCAATTTATTGCTTCTATTATTCATATTACACTTATTTAATTGATTTTCAATACACTAAGTTAAACATTTTTAAATAAAACCAACCTAAATTATTTAAATTATTCAAGATAAATCACTAACTTTAAACCACTTAACCCATAAATACAACAATCTATTACCCTATTCCTAATCTTAAAAAATAAAAACATGAGTATACTAACTGATAATGTAATCCCAGGTAATCATGGTAAAATTTTTGGAACAAATGCTATTGAAGACATTGATTTAATAGAAATAAAATCCAGCTTACTAGAACTAGACGGAATAAAAGAGGTTTTATTGAATACTGAAATTTTTCCAAGAGAATTTACCGTTCACACTTCGAAAATGATACCTATAAGCGATATTGAAAATCGAGTTAAATTAGTCGGATTTCATGCTATTCCAAAAGAAATATTTGAACTTTGATGCTTTGTAATAAACTTCCATTAATACATTGCTTTTTGCTATTTCTATCAAATTAAAAATGACTCAAGCTCAATTAATTTCAAATTATTAAAAAAGACAGAAAAAATGGAAACTAAAAAAACAATTTATCAATTACACGAAGAACACAAAACGTGGTTAAACAAACTTTTGTTTTATAAAGACGAACTTAAAATTATGGGTAATCGGATTACTGAAGTCGCGGAAAAGAATACTTCTAAAGAGTTACGTTCCTTAGCCGATCATTTCCATAATCAACTGATTATTCAAAAGGAACAGATAGACATCTTAAATCATGATATTAAAAGTCACGAATCCTATCTTGAGGCTGCCGTGCGAAAAAATCCCAATGCTGTTGATCATGAAAAATTTTCAGACCATAAAAAACACCGAGAAAGCATCGCCGTATTTGAAAAATTATTTAGAGAATTAAGAGAAGAGTTGATTGATTTTTTATCAAAATGGATGTGAATCAGATGATTTATAAAAATTAGAAGGTTATTTTTCGAAAACAAATTAGAAACCATTTTCTATTGCAAGCATAAACTTCAGGATGACTGCTAAGCTATCACCTTAACATAAACCAAAAAGGTAGTTGAAGAACTTAAGCGAAAAATATATTCCAATATTTGGTTTTTATTTATCTATATCGTAATATTGCAATATAAATATATAACGATGGGAATTACTAAATCAGATCATTTTACAGACGAGCAAAACGAATTGGCAATTTTGGCGAAAGCCATAGGTCATCCCGCTCGAATTGCCATTATTCAGCACCTCATCAAAGTGAACAGTTGTATATGCGGTGACATCGTAAACGAGGTGCCTCTAGCCCAACCTACCGTTTCCCAACACTTGAAAGAGCTTAAAAATGCCGGACTCATAAAAGGTAATTTTGAAGGAAATGCTATTTGTTATTGCCTCAACGAAGAAGGTTTTAATAAAATAAAGGGCTTTTTTCAGCACATCAATACCTATTTAGAAAACAAGAAGAATCAATGCTGTTAATTTTCAAATTGTAAGAATCATGAAATCGCCAGGACTCAAAAAAAAACAATATAATTTAGGAATGGCGATACCATATTCCTTTAAAAAACAAATATTATAATCATATGAAACTATCAGAAATTAAAAAAGAGTTGAGCACGCTTGAAAACGTTGCTTTTGTATTACCAAACGGCAGTTATGTTCCAGAACATTTTCACGTAACTGAGGTGGGCTTAATCACCAAAAACTTTATTGACTGCGGTGGAAAAGTAAGAAAAGAAACTGTAGTAAATTTCCAATTATGGGATGCTAATGATTTCGAACACCGATTAAAGCCAAAAAAACTTTTGGATATTATCGCTCTTTCAGAGAAAGTATTAGGAATCGAAGATTACGAAATTGAAGTAGAATACCAAGCCGAAACAATTGGTAAATATGACTTAGGTTTCAAGGGAAAAGTATTCACGCTTTTAAATAAACAAACAGCTTGTTTAGCCCAAGACCAATGTGGCATTCCAGCAGAAAAACAAAAAGTAAAATTATCTGAAATATCAAACCAAACTAATAGCTGCTGCACTCCCGGCGGAGGCTGTTGCTAATTTTAAAACTATAAAATGACACTAACCAAAACCATTCTATTTCCAGAAATTGAAAAAACAATCTCTGCTTTTGATTTTGAAAGTATATCATCAGAGCGAAAAATTATTTTGCAACCGCTAATTGATTTTATTCAATCAAAAGCATCGAATCAGCAAGAAATCAGGCTGAACTTGATTTGCACCCATAATTCCAGAAGAAGTCATTTATCACAGGTTTGGGCACAAACTGCAGCCGCACATTTCAATATAAAAAATGTATTTTGTTATTCTGGAGGAACCGAAGCCACGGCATTATTTCCTATGGCTGCCAAAACATTGGAACAATCAGGCTTTAAAATCAAAGTAATTACAGCAGGTAATAATCCAATTTATGCCATAAAATATGCGGAGAATGAACATCCTATTATTGGTTTTTCAAAAACCTATGATGATGATTTTAATCCCCAAAGTGAATTTGCAGCGATTATGACTTGCTCACAGGCTGATGGCGGTTGTCCGTTTATTGCAGGTGCAGAAAAACGTATTTCCATCACATTTGAAGATCCAAAAGCATTTGATAATACGCCTCAACAAGCAGAAAAATATCAGGAACGCAGTTTGCAAATTGCAACCGAAATGTTCTATGTATTCTCCAAAATAAAATCATACTAATGGCATTACATAAAAAAAGATTAAACTTCCTTGATAGTTACTTGACACTTTGGATATTTCTGGCAATGATAATTGGCGTTTCTATTGGCTATTTTATACCTTCCAGCAGCGGCTTTATCAATTCCTTTTCAAGCGGAACGACCAATGTTCCTCTGGCAATTGGATTAATAGTGATGATGTATCCACCTTTGACTAAAATTGATTTTTCAAAAATTTCCTTAATGTTTGAAAAGCCGAAATTACTGACCGCTTCTTTCTTCATCACTTGGATTATTGGTCCGTTTTTAATGTTTTCATTGGCAACATTCTTTTTAAAAGATTATCCGGAATACATGACGGGTTTAATCATAATTGGGATTGCTCCTTGCATAGCCATGGTGATTGTCTGGAATGAATTAGCCGAAGGAAATAGGGAATTAACAGCGGGCTTAATCGGAATTAATAGTTTGCTTCAAGTGTTCTTTTTTGGATTGTATGCGTATTTTTATTTGGAAATCATGCTGCCATTATTTGGAATAAAAGGCTTGGAATTAAATATTACGGTTGCTGAAATTGCTACAACTGTTGGAATTTATTTAGGCATTCCATTTGCATTAGCAATCATTAGCCGCTATGCCATCAAGAAATTCATTGGTGATAAATGGTTCAATCAAAAATTTATTCCGTTTGTTTCTTCCATTACTTTGATTGCTTTGCTTTTTACAATCGTTGTCATGTTCAGTCTAAAAGGCGAAATGATTGTTGATTTACCTTTGGATGTGGTTAGAATCGCCGTTCCACTTGTGATTTTCTTTGCTATTATGTTTTTCCTGATGTTTTTTGTTTCCAAAAAAATTGGAGCCAATTATAGAGATGCCGTTGCGCTTTCCTTCACCGCATCCGGAAATAATTTTGAATTGGCAATTGCAGTTTCTATTGGCGTTTTCGGAATCAATAGCGGACAGGCATTTGCAGGAGTTATTGGTCCATTAGTAGAAGTTCCAGCTTTGATTATTCTAGTAAATGTAGCCTTTTGGTTGAAGAAAAAATATTATTCGAATTAAGCTTTACAATTCTTATAAAAATAAAAAGCCCGAAATCTAAAATTTGATTTCGGGCTTTTCTATGTATTTAAAAAAAAATTTGATTGTCCGTTTTTAGTCATAATCCTGTAATACTTGCTATTACTAGCCTATCGAATAATTTTTCCTCAAAATACCGTCTGTTAAGCTTGTAAACGAACTCGTTTAGGTAT
>NZ_JASCRU010000054.1:0-5465 GCF_030010285.1 Flavobacterium sp. XS2P24
AGTACTGTAATTATCACTGTCAAAAGGCAGTTCGGTTACATTTACCCATTTGTCATTCTCTAAAGTGGCTTTGTATATTTTTATTAAAGTAATTTTATTTCCATCTTTTCCTTTTTTACCATCGAGATAGTTGTTTCGGGTAAAGTACATAGTCTTTCCATCACTACTAAAAGTAGGAGTAGATTCATGAAATTTCGAATTTATGGTTCCATCAAACTTTTTTGCAGCACCCGGTGTCATGTCTTCCCCTAAATCAGCCGTGTACAAGTTTGTAAAATACTGATTGGTCCATTTGTGTTTTCTTTGTCCAAGACTTCCGGTATCTCTTGCTGAAGCAAAAACTAATTTATTCGAATATAGTGCAGTTCCATAATCAGAATACATAGAGTTTATTCCGGCATCTTCAACTTTATACCTTCCGGAATTTGCTTTTATAGCTTCTAAATAGTTGGTATTTTTTTTAAATAGTTTCCCTCTGGTATCGTTACCTGATTTTTGGTTGAATAACTCCATCATCTCATTAGCCTTATCATTTTGGTCCATTGCTCTTAAAGACTGAGCATAACGATAATAATATTCCGGTTCTAAATTAGAGGTATCCATAGTAAATAATTCACCATACCATTTGGCTGCTTTATCGAACTGAGCATTAAAGTAGTAAGCATTCCCCAACTTTTTAAACAGATCTGCAGATTTATATCCTTTTTCAGCAACCCTTTCATAGGTTTTGATGGCATCTACATAAGCATAGCCGTCATACTTTTTATCGGCAGTAGCCAATTTTGCTTTTTGGGAATAAATGTTAATAGAAAAAACACTTACTATTGTTATGTAAAGGAGTATATTTTTTTTCATAATAATTGTTTTAGAAGAATTTTGGAGTTGTGATTTTATCGTTATTTTCGATTTTTTTTCTCTTTTATTGCCCCTGATTTTTGTTTTAATTTTTCCAGTATTTGATTGGCATTATCATCTTGACCAATAAATAGTAAACTCTTAGCATATTGATAATAATATTCAGGTTCCAAATCATTGCTTATGGCAAATAATTCACAATACCATTTAGCAGCTTTGTCAAAATCTGCGTTTGAGTAATAGGAATCTCCAAGTTTTTTAAATAAATCTACTGATTTATATCCTTTTTCAGCAATCCTTTCATAGGTTTTGAGAACATCTATATAAGCATATTTGTCACTTATTTTATCAGTTACATAAAATTTTGCATCTTGTGCATTTCCTTTAAAAGAAACAAGACTTATTATTGTTATGTAAAAGAATATAAATTTTTTCATAGCCTTAATTTCTAGAAGAATCTTGGAGTTGTAATTTTACCATTATTTTTAAATATTTCATAACGTAAAAATATTTCATGGGAACCGGAATTATAGTTATTTAAATTTGTGGTTTCATGGTCATAACCATATCCTATATACATTCCGTCAGAAACTTGAAATCCAACCATCGCACTTACAGCAGCAGACCATCTATACGCTATACCTACAACAAATTTATCACTGAACATAAAGTTTCCTGATACATCCAATTGAAGCGGGGCGCCTGCAACAACTTTTGTTAATAATGCGGGTTTAAACTTTATAGATTCATTCAAATCAAAGACATAACCTGCCATTAAATAGTAATTAATTTTTTCTTTAAAAATAGCTACTTCATTATCATCATAACGGTTGCTTTCGATGAAATTTGGTATTGAAAACCCTACATAAGCTTTGTCAGAATGTAAATAAACACCCGCTCCAATATTAGGTGTAAATTTATTATTGAAATCATGCAGACTAGGATCATCGTCAACAGGATTTAATCGGTTGACATCCAAATTAAAAAAGTTAGCAGTTGCTTTGATTCCAAAAGATAATTTAAAGGTTTCAGAAGTAGGGACGGTGTATGATAAATCAGCTGAAATCGTGTTTTCAGTGGTAGGTCCAATTTTATCATTTATAATTGATACTCCCAAACCTAAATTACTTTCGTTCAGAGGTGTATTGACAGAAGCAGCATTAGTAACTGGAGCACCATCAAGTCCTACCCATTGTGTACGATGTAGCGCAAAAATACTTAAAGCACCTCTTGATCCAGCATAAGCGGGATTAATATTGATTGTGTTGTACATGTATTGAGTAAATTGAGCATCTTGTTGTGCATAACTTACAAAGGCTGTAAACATCAAAACGAAAGAAAATAATTTTGTTTTCATAGTAGATATTTATTATTTTAAATTATCTATCGAACTCATTTATAAGAATTAATTAGATCGGTTTGATAATTTTTTAGAGTTTATTATTTAAGAAAAAGGCTTAAAGATATTATTTTTATTGTACCTGAGAACTTTTTTTGTCCTCAGGTATAAGATTAATTATTTTGTTAAGTATAAATATCCATCTTTTTTATTGGTTATGATTTTTCCATCATTGTCAACTGAAGTATAATTCAAAATATAGAAGTAAATGCCAGTTGGTAAACCAGAAGATTGTTGAACAGTTGATCTACCACCTGAAATTCCATCAAATGAATTACTTGTATTATTATATCCTTTGGTTTCAAAAATCAATACACCCCAACGGTTGTATATCTCTACCGTATTTTCTGGATAACAAACAGTATCGTCAATATTATCGATTATGAATTTTTCATTAATTCCGTCACCATTTGGAGAGAAGGCATTATGAACTAATACAGTTCCACAAGCTAATACAATACCACCACAACCAGTATTCACCGTCATTGTAATTCTTATTGTTCTAGGGCAAGTTGCATCATTAATTTTATATTCAAATGTATAATCTCTAACCGAAAGCCCAGCAGCATTAAGAGTACTTCCTTGTAAACCACCTGAATTATTTACATCTACCCAAGTTCCGTTTATTGGAGTTCCTACCGGTAATAAATCATTTAGATTCGTCGATGTGATTTCTCCATCATTACAAATTGAACTGCTTATTGTCACAACACTATTAGGAATTGTAACATTGATGATTTGAGTAAACTCAGATGCATTTCCACAAGTATCAGCTACAGACCATTTTCTTACGATTGAATAAGAAGTTTCTGTTCTGTTTATGATGTTTTCAGTAAAAATAGCCGGTGAAACTGTAGAACAATTATCTACAAATACAAGTTCAGGTTTAGCTGGAATTGCATCACAATTTACATTAACAGATGAATTGAATTGAGAGGCTGTTGTAGGACCAACTGTGTCTACTATATTGATCGTTTGCGTAGCTGTTGTTGCATTTTCACAAGTATCAGTAGCAGTCCAAGTTCTAGTAACAGAATATGAACCAGCACATTGACCGTTTGTGGTTACATCCGCGAAAGTCAAAGTTACTGTAGAACCACAACCGTCAGTTGCAATGGCTTGAGTAAATTCAGGCGTTGCAGGACAAGAGATAGTTGATGTTTCAGGTAATGCAGCAATAACTGGAGCAGCTGTGTCATGTACTGTTATTTTTTGTGTATGTGATATCATATTACCAGATTCATCAGTTGCAGTCCATATTCTTGTCAAAATATAGTTGGATGCACAATTTCCATCAACTTTAGTCTCATTATATTTTAATACTACTTCACCACAACTATCAGTTGCTGTTAATGTTGCAGGTTGTGGTACATCACATTGAACGGCTAAATCTTGAGGCATAACAATAGTTGTCCAAACTGGAAAAGTAGTATCAATTATATTGATAGTTACAAAAGCATTATCGCAGTTTGTTGGATTTATTTTCTCACAGATTTGATATTCAAAAGAATATTTTCCAGCTTTTATACCCGCTTGTACAGTTATATTTCCTAATTCATCAAATGTAATTTTAGGATTGCTTTCAGTTATTATTTTAAAATTAACTTCATTACTATTTGTTTTAAGTTCATTTAGTAAGTCATTGTCGATTACATTACCTACTATTCCTTCACTAGTACATTGTACGGCATTAAAAATATCATCTATTGCATTAATATTAGCAAATAATTTGCAGCTTATTCCAAAATCTACATCTAAATGTACATAATCATCTGGAGTTATTTGTATGATTTTAGGATTTGGAGTTGTAGGTCCACAAACTGTAAAACTTTCTGATTTATTTGTTTTAGATGTAATTAACTTGTTACTATTATTTGATAATACTTTTACTAATCCAGTTGCACCCATAGCTTGTGAAACTATATCTAAGAATGAATCCATAACTAACTGAACTTTATATTCTCCCCAAGGATTTTCTACTTTAGGTCTGTCAATATAGTATCCTTGAATTCCTAACATAACATTTTTAGAATATCCATTTTGACCAGTAATTAATATATTAGAACTTTTTGAGTTTCCTAGGCCAGCAGCATTTAACTCTCCAATGTTTTCTGTCCCATTGTAGCTATTATCACCATTAAAATCAATCCATTCCCATAAACTATAATCTATAGCTCCATTAGTATCAGGGATATTTTTGGTAACAATTCCATCATTATTTGCGTCGAACCATTCGTCTTGTTTTCCATTATTATTTACATCGTACCATACAAAATCACCTATAACAGGTAAGTCTGATTTTTCATATTCGAAATTGTGTATTTGGTATTTACATTCTTCTATAGTTGTAAAAAATGAATTCGAATCTACTGGATACAATTGTTGGTTATTGTTAAGGTTCGCATCTTGAACTTGTAATAAATAATCACCAGGTGTTACACCTGTAAAGGCATAATAACCATCCAAGTTAGTAACTCTAATAAGAATAACACCAGTAGTTGAACCTTGAGGAATTAATGTTACAGGTACATTTGCTAATGGTAAATTTGTATCTCTATTAGAAATAATTCCAGAAATTTTAACTCTATAGTCTGGTTCTGTTATAGTCACAGTACTTATGGCAGAACATGTTTGTCCATCATTTCCAACAGAAGATGTTGCAGTTAGTGTGTAAGTGCCAGCTGGTAATCCACTGCTACCTACTACTTCATTTGTATTATTGGTAACTACCACAGTTGATCCATTGCTATTTGTAATTGCTATACTTCCATCTTTTTCACCTTGACAAGATACATTAGTTGGGATACCACTTACTGAAACATTGTTCTCAACAGTTATTTTTTGCATCAATGAAGTAGTATTACCTGCACAATCTGCCAATACATAAGTTCTTGTAATAATGTAAGGATTTCCATCGCATCCACTAGCTCCGTTATTAGTATCAACTATAATAATATCAACCGTTCCATTACAATTATCAGCCTCATCAATTATAATATTTACATCTCCAACAGGTACTTCTGAAATACTATGTAATCCAGTAATATCTGCAGGGGCGCTTCCTGTTGGAGCCGTTGTATCTTGAATAGTGATTACTTGAGTAAATACAGCCGAAGTGTTTCCACAATCGTCGTTTACCGTCCAAGTGTTGGTGTACGTTCCAGCATTGGCACATTCAGAAGAAGCAACAAACGCACCGCTTACTTTAGTG
>NZ_JASCRU010000055.1:0-4908 GCF_030010285.1 Flavobacterium sp. XS2P24
GTCTACAAGACTCTTCACTCCCAAAATTTGCTGTAAAATTGAATAGATTCATCGCTCTTTTTTTATCAAATATAAGCCTTTTATTTAATTATGGGTAATTGCGGACAATCAAAAAAATTTAATAATTAGGTCAACAATATCTGAAATTTCAGATTTATAATGTTTGTCTGTCAACCCTTTCTTAATTCTCAATCTATTTAATTTTGCTATTGCATCATTTAATAGATTAACATCATTCTCCGATAGAGAACACTGGTCCGTTGCGATAGTTACAAGTACATTTTGTAAACCATCGATGTTCTGAAGTCTTTTTTTTCTAGACATAATAAAATAAGTTTTAGTAATAGCTTAATTGCTACCTGCTTATTTAACAATAATCAATTACTAAATGCGTAGACAATGTTCTCTATGCACCGCTTTAAAATCCCTGCTTCTTTTAATATAGAAGCTTTCATTGATACAATTCATTTCATCCTTGTAAATCTGACTTAAAACTTCTTTGAATTAATTGAATTTGATTTCAATGCTTTCATCGATTTGGCGATTTGGCTTTTCAGCGACATCGACAGTTTTCAGCAGGTTTCGAGGGAGAATTGTGCCTGAAACCCTAATAAAGGGTTGTTTAAATGAATAAACAAAAATTAAAACTCTCCATTTAGTAATTAACTTTCAAAACATATTTCAAAGAACTATGATGCAAATATACATAAATATTACTTACAGTTAATAAAAAAAGGTAAAATATTATATATTATTTTTTAAAGCAATATATATCAACAGTATATATAATTTATTATTTTGTTTTCAACTCAAGGAAATTAAATTACTATTTGAAATTTATTTTCCTAATAGAGTATATTTATTTCATATAAAAAGTGATATAATTAATTCATTTTCTTAGGTCAGGAACGCCGCAGAAAAAGCGGCTGACGTATTTGCGCCCACCCAAGCCAACGCTCGTCCAACGCTCCTGCGTTTTATGGCTTCTGCCAACGCTCTAATAGCACATTGCAGCTTGCTCCGTAAACTCCACAACTACAATAAGCTATTTCCAACGCTCAAAGCCCTAAAACACCCCCAAGCTATGTTACATAATGATAGCAACATTATAGGTCAAGCGCCCCGAACCCCGGGGCACTCGCACTATAATTTCATTATGTAAAATAGCCGCCACAGCCAACGCTCCCACCCGAAATAGGAACTATATTTGCATTGTTTTTTGAAGATGCCATACCGTATCGCAACAACTATTTTACTGAATACTGCAATTTGAAAACCGAACACTATTTCGGCATCCTCAAAAATCAAATTTCCCCACAAGAGTATCGTTTTTTATTTGCCACCATCACCGCAGTAATTGCTTTCCCGAAAAGCCGATGCCATAACGGTCTTATTGATGCTTATTACTAAAGGGAAGCATTATCTTTTTTTCATAAGTCTGGCATCAACTTTTCCAGGAAAGCAATCAGAAAAACCCCAATCAGCAAATAGAAAAACAATACACTTGTTTCGCTACTGCCAGCGCACTCGGCAAGTTCAGTTGGGGAAATCTTCCATTTCCCCAAACCCCTATGGATGCAATTTTTTTTGAAAGAATGCCACAGCATCCCATTTCAAAAGAGAATACCCGAAAGGCATTCTCTCAAAAAAAACAGCTCCAATTCTTACCTTATCCGAATGACCAGTCCCAAATTTGAAGTTTGGGGCTTCCTTGGATTTTTTTTCCCGATAAACCAACACGATTTTGATTGACAAATGAAAGCCATATAACCCCAACATAAGTGCAATATATTCCGCCCACTTAAATAAAACGGTAAAAAGTAAAGCAATTGATGTTTATTAACTACTAAAAACAATGAAAGCCCCGAATTAAGGAGCTTTCAACTAGGCTTTTAACCAAATTTAAGGGTTTGTTTTCGGTTCTTCTTCCGATTTTACAGCAGTTTGAGAAACTACAGAAATGATACTACCACCAAGAACCAAGTATCCAGCTGCCGAAACCAATCCAACAGGTAATGCAATAGGAGAGGCGATAATAATTCCACCAACTGAAGCCAAAGCAATTCCAACAGTGCGAAGTATTTTAAACCATTTTGGAGTTGGAGCATTAATTCTTTCCACTAAATTTAATTTTTTATTTTTCATAATCTTGATTTTTTAAGATTGTTAATTCAATTGTTTGTACTCTTTTTTCTAGATATTCTACTTTTTGGTTCAGTAAGTCGTTACCACTTTTGAACTCGGTTTTGATGATTAAAGCCATAGTTTTTACTTCAACCAAATCTTTTTCCATACTCTTAAAATCGGTGTGTAATTGCTTGATAAAATAAGCCACAATCGAGAGTAACAAAGTGATAAGTGTTCCAAAAAGTGTTGCGATGATGTTGATATTTTCCATTTTTTGGCCTTTTTAGAATTGAAAATTATTTTCAATGGTTATTTTGTTGTTTTCAACTTTCGCCAGTGCTACTAATTTTGGATAAATCATTTTGTAAGCTGCAACACTTTGAGTAACTTGAAAATTGCCGTCAACGAATTGGAAACCAAAACCACAAAGCGGACACCCGGCAGTTTCTTTGATAGTATTTCCGGTATGGATATAAACAAAGCTGAAGTTTGGCAAACCAGTAATTTCAATCATTCCTTCGTGCAGCTTTCCAAATGCTTTTTTGTAATCCACATTTTTAGCTCCTATAGTGTTCAACTTTAAACTAAAAACACCTTTTGGAATGGCAGTTTGTGAAGCTATTTTCACTTCTCTAATTTTATCCTCTAGTAAATAACATTGGAAAATTCCGTTGATGTATAACTGGCTCAATGTGCTTTCTTTGCCTTGGGCTACTCTTATTATTTTGCTTTCCATAGTTCTGATAGGTTTGAGATTAAACAAAAAATCCCTCACTTTTGGCGAGGGATTTTCGGAAGGTTTTTCTAAAAAGCATCCTCAACTTTCAAGCAGTTACCACTGGAAAACAAGTAGTAATTTGGTCCCACTTGTTGGTAGAACTCAATTCCGATACACTGTAAAACAGTTGTGTTTACCGTTGGAATTGCTCCATTAGGTAAAGTTGCAGTAATTGTAGTGGCAGGAACTGGAGCGTACAAATCCAAGAAAGGACTGTATTGAATATCGTTTACCTCATTCAATGCGGCATCCATAGGATCATAGCTGTTTGTGGTAGAGTTGTATTCAAAATCACTCACTACTGAAAGCGAAGTAATCAAACGGAAATGAGTTGCACCAGATGGAGCATTAACCAAATTCGCTGGATTAAAAGCATCAACAACAAATTCGCCACTTTCTCTATCAACCGTGTGAGTTAATGAAAACGGAGCGTTGAAAATACCATTGAAAGAAGAGTTTTTGTCAAACTCAAAACCTTTTAAGTAATTTCTTTGTGTTGTGATTTCAATTTTACGGTAACCTCTGGCTTCGGTTTGGTCTTCAAGGTTGATTTTCTTCATAATAGAAGTCAATCTTCCAGTTACTTGGCTGTCCGCCATTTGTTTCATCACTTGAGATAAACCAGTTCGAACAGATTTTCCAGCTTTGGCACAAGCGCCAAATTCGTTCATATTCTCACGAGTTCTCTCAAATTCAGGAGCAGTCAGCACTTGGTCGCCAGATGGTCCGCCAACCATTCCAGCGAAATAGCCTTCCTGTCCTTTAATTTTGAAGTGTCGGATATCTCCAAGAGTTCCAACATACTTGATAACACCTTTTTGTCTTGCCATTTTTTTAAGATTTAAAAAGTTAATAATTAGATTAAATTCATAAGACAAATTTCAATGATTATCTTTGATTATCAATAACTTAAATAACTGTAAATCAATGCAATACAACGCAAAAGCACCGTACATAGTGGAAACCCATTGGCAAATTGAAGAAGTCCTTGATGGCGATAGCATAATAATTTGCAATCGTTTCACTCAAATGAAAAAAGAAATCCGACTTTATGGCTTGGATGCGCCAGAAGTAAAACTAAATAGGAAGATGAAAGAGGACGAGGAGAAAAGCAGTTTACCAGCCGAATTATTGCTTCAATTTGGTTTGCAATCCTTGCACTTCGTTTTGTCGGTTGCACCGCCTAAAACGGCTGTAACTATCGTTACAGAACAGGAGAACTATTACGACTATTGGAACAGACAACTAGGATATGTAATATTACCAGGAGGAGAATGTTTGAATGATTTGCTTTTGATTAATGGGTATGCAAAAGCAACCCATAATTATTACTGTGGACGATTAGCGGAATATCAAGCAATGAACCGCCAAGCGCAGCTTAACAGTACTGGTATTTATAGCTTTGTAAAAAGTTTTTGATTTGTTGTACTTATGTTGTACCAAAGGAATTTTAATTTTCGTGAGTACCAATAAAATATATACTTCACAAGCGTATTAAGACTAACAGGCTGTTAGCAGTAGTGCTTATTCTTCAATTTCCACTTATCCTAATAAGTTTTTAAAAACTCCCCAATTTTTTTTATTGTTTCCCAATTTTCAACGCTATCAATAGCAATTCGATTAATTAACTCTTTCTGTTTTTTTAAGTCAGATTTTGTATCAACTTCGTTCAGAATTTCCACAATACGTTTTAAGGCGTAATCTTTTGAATATTCAGCAGAAGTTTCTAACATTTTTATATGCGATTTAATTTCGTTTTGAAATTCCATAACCTCTTCTAAAGACATTTTAGGGTATATTTTTAATTTGTCTTTTATGATTGAAATCCAATTCATCATTTTCTCAAGTTTAAGTAAAATTCTGCGCAATCTTTGGGCATTACTGCTAACGTCAGGCAGTGAAAAAACCTCTTTTTTCTAATATAATCTTCAAATTTCACGATACCACAATTCAAATAAGGCCTTTTAAGAAGCCGCTTTTTTTAGGCTGCAAATTTACTTTGA
>NZ_JASCRU010000056.1:0-4800 GCF_030010285.1 Flavobacterium sp. XS2P24
CATTAGCTCTTTTTTCTTTCTCATCATTTTGAAAAGCAAGCTCTTTATTGGCAATTACCAGTTCAGCTGCCCTTTTTTCTTTTTCATCGTTTTGAAAAGCAAGCTCTTTATTGGCAACCCGTAAATCTAAAGCCCATTTTTGCTCAGCAATATCGCGGGCAACAATTACGACTCCTAATACACTTCCCAGATCATCTTTATAAACAGAACCATTGAATAAAACATCTGTCAATTTACCGTCTTTATGCTTCAGTGTAAGCGGGGAATCTGAAACAGAACCTTTTTCATACACTTCCTGATACACTTCACGTGCTTTTTGCTTTTCGGTGAAATAATTGAAAAAATCAGAATTAATTAAACGATCGCGATTCAGCCCCGTAATATTTACTGTAGCTTCATTTACATCCGTAATTTTCCCTTCAGGATTTATTGTAATTAACGGGTCCAAACTAGCTTCAATAAGACTTCTGGCGTATTGTGATTCTTGAGTTTTTATAGTTTCTATATTTATTTATAAAATTGACTTGATTTTTTTTCTATTTTAAGTTACCAATGTCTTCAATTGGGTTGCGTCTTTTATCTTTCAATTGTTTAAAATGGGAAGGTGAGAGGCCGGTAACTTTTTTAAATTGGCTGGATAAATGTGCCACACTGCTGTAGTTCATTTTCCAGGCTATTTCAGTGATGTTTAATTCACCATAAATAATCAGCTCTTTTATACGTTCAGTTTTGTGTGAAATTATAAATTGCTCGATTGTAGTTCCTTGCACTTCCGAAAATAAGTTGGAGAGGTACGTATAGTCGTGATTTAATTGTTGACTCAGATAATCAGAAAAATTAATTTTTATATTCTCTGTTGAATGGTGAACCATCTGGATAATTACATTTTTTATCTTTTCGATTAGCATGGATTTTTTATCATCCATTAGTTCAAGTCCGGAGTCCAAAAGTGCTCTTTTTAAAAGTTGCCTCTGGTCCATAGAGATATTTTCCATGATTTCAACTTCACCTAAATCTACAACCATGAAGTGTAGTCCAAGTTTTTTTAATTCTTCTTTTACCGCCATCTTACAGCGATTACTTACCATGTATTTTATGTATAGTTTCAAAGATATTTCGTTTACAGTTTAGAAAAATTATTTTTTTTCAGGTTAAAGTTACATTATATATTCTAATGAATAATTTATTAGAAGGATATCCATCTATTATTCGCTTAAATCGTATTTTTAAATATTAAAATATTGAAAAATAGCGTATTATTTTTTTTGGATGACATAAATAAGCTGTGCTTTCATAAAAGCAATATTAATTTTCGTACCCACTTTTTATAGTTGTTGAAATCATTTTGAATTGCACATTTGCATTAAAGGAATGTGTGGAGTGAGCCGGAATTATTATTCCTTCTCCTAATTTAAGCAGGTGTTTTATTTCATTGATAAAAATCTCGGCTGTTCCGTCAATTATTTGCACATAATTATCAAAAGGTGATGTTCTTTCCGATAATTCTTCGCCAGCATCAAATGATAAAGCAGTTATGTTTCCGGTAGTTTTTTTAATTATGGTTCTGCTTAAAACAGCATTTGGTATATACTGTATAATTTCAACTATGATGTGTGATTGGGATTTTGTTAACTCACGGTTATCTATAGGTTTATTTTTATATTGCATATTGGCTATTTAATTGCTCTTCGATAAGTTGAGATTTTGTGAAGGTAGTCGCTTTAAACCCAATTACGCTATATAATCGTATAAAAGAGTTAGTTTTGGTCGAAAAAAGCCAATTATTGGACAGCTAATTTGTTTACATTATCAAAGATGTTGATAAACAATATTTTTTTATAATTAACTCATTGCATATAAGTTATAAAAGTATCTCTATTCTAAATTTAGATTAAAGAGGCTTTCTGGGGCATAAAAGGGTTTATACTCAGGATTATTTTATTAAAAAATTAATTCATCGAAAAAGGAGTTACCCAATCCAATGATTTAATTGAGGAAACTTTATTTTCTTGATTCATTGAAACACGAAGTTCTTTATTGGCTACTTTCTTTGAATACAATGCTTTATAGCGAAAAATTGTTGTTCCGTCAAAATTGTTTTTGTAAATCTCAACTAATTGAAGATCAATAAAAGTTCCATAATACTGGCGGAATCTGGTACAGGTTTTTGTCAATCTTTCCTCTGTCGTATTCTTGATGACAGATTCTGTTGCTTCACTTTGGTTGAAAGGTTTGAATTTAGAAGTATTACAAGTCATTAAAACTCTTTTTCCTAATTCATAGGCTTTGATTTTTTGGCTTTCATTAACTTCGGATAAACCAAGTTTTTCAATTTTAGCTTTCTCCGGTTCAGCAGTTGTAACAACTTTTTTTGATTTACATCCAATGAGCAGAAGAATACTGAAGACAATAATTATTTTTTTCATATTTATACAATTTTTAATAAGATATTCGGGTCTGGACAGTTCTTCAAATAATGCTTCAAGTCATTTTCACTGCAAACTCCAGGATAGTCACCAAATGTTTGTGAAATTTCTTCTATGATCTGAAAATGTAAATGAGGTGCATAATCTCCATTCACGGAAGCATCTCCTAAAGTCGCTATTTGTTGTCCTTTTTCGAAAATATCACCAATTTCAATATCGCTGATACTTTCTAACGAAAGATGGCCGTATAAAGTATAAAAACGCTGATTTTCTATTTTATGCTCTAAGATAATCGTTGGACCATAATCTCCTACACCAGTATTGTAATTAAAACTATGAATAAATCCATCAAGTGCTGCTAATACTGGAGTTCCGGCTTTAATCCATAAATCTAAACCGATATGGATATTTCGTTCCTCAGTTTTAGAATCGTTGAAAATATCACTGCGTTTGTATAGATTTCTAATTTCTTTATAACCACCAAAAGCAACTTTTGCATTGTTTTCGTCTAAATAGTTTTCGATATATTTTTCAAAATTACTTGCAGTTTCAATAGTCTGTTTTGTAAAGCTTTCATTTTGTATCGATAAATCCAATGGGATGTATTGGTCGTAATTTATTGATTTGTCTATCACTTTTACATTTTGGATGTCTTTTAAGATAGTTTCCAGTGCGGTCATAATTTGTATTAATTTTTATAATTCTTAAATTTAAAATAAAAAATGGCAACATAAAAATTTAGGTAGTATTATAACTTTTAATTGTGAAAAATGTTTCTAAAAAAAATGCCAATATGAAATTTCATATTGGCATTCTAATACTTTGTCGACATAATAATGGGATATTACTTTTTGATCTCCACTTTTGCTTCACCACCGGAAAGTTCTACGCTGGTTTTAGTTTTTCCATCTTTTGTAGTCACACTTACACCATCGGTAGCTACTTTTATTGACGTGCTATCTTTCGCTTCGGTAGTGACAGTTGTAGTTGTCTCACTTGAAGTTTCAGTTTGTGTTGCTGGAACTGGAGTTTCTTCTTTTTTCTTGCAGGAAACAATAGCAAGTAGTGATAGGATTCCTAAAAACAATGATGCTTTTTTCATATTTTATGTATAATGGATTGATTCACAAGATACTGTTTTATTTGTTTGAAACGTATTTGAAATTTGAATTTATAAATAGAGTGACAATTCTCTCATTCAGAGCAAAACTAAGTCAGTATTTTTTTATTAACAATATTAAAAAATAATATAAAATATTGATTTACAGTTAATTGTAGTTAAAGTTGAATGTGTGATTTTTGTTTTTTGTAACTTCGATATGCTTTTTAGAAGTCAATTTATTGAAAACAGATTTTTAAATGAAAACTTCTTTAAAAATAATATGGTAAAAATTATCTTTTTACTATAAAAAAATCAAGCGCCTCATCTACTATATTTTGATTAATTAAAATCGTAAAGATTAATTTAGAATCAGTTTTAGCTGGCTCTCTCTTTACTGATTTTGTAATATTAATTTAAAACAAGGCGTCTATGGAAAATAACAACTTTTTCAGTATCCCATAAAGGACAAAACTCTTCCCCAATTTTTATAGAATGAATTTAGATAAACTTGCATAGGTTTTTCATGTGTCATTCATGTCTTTTTTTGAAACCTATTTTAATTGAAAATCAATCAACTTTTGTGAATAATCTTGTAAAAATCAATAGTTATTATTATGAAATTAAATGTGTTTCATGTATTATCGCTTATCGTGATAATATTTGCCATAGCTTCTTGTTCTTCTAATAATTCAGAATTACAAAATGATAAAACAGCACCTTTTCAGGAAGTGAACTATACTTATATTTCATCAGAATTAGAGACTATGGAATTGTTAAATGCTTACAGGGTAAGTATCGGCTTAAATGCTTTGGAGAAAATTAATTACCTCTCTTATAAATCGGAAGAGCATAATAAATATATGATTACCAATAATGTGGTAAACCATAATGATTTTGTTACACGTTCTCAAAACATAATAAATGTTTTGGGAGCCAAGAAAGTAGGTGAGAACATCGCTTATAATTATAATTCTCCTCAGGCTGTTTTAAATGCATGGATGAATAGTCCCAGACATAAAGAAAACATTTTTGGTGATTATACTCATTTTGGAATTTCTATAAGGGAAAATCCTGCTAACGGAAAAAAATATTACACCAATATTTTTGCTAAAATATAATTTAGATTTGTAAAAAAGAAAGCCCGACAAAAAATGATAGACTGCACCCAAAAGTTTAGACAAATTTATAATTAATTTTGATAATAATGAGCTCGATATTGTATCGGGCTCATTTTGTTTAAATTAGACTTGATTCTATCGTTATTGTAATAAA
>NZ_JASCRU010000057.1:0-4063 GCF_030010285.1 Flavobacterium sp. XS2P24
ACCTGTTAACCCTGCGGATGTAGTATTAACTTCTACACCAAACGGACCATTGACCATTAATCCTGATGGAACTGTAAACGTAGCACCAAACACATCGGCGGGAACGTATACCATAAATTACACTATTTGCGAGGTATTAAATCCAACCAATTGTAATACGGCTACGGTTACTATTGTTGTTTCAGCCCCAGTTATTGATGCTGTAGCGGATACCAATGCGATTCCTGTAAATGGATTTATCGGAGGTAATTCAGGTATCAATGTTTTAACTAACGATACATTGAACGGATTACCTGTTAACCCTGCGGATGTAGTATTAACTTCTACACCAAACGGACCATTGACCATTAATCCTGATGGAACTGTAAACGTAGCACCAAACACACCGGCGGGAACTTATACCATAAATTACACTATTTGTGAGGTATTAAATCCAACCAATTGTAATACGGCTACGGTTACTATAGTTGTTGCAGCCCCAGTTATTGATGCTGTAGCGAATACCAATGCGATTCCTGTAAATGGATCAACCGGCGGTAATTCAGGTATCAATGTTTTAACTAACGATACCTTGAACGGATTACCTGTTAACCCTGCGGATGTAGTATTAACTTCTACACCAAACGGACCATTGACCATTAATCCTGATGGAACTGTAAACGTAGCACCAAACACATCGGCGGGAACGTATACCATAAACTACACTATTTGTGAGGTATTGAACCCAACCAATTGTAATACGACTACGGTTACTATTGTTGTTGCAGCTCCTGCTATTGATGCTAACGATGATGCTTATTCAAATATTAATTGTACTTCATTTGGTGTAATTGGTAATGTATTAGCTAATGATACTTTAAATGGTAATCTTGCTAAATCAGAAGAAGTTAATATAACAACGGTTTCTGGAGGGAATTCAAATATCACATTAGATAATTTTGGAAACATTAATGTTCAAAGCGGAATAGTTAGTGGTTCATATGTACTAACATATCAAATATGTGAAAAACTAAATCCGACTAATTGTGATACGGCTACAATAACAATAAATGTTCAAGATGCAACAGCTCCTGTTATTGCTCAATTACCAGTAGCTTCAACAATATCTTGCGGCTTGACACCTAACTTTGCTCAAGCATTGGCAACAGATACCTGTGGCTCTGTAAACTTAACATTCGTTGATGTAAGAGTACAAGGAAGTTGTATTGGCGCTTACACAATAACTAGAACTTGGAGCGCAACTGATTCCTCAGGAAACACTGCTACGGCTTCTCAAGTTATTAGTGTTCAAGATAATGCTGGTCCAACTACAACTACAGCTTTTACGGCCATTGTTAGTGTAAATTGTGATACAATTCCTGCTAAGCCTGAACTTGTATTTGTAGATAATTGTTCTACAGTTTCACCAGCTATTTTTACTGAAAACATCATAAACAAAACAGAAAACTCTTATTCAATCGTAAGAAAATGGTCTGTAACTGATGCTTGTGGAAATGTATCTGAGTTTACCCAAACTATCAATGTTACAATTCCTAATAGTGTTGTAACAATAAACAGTTCAATTTGTAATGATGGAGAAATCACAACGACGAATCTAAATGATTTCTTACCAATGGGAACTTCAACAAACGGAACTTGGGTAGATGTAAATAATTCAGGTGGTTTACAAGGAAGTACTCTTAATGCTTCGGGTCTTTCAGTTAGAGATTACACATTTGAATATAAAATTGACGATGTTACTTGCCCTAGAACTGTAAGAGTTGTCATGACGGTAAATACCGGTTGTGGTGGCATTGTATTAGCTTGTGGAATCATATTAGTTCATAATGCATTCTCTCCAAATGGTGACGGAATTAATGAAAAATTCATAATCGATAATATTGACGATACTGTTTGTTATCCAGATAATACTGTAGAGATTTATAACCGTTGGGGGGTTTTGGTTTATGAAACTAAAGGATATAATAATACAACTAATGTTTTCAATGGTACTTCTCTTGGTAGAACAACCGTTAGTCAATCTACAGGTTTACCTACAGGAACTTACTTCTATATTTTGAATTATACTTCTGTTGACAATGATGGAAAAATCATGACGAATAAAAAAGATGGATATTTATATATTGTAAATAATTAAAATTTAATGCCTGAGAACTTTTTGTCCTCAGGCATTATAAAATTAAAATAGCTCTATTTCTTAAATAATAAACTCTAAAAAATTATCAAACCAATCTAATTAATTCTTATAAATGAGTTCGATAGATAATTTAAAATAATAAATATCTACTATGAAAACAAAATTATTTTCTTTCGTTTTGATGTTTACAGCCTTTGTAAGTTATGCACAACAAGATGCTCAATTTACTCAATACATGTACAACACAATCAATATTAATCCCGCTTATGCTGGATCAAGAGGTGCTTTAAGTATTTTTGCGCTACATCGTACACAATGGGTAGGACTTGATGGTGCTCCAGTTACTAATGCTGCTTCTGTCAATACACCTCTGAACGAAAGTAATTTAGGTTTGGGAGTATCAATTATAAATGATAAAATTGGACCTACCACTGAAAACACGATTTCAGCTGATTTATCATACACCGTTCCTACTTCTGAAACCTTTAAATTATCTTTTGGAATCAAAGCAACTGCTAACTTTTTTAATTTAGATGTCAACCGATTAAATCCTGTTGACGATGATCCTAGTCTGCATGATTTCAATAATAAATTTACACCTAATATTGGAGCGGGTGTTTATTTACATTCTGACAAAGCTTATGTAGGGTTTTCAATACCAAATTTCATCGAAAGCAACCGTTATGATGATAATGAAGTAGCTATTTTTAAAGAAAAAATTAATTACTACTTAATTGCAGGTTATGTGTTTGATGTGAATGAATCCATAAAATTTAAACCCGCACTATTGACAAAAGTTGTTGCAGGTGCTCCGCTTCAAGTGGATGTATCAGGAAACTTTATGTTCAATGATAAATTTGTTATTGGTCTAGCTTATAGATGGTCTGCTGCAGTAAGTGCGATGGTTGGGTTTCAAGTTACTGACGGAATGTATATAGGATATGGTTATGATCATGAAACCACTAATTTGAATAACTATAATTCCGGTTCCCATGAAATATTTTTACGTTATGAAATATTTAAAAATAATGGAAAAATCATAACTCCTAGATTCTTCTAAAAATTAAGACTATGAAAAAATTTATATTCTTTTACATAACAATAGTAAGTGTTTTTTCTATTAACATTTATTCCCAAAAAGCAAAATTGGCTACTGCCGATAAAAAGTATGACGGCTATGCTTATGTAGATGCCATCAAAACCTATGAAAGGATTGCTGAAAAAGGATATAAATCTGCGGATCTGTTTAAAAAGTTGGGGAATGCTTACTACTTTAATGCTCAGTTCGATAAAGCTGCTAAATGGTATGGTGAATTATTTACTATGGATACCTCTAATTTAGAACCGGAATATTATTATCGTTATGCTCAGTCTTTAAGAGCAATGGACCAAAATGATAAGGCTAATGAGATGATGGAGTTATTCAACCAAAAATCAGGTAACGATACCAGAGGCAAACTATTTAAAAAAAATACCAATTATTTAGAAGCTATAAAAGCAAATTCCGGAAGATATACAGTTGAAGATGCCGGAATAAACTCTATGTATTCTGATTATGGAACTGCACTATATTCGAATAAATTAGTTTTTGCTTCAGCAAGGGATACAGGAAGTCTTGGACAAAGAAAACACAAATGGACCAATCAGTATTTTACAAACTTGTACACGGCTGATTTAGGGGAAGACATGACACCGGGTACTGCGAAAAAGTTTGATGGAACCATAAATTCGAAATTTCATGAATCTACTCCTACTTTTAGCAGTGATGGAAAAACCATGTATTTTTCACGAAACAACTATCTCGATGGCAAAAAAGGAAAAGATGGAAATAAAATTACTTTAATAAAAATATACAAAGCCACTTTAGAGAATGACAAATGGGTAAATGTAACCGAACTGCCTTTTGACAGTGATAATTACAGTACT
>NZ_JASCRU010000058.1:0-3040 GCF_030010285.1 Flavobacterium sp. XS2P24
CGTTGTAGTTACAACAGGAGCGGTATTGTCAATTACAGTAATAGTTTGAACAAAATCGGCAGAAGTGTTTCCACAACCATCAGTAAAGTTCCAAGTACGTACTCTAGTATAAGCATTAGTACAATCAGCATCTGCAGTTGTCACATCGCTCACTAAAACTTTATTTGGAGCAAGGGTACAATTGTCGGTAGCGGAAGGCGATAAAGCCAAAGCAGCAGTTATACCTTCAGTATTATTGCATTGAAGGGTTTGGTTTAATGAATCTACAGCATTGGTTACAATAGGTAATGTTTCGTCTATAACTGTAACAGTTTTTGTACAAGTTGAAATACATCCATTTGCATCAGTAATTATTAATGATAACAAAAATGTTGCATTACAACCTGAACCAGCGGTTACCGATACAGATTGAGTATTTGTATTTCCCACAATTAATCCATTTCCTGAAATACTCCATGCATAATTAGCGCTGACCGGAGCGGAATAAATATTAGAAGTAGAAGACGGACATAGAGGTTCATCTGAACCCGATATTAAACAGGTGAGAGGTTGATTAACGGTTATAGTTGCATCATCAGTTACTGTACATTGTGATCCTGAACCAGATATTGGTCCTGTTACAACTGTAAGTCGGAATGTTGCAGAACTTCCAGTGATATTTACAATTGAATTGAGATTTGTTGGATCCTGTATGGTTGCGGAACCACTTAAAACAGACCAAGTTTTGGATATAACTTGATATCCATTGCTAGGTACTGCTGATCCTTGAAGCGTATATGGTAATCCTGAACAAACAGTAGCATCATCTCCTGCATCAGAACTTCCTAGAGTAAGGTTATCGATAGCAACTGGATTAAAAAAATCTTTAATAGCTGCAGATGAGGATGTAGAAGTTTTAGATTTAACAAAAACAGTTTTTATTTTAAGACTTGTACATGGATCAATCGCTCCTAATACTGCTGTTAAATTTACTGCTGATTCAATAAATGTATTTTGAAGATAACTGTTAACCCCAAATGCCGGATAAGGCACTGGAACAGTACTTGTATTTCCTGCAGCAAATACTGAGTTAAGCGGTAAAGATGCAAAGTAAGTTTTGTATTCCCATGTACTGCCTATAAGTTCCCATCGTTGAATGTCAAATTTAGCAACGCCATTTTCAAAATATACGGTTAATAAAAAATCGCCCAATGTTCTTCCGCCAGTTGAAGCTGGAGCAGCAGTAGCAAATCCAGTACTTGTTTTAGTCATCGGTGTTTGAAGAAATTCAAAATCAACATAAGCATTTCCACTGTTACTTAGACGATCCGCTGCAAAAACAACCCATACATTTCCATTTGAATCAGTAGTTAAATGGATTAATGCATTGTTCATGTCGGTTTTATCATTGGCTGTACCGGGAATCCATGTCCAATTGTTAGGATTGTCACCAACTTTATCTCCTCCTCCAAAAATGTTGTCTGATGAAGTGTTATACAAATCATACAAATGATAAGTAGTTCCTGTATTTAAAGCTCCTCCTGAATTATTAAGTATAAAACCACCAGTGCCAGTTCCATCAACCCAATCTCCTGCGGTAGTATTTGCGAAAAGAGTACCGTCAATATTAAACCCTCCACTTGGAGTATTAATAGGAGCAATACCAGGACCTATTTGAGCAATAGATACTGTTATAAAACTTAAAAAAAATAATAAGAAAAGTGTAAATAATCTTGTCGAATGAGTAAAATTTGATTTCATATTGATTTGTTTTAAATCGTTAGAAAGTTTGAATATCTTAAAATTGATAAATTATATTTGGCAATTTTTAAAAGAGTTTATAGATTAGTAGCTTGGATTAAAATATTTAGTTCGCATTGGATTTGAATCAATGTTTATTAATATTAAATGGTTCATCGAACAATTAACACACAAAATTCTGTTAGATTCAGAATTTATGATTTGTATTAAATTTCACCAGTATTTTAGAGCTTTAAATGGAGAATATTTGGTTACTCACGAACGTTAAGGAAGTAAGTATAAGGAAAGTAATTTTTGCATTCATACTATCAAATTTTTAATTTGTTATTACTAAAATTAATTTTGTGGTATTTGATAAATGGAAAATCAATTTTTTATTAAAAAAAAAAGTAAAAAATATTTTTAATAGAACAATTATAATTTTTAGATTTTAAATCAATTTTAATTTCTGAATTTTTCATAAATCAGCGCTTTTTTTGATATTAAAAAATCTTTTTCCTCAGTAATTATTTGTTTATTTATTTATTAAAGTATTTAAAACCAAAGTTTTACTTTATTAAATTAAAATTACAAAGAATTAGTAGTATTGATTTTTTTTCTCTACAACGAACCTAAATACTCGTTTAAATGTACTTTTTTTATGAAAAATTTAGTTTTTTATTTCAAAAAATTAACAATTGATCTATTTTTTTTAACAAGCAGAATAGTAATTATTTCGAGAAATTAACTTTTTTTTTTTAGGACTTTAATTGCATTATCTGATCTCGTTTATTGCAATTTGTATTTGGATATAAAAAAATAAACCTCGAAAGTGAAACTCCCGAGGTCTATAATTATTCAATAAGATTAACTATTTTAAGTACAAGTGTATTACAACGTTGTAATAATAAATTCGCTTCTTCTGTTGAGTTGATGTTCGTCTTCGGTACAAATCACATCATCAGCACATTTGTTTACCAGTTGAGTTTCACCGTATCCTTTACCAGTCAATCTGCTTGCATCAATACCATTTTTAACTAACCATTTGATGGTTGATGTAGCTCTTCTTTCAGATAGCGCTTCATTGTATTTGAAAGTTTGTCTGCTGTCAGTATGCGAACGGATATCAATTTTCATTGTTGGATTCTGATTTAAAACATCTAATATTTTTTCTAAATCCAGAGCCGCTTCTGGTCTGATGTTGGATTTGTCTAAATCAAAATAAATCATTTTGATACCAAAACATTTACCCAAATCATCACCAACAGCAACTTTACATATTTCTTTTTCTAGTGCAATAGGTAAATAGGTTTTTCCTGTT
>NZ_JASCRU010000059.1:0-2977 GCF_030010285.1 Flavobacterium sp. XS2P24
TTCGCCTGCATTGGTGCCGATTACCACTGGGTTTGTATCTAAAGTATCATTGCCCACAACACTTGGCGTGCTGTCTCCTGTGGTTACTGCTGCTGGTGTGTCGTTAGCTGCAACTATTGGATTTAAAACTACAACCGTAGCGCTACCATTTGTACAATTAGAAGGTATTACATTTAATCCATTGGATGGATTGACTTCACATAATTGGTAAATAATGGTATAGGTTCCACTTCGTGTGTTTCCTGCTAACGTTAATACTCCGTTCGCATCTATACTTAATGGCCCAGCCGTAATTGGTGTTACATCAGTATTAGTCGGTTTAACTAATTCACCATTTAAAGTATCATTAGCAGTTACATTCAAGACTACTTTTGGATTGACTCCAGTATTTACTGTTATTGGACCATCATTAACGGCATCAATTGGATTCAAAACGACGACCGTAGCAGTTGCATTTGTACAATTAATAGGATCTGCTCCCGACTCACACAATAGATAATTAATGGTATATGTGCCTGAAACAGTATTTGCAGCTAACGTCAATACTCCATCTACATCAATACTTAGTGGTCCTGTTGTAATTGGAGTCACATCTGTGTTTGCAGCTGTAACTGCTATTCCATTTAATGTATCTGCTCCATTAGTATTATCGATTAAGACATTTCCTACTGAAGAAGCTGTTGTAGTACTAGGAACTTGTGTCGCAAAAATATCATCAAATGCACTAATTTGATTACTAATAAGAATTTTCGCATTTGCAATATCGCAATTAGTAGGATTTATTACTTCACAAATTTGATAAAAAACCATATACATACCCGAGGTCAACCCTGAAGGAACAGTAATAGTGCCGTCATTATTAAGAACAAAACCTGCTGGTGCTATTCCTACTAATGTTAATGTAACATCAGCTGGATTTAAAATAGCACCATTAAGAGTATCGTTATTTAATACTGATGTAGTAACTCCGCCATTTCCACCGATATAGGCCACTGCTGTAAAATCATCAACAATTGCATCTACAGCAGCCTCAAAAACGTTTACGGCAACTGTAGATGTACTACAATTAGCTGGAGATGAACCGATTTCACATATTTGATATTCTAATGTTTGAGGTCCTGCAGGAGTGCCCGGTGCAATAGTAATTGATCCGTCTGGATTTAAAGTTAAAACAGGATTTGAAATTGTTGTTGTCAAAATTACATCAGCAGGGTTGATCGGTGGAATTCCACTTAAAGTATCATTCCCTAATACTGAACCAGTAATCGCTCCAGGAAGTCCCCCTGTAACATCTGGATTAGCCACAATAGAATTCAAAACTACTATCGTAGCAGTTGCAGTTGCACAATTTACAGGGTTTGCTCCTACCTCACATATTTCATAAGTTATATTATAAGTTCCAGAAGGTGTGTTACCTTCTAAAGTAAAATCACCATTACTAGCCACACTTAATGGTCCTGAAGTTTGTGGAGTTACATTAGTATTTGTATCTGTTACCAAATCTCCATGTAAAGTATCATTTGTAGTTACATTTAAAACAATTTTAGGAATGTTTGCAGTTGTAACTGTAATTGGTCCATCATTTACTCCAATTAATGGATTCTGTACCACCACAGTTGCTGTAGCTGTATCACAATTGACTGGACTTGCTCCAAACTCACACAACTGGTATGTAATTAGATAAGTTCCAGAAACGGTGTTGGCTGCTAATGTTAAATTGCCGTCAATATCAATACTTAATGGCCCTGTGGTAATTGGTGTTACATCGGTGTTAGCAACTGTTACTACAATAGTATTTAAAGTATCATTATCTGTAACATTTAATATAATCTTAGGTGTTGTCGCTGTAGCTACAAATGCTGGACCATCGTTTACAGCATCAATTACATCAACCGGTACTGGTGTACTAGTTGCCGTATTGTTTCCGAGTGTTGGATCGGCTTCATTGGCTGTGATAGTCGCCGTATTGACATAACTGCCTGTTGCGTTTACCGTAGCGGTGATGTTTAAAGTTGCACTTGCTCCATTGGCTAAGGTGCCTACACTCCACACTCCTGTTCCACTGGTGTACGTCCCTGTTGATGCGGTTGAACTTACAAACGTATAACCCGCTGGAAGTGCATCGGTAACAGAAACTCCTGTTGCTGAACTTGGTCCGGCATTGCTCGCCGTTAAGGTGAAGATGACATTGCTGCCTACGTTTGGTGTAGGGTTATCTACTGTTTTAGCTACGCTTACATTGGATTGTGGAACCGGTACTGGTGTACTAGTTGCCGTATTGTTTCCGGGTGTTGGATCGGCTTCATTGGCTGCTATTGTTGCTGTATTAGCATAACTGCCTGTTGCGTTTACCGTAGCGGTGATGTTTAAAGTTGCACTTGCTCCATTGGCTAAGGTGCCTACACTCCACACTCCTGTACCACTAGTGTACGTTCCTGTTGATGCTGTTGCACTTACAAAGGTATAACCTGCTGGTAGTACATCTGTTACATTGGTTCCTGTTGCTGAACTTGGTCCGGCATTGCTCGCTGTTAAGGTGAAGGTAACGTTACTACCAACATTTGGCGTAGCGTTACTTGATGTTTTTGTGATTCCAACATTGGATTGTGGAACCGGCACTGGTGTACTAGTTGCCGTATTGTTTCCGGGTGTTGGATCGGCTTCATTGGCTGTGATAGTAGCCGTATTGGCATAACTGCCTGTTGCGTTTACCGTAGCGGTGATGTTTAAAGTTGCACTTGCTCCATTGGCTAAGGTGCCTACACTCCACACTCCTGTTCCACTTGTATACGTGCCTGTTGATGCGGTTGCACTTACAAAGGTATAACCCGCTGGTAGTACATCTGTTACATTGGTTCCTGTTGCTGAACTTGGTCCGGCATTGCTCGCCGTTAAGGTAAAAATGACATTGCTGCCTACGTTTGGTGTAGGGTTATCTACTGTTTTAGCTACGCTTACATTGGATTGTGGAACCGGT
>NZ_JASCRU010000006.1:0-162254 GCF_030010285.1 Flavobacterium sp. XS2P24
GACGTGAAATACCTATGATGTGTTGCATGCTTAAAAATACGAAAAATCTTCTTTTTATACCAACATTTTGTTATATTTGTTAATAAGTAAACGGAAGTTTTTTCACAGACTGACGTTAGCGGTCAGTTTAAAGAGCCGAATGAAAAACGATAAAAATAAATATCGAAAGAAAGCAATTAATAGAATTATGTGACAAATTTTTAAATGATGAAATCAATTCAAATGATTTATCAGTTTTTGCTTTTGATGCAATCATGTCAGATGAAGTAGAATGGAATGAAAATGACGAAATAATTTCTGAAACGCTTTTCGAATGGGATAATGAAGAAATAAACTTTCCTATCAACAAAGTAAATATGAAGCTTTGGAAAAACAGGCTTGAAAATGATGTTGACGAATTAATGATTTATAACAATTGGAATGTCCACATTGAAAAACAAAAAGAAATTTGTGGAAAATATGGCTCAAATTGGAAGCCCATCAATAAAACACTTAACATTGGTATTTCAGAAAATTTAGATTTAGGCACATTAAATGGATTAAGACATAGAACCAAAAAAGGCGAAGTCTGTTGGTTTATTTGGAGTGGAGAATATTCGGAAGACGATAATTTTTTTCAACTAATTTGTGCTGAACATTTAATGCATAGAAAACCGAAACTGATTGACTATTTAGGACTTGACGTAGGATTTAGATTTATAATAAGCGAAAATGGATATGAAGATGTCTGGTTTGACGAAAAGCTATTGGAAATAGAAAAACCGAACCGCTAACAGCCACTGCAACGGATTTGGGCAATAGGCTTAATGGAAAATGGTTTTGCATTTGAGATGATTTGTCAAGCCCGCTGTAGTAATACAACGCTAGGCATCATTACATCGTAACACCCTAGCCTTAGAGATTTCGAGTAAAAGATTTTAGATAAGAGAACCAATTAAAAAATAAAAATTATGGCACTTATTAATCCTTATGTAAACTACAATGGCAATGCCGAGAAAGCATTCCTTTTTTACAAATCAGTATTTGGTGGAGAATTCGCCAAAATTATTCGTTTAAAAGACATATCGAGTCCTGAATATCCAGTAGCAGAAAATGATGCGAATAAAATCATGCTCATTGCCTTGCCCATTGGCAAAAACATTTTAATGGCCAATGACGTTCCAGAAAGCATGGGTCGAGTAAATGAAAATGAAAATAGGTCAAAAATATCTATCAGTGCAGAAAGTCGTGAAGAAGCTGATAAATTATTTAACGGACTTTCAGTAGGTGGAAATATTGAAGTGCCAATTAGTGACAGTCCTTGGGGTTCCTATTTTGGGATGTTTAGAGATAAATTCGGTATTGAATGGATGGTGGATTTTGATCCAAAATTTAACGGGAAAGTATAAGCAAAAAACCCTTAGCGGTGGTTCATACTTGGCACGCAACATTTTTTTGTGAGAACTGCATTTGATATTAAAAATGTCATTATTTTTTTTTAATTTTATACAGATGTATAATTTAAACCAATATATCGTAGATACTCCCAGCCGTTGCCACAGACTCAGTTGTGGTGATTCTCTTTTTACGGTTTATAACTGTAGGCTTGATGATAAATTTGCGGACCTGTGGAGTCATAATAATTACATTGTATATGTTGCAGAGGGGAAAAAGATTTGGCACACTCCTCATGGTTCCTATGATTTGCAAGCCGGAAGTTGTGTATTCATAAGACGCGGAGCCGCAATTGTAGAACAGTTTCTGGATACAGAGTTTTGCTTTTATCTTTTTTTCGTTTCCGATACATTCATTTGTGACGTATTGAAAACAAAATCAACAGCACTTCATCAATCTGACAAAAAATATGATCCCATCATACCCATTGAAAGCTCAGAAGCAGTGCATTCTTTTTTTAAATCGATGCTTCCTTATTTCAATGCAGTTGTTCCTCCAGACCAGTCGCTATTGCAGCTTAAATTCAAAGAACTAATTCTTACACTGGCAGACAACAAAACAAACGAAGCTTTATTATGTTATTTCTGCTCCTTACTCCATGCACCACAAACAGTAGCATTACAATCGGTTATGGAAGATAATTTTTGCTTTAATTTAAAAATGGAGGATTTTGCCAAATTAAGTTATCGCAGTTTATCTGCTTTTAAAAGAGATTTTGTAAAGGTTTATAATACTTCTCCTGGCAAATGGTTAATGGAGAAAAGATTGCAACATGCCAAACACCTGCTTACCAGTGGAGTCCAATCAGTCAGTGATGCGGCTTTTGAAAGTGGCTTTGAAAGCATCTCCCATTTTAGCAGGGTTTTTAGCAAAAAGTTCGGAACATCTCCCTCAACTATAAAGAGAGCTATAAATATTTTGAGCTGAACAGTCAAGTAAATGAACTTTGCAGTAAAGCAGTTTATCGAAAGGTTTTTTAGTTTTGATTAACTAAAAATTAAAAGCCATGAATGCAAACAAATTACTTTGGGAAAAAGGCGATTTCACGCGAATAGCAGAAAGTATGCGTGAAAGCGGAGCAACTTTGGTTGCCAAACTTGATATTACTAAAAATCTTAACGTTCTTGATTTAGGTTGTGGTGATGGTACTACAGCAATACCTGAAGCAAAACTTGGCGCCAATGTTTTAGGTGTTGATATTGCGAGTAATCTTGTTGCAGCAGGAAACATCAGGGCAAATGCTGAAGGACTTACCAATTGTACTTTTCAGGAAGGCGATGCAACAGATTTAAATGGACAAAAAGACGAGAGTTTTGATCTTGTGGTGAGCATCTTTGGAGCTATGTTTGCACCAAAGCCTTTTGATGTGGCTAAGGAAATGGTTCGTGTTACCAAACCTGGAGGAAGAATCGTAATGGGTAACTGGATACCAGGAGACCCAACATTAGTGGCACAAATATTAAAAATCAGTTCTTCCTATACTCCGCCACCGCCAGAAGGTTTTATCAGTCCAATGCTTTGGGGTATTGAAGAAAACGTTACACAGCGTTTTGTAGATGCAGGCGTACCAAAAGAAAATATAGCATTTACCAGAGATACTTTTACATTTAAGGCTCCATATTCCCCAACCGAATTTTTGAACAATTTCAAGAACTACTATGGACCAACCATGAATGCTTTTGAAGCAGCTGAAAAGAATGGTAAAGCTTTAGATCTTCAGAATGAACTGGAAACATTGTTTATAAACCAAAATAAAAGTCTCGATAAAAATACTACTGATATAACAGCAACTTTCCTACGAGTAGACGTTTCAATATGAAAGCATTAAAAACGTTAACCAAAACGCATTGATATACCACAATTATTCGTTTAGTTTGCAAATTGTGTTTATAATAGCGAACCAATAATACAAAAAGCCATGATTGAACATGCCCCAAAAAGTTAGACACTATTTGGGGCATGTTCAATCATGGCTTTTGCTGTTTTAAATCCCTTATTTCATTCAAAAAAAGCGTACCTATTTACTCTTAATCCTAAAATAGATTAGCTCCATACTTAGCAACAAATATGAAAAAACTACTTGTTAATTCAATTTAATTAACTAACTTTCATACACTTATACTTAAATTATCAATTCTAGATAATGAGCTTATTACTATTTAATTTTTATACCGTACGACTATGAAAATTTCTTTAGAAAAAAAAATAATCATTGGATTCATCCTCAATTTATTCGTTGTTTTTGCTATAGCTTGGATTTTTATTCTAAGGATTGACAAACAAAGAGACCAAACTTTAGACAAGTCTTTGAATTGGATAGAAATTGCATTAATCATTCTTTCGGTTATATTACTGACCGTTGTTTATTTTATCATTCGGTCCCAACTTCGGGCTAAAAACGTTTCCCAAGATTTACTTTTAGAAAACAAACAATTACTACAATCGATTATCGACAATACTTTGAGCCCCATGTTTATAAAAAAAATAAATGGCGAATATCTGTTGATTAATAAACAATTTGAGTCTTTATATAAAATCACAAATGAAGACATAATAGGCAAAACGGATCATGATTTTTTACCCGCATCAATAGCTGATGTCTACCGAAACTCCGATTTTGAGGTTGTAAAAGCATTAAAAGAGTTAAAAACCGAAGAAACAATTCAACAATCTGACGGAATGCACACGTATATCGCTGTGAAATTCCCAATCTATGACGCCACAAAAAGGATTTATGCTATTGGCGGCATTTTCACAGATATCTCCGAAAGAAAAAAACTGGAAGAATCTTCCAAAGCCGCCGATACATTCTTCAACATGTCAGTAGATATGATGATTATTTCTTCTATGAATAAATTTGTAAAAGTGAATCCGGCAGTCAGTAAAATTTTAGGATACTCAGAGGAAGAACTACTAAGCAAAAGCTTTTTGGAATTTACTCATCCGGAGGATATTGAAATCACACAAAAAGAAGTTTCTAAACTTCAAACGGGAGCTCCCTCAATAAAATTCGAAAACAGATACATTTGTAAAGATGGTTCAATAAAATGGCTCATTTGGTCTGTATTTCCTGATGTCACAACTGGATTATTGTATGCTGTAGCCAGTGATATAACCGCTCAAAAAGAAATTGAAACCGCATTAAATGTCGCTAATACATTTTTCTACATGTCCTTTGATATGTTTGTTGTCATTAAAAACGAAAAATTTGTAAAAGTAAATCCTGCTTTTACAAGAATACTTGGATACGATCAAAGAGAAATAATCAACAAACCCTTTTTAGATTTTATTCATCCTGAAGATGCTAAAGTCTTTATGGATGGAATTAAAAAACTACAAATCAGCGACTCCGTTATCAGTCACAGAGTTCGAGAAAGACTAAAAGACGGCTCCTATAAATGGTTTGACTGGACAAGCACAATCGACATTCAAACAGGGATAATTTATGCCGTGGCAAGAGATGTTTCTGAATTGATTAAAAATGAAGAATCCTTGAAGATAGCAAATATGTTTTTTGACATGGCATTTGATATTTTAACCGTAGCCAAAGACAATCATTTTATCAAAATTAATCATGCGTTCACAAAAACCCTCGGGTATAATCAGGAAGATATGGATCGGATTAAATTTATGGATTTAATACACCCTGACGATAAGGAAACTGCTGAGAAAGTATTGGAAAAACATTTAAAAGGGGAATCAATTATTAATTTTAGAATACGGTTTTTGTGTAAAGACGGTTCTTATAAATGGCTCGATTGGAATAGTAATATGGATCTTCAAAACGGCATTTTTTATTCTGTTGGACGAAATGTCACAGAACTTGTAGAACTCGAGAATGAGCAGCAACAAGCCATAGACAATCTCTATGAAAATGAAGAAAAATTACGATTAATAGTCGAAAACATAAGTGAGGGAATTGTTGTAGCAAACACAGATAAAAAAATAATTATGGCCAATGATATGGCCAATGAAATTTTTGGAATCGAAGAAGACGACAAAATATCCCCAAATTTAAGCAATCATTTTGAGCTCTATTTCCCTGATGAAAAAACCATTTTCCCTTCGCAAAATTTACCTATGGAACGCGCGTTGAGTGGCGAAGTGACTACTGATGTTGAAATAGTTCTTTGGAATCCAATGGCACAGGAAAAGAAAAGAGTGCTGATTAGCGGCAGACCATTAGTCGATCAAAACAACAATGTGGTTGCAGCTGTTGTAACGATAAAAGACATCAGTAAATACAAACAAATGGAGGAAGATTTGAAAGAATCAGAATCTAAATACCGACAATTAATCGGATTCCGAAAAGGCAATACTGATACGCTGATATAAGCCTGAAACTATGCGCTACAATTTCCTTTTTAAATTCTCTTTAACCTCATCAAACCATTCATTTTTCAAGATGCTTAATATAATACTGTCACGCCGAGCATCACTTCCCAGAGTTGGCATGTGATTGCGCAATACTCCTTCAACTTTACAACCGATGCTTTTCATGGCAGCAATGCTTCGTTCGTTATTATTATCAGCGCGAAACTCAACACGTTCGACTCCTAATGTTTCGAATGCGAATTGCAACAGTAAAAATTTACAATGCTTGTTTAACCCAGTTCCACGAAACGCTCCTCCGTACCAAGTATACCCCAGTTGAAGTGTTTTGAATTCTAAATTGATATCGTAAAAACGAGTACTTCCAGCATATTTCCCTGATTTTTTATCGAAAACTATAAAGGGAAATTCTACTCCGTTTTCTTCGGCTTTTAGAGCAATCTGAATGTATTTTTCTAAATTTTCTTTCCCATTCGCCCGAACAAGGGAATACTTCCAAGTTTCAGGTTCATTAATAGAAATTTCCATTAGATTCTCAACATCCGACTCCAATAATGGGCGCAGTAAAACAGTTTCGTCTTCTAGGATGGTATTTTGGAATAAAACTAAGCTCATATTTATATTCAGTTATGGGTATAAAAAACAATCTATTTTGAATCACTTAATTCATGTATTAAAATCGAGTTTTTTGAAGATAGACTACATTAAATCAAGTCGTAAATTTAATATAAAAATTGAAATTTAACTTCTTACGATTTAGAGATTTATTATTTTTATTTTCTTAATTTCGTTATCGGTAGCAAAAAATTAGTTTCACTAAATAAATAACTATGGAATTCAATTTTAAAAATTAATCCATGAAATCAATCCAGTTTTTAATCCTTCCGTTCGTTTTTTTTACTGCATTCAGTTCTTATTCCCAAAATCAAAGTAAAACGGATAAATCAAAAGAATTTAAAGTAGCATTCGAACAGTTCACACTAGAAAACGGACTGCATGTAATCCTGCATATTGATCGATCTGACCCAGTAGTCGCTGTTGCTTTGACAAGCCACGTGGGATCTGCGAGAGAAAAAGCAGGTCGTACCGGATTTGCACATTTATTTGAACATTTACTTTTCTTGGAATCTGAAAACTTAGGAAAAGGAGGTCTTGATAAAATGAGTGCCCGTATTGGTGGGGCTGGTGCCAATGGTTCTACCAGCAGAGACCGCACTAATTATTTTCAGACTGTTCCTAAAGACGCATTAGAAAAAATGATTTGGGCCGAAGCCGATAAATTAGGTTATTTCATCAATACGGTAACAGAACCGGTTTTAGCCAAAGAAAAACAGGTCGTTAAAAATGAAAAAAGACAGAGTTATGACAATAGACCTTATGGACACAATTTTTCTGTAATATCTAAAAGTTTATACCCGGCAACGCATCCGTACAGCTGGGATGTGATTGGTTCCTTAGAAGATTTACAGAATGCCACACTGGAAGATGTAAAAAGTTTTTACAACCGCTGGTATGTACCTAATAATGTCACCCTGACTATTGCCGGAGATTTCGATGTCAAACAAACCAAAGCTTGGGTCGAAAAATACTTTGGAGAAATAAAACGTGGGGAAGCAATTCCTAAAATGGAAAAGCAGTCTGTAACATTGACCGAAACTAAAAAACTGTATTATGAAGATAATTTTGCCAAATTACCGCAACTCACACTGACTTGGCCTTCGGTTTACGAATACCATCCTGACAGTTATGCTTTGGAAGTTTTGGCCAGTTATCTGTCAAAAGGTAAAAAGGCACCTTTGTACAAAACCCTTGTCGAAGACAAAAAATTAACTGATGCGACTGACGTTTTCCAATACAATTCAGAAATAGCGGGTCAGTACATGTTGAGTGTTACTGCTTTTGAAAAAACAAATTTGAATGAAGTAATGAATGGCGTAAACGAAGCTTTTAAAAACTTTGAAGCTGAAGGAATTTCTCAACAGGATTTAAATCGGATTAAAGCCGGACAGGAAACCGCTTTTTACACAAATCTATCCAGCGTATTAGGAAAAGGATTCCAACTGGCGCAATATGAAATTTTTGCAGGAACTCCAGATTATATTAATCAAGATGTGAAAAATATTCTAGCGGTAACTACCGAAGATGTGATGCGTGTGTATCAAAAATACATCAAAGGAAAACATTTTGTGGCCACAAGTTTTGTTCCAAAAGGTGAAACCAATTTAATCTTGGACGGTTCAGAATTAGCAGCCGTAGTTGAGGAAAAAATCATCGAAGGAAAAGAAGATGCATTTGATGCCAGCATTGCTGCAACGTATGAAAAAACGCCTTCTAAATTTGACCGAAGCATAGAGCCAGCGTATGGAGAAAGCCCTGATGTAAAATTACCATCGGTGTGGAAAAACAAATTGTCATCCGGTTTAAACGTTTTAGGTATTGAAAACCACGAAGTGCCTCTTGTTCAATTTCAGTTGCAGATTAAAGGCGGAATGTTACTTGAAAATACCGATAAAATAGGTGTTTCAACCATGCTGGCGGAACTGATGACAAAAGGCACAAAAAACAAAACTCCGGAACAATTGGAAAATGCTATTGAAAGTCTGGGAGCAACTATTAGAGCATACGCAACTGACGAATCTATTTTTATCTCAGGAAATACCTTAGCAAAGAATTACAATGAAACTATGGCGCTGGTTCAAGAAATAATCCTGCAACCTCGCTGGGATGCCAAAGAATTTGATTTGATTAAACAAAGTACTTTAAGCCAAATTCTACAACAAAAAGCGGATCCAAATAGTATTGCCAGAAATGAATTTAAGAAGTTAATTTATGGAACAGAATCTATTTTATCCAACAACCGCATCGGTAATGAAAATTCTGTAAACAGCATTACGATTGATGATTTGAAAAATTATTACACTAAAAACATGGCTCCGTCTGTTGCTGATTTTCAGATTGTGGGTTCCATTTCAAAAACGGATGTGACTAATTCATTAGCGACTTTAAATAAAAACTGGGAAGCTAAAAAAGTTACGGTTCCTAAAATAACAACTACGAATACCGTAGCGTCATCCAAAATTTATTTTTACGATGTTCCCGGTGCAAAACAATCTGTAATTAGAATAGGATATCCCGCACTTGCCGCTACGGATGCTGATTTTTATCCCGCTCAAATCCTGAATTACCGTTTGGGTGGTGGTGGTTTTGCCTCTCAATTAACGCAAGAATTACGTGAAGGAAAAGGATATACGTATGGTATCAATTCTTCCTTTAACGGTTCTGTTAATAAAGGTCCGTTTACTATTTCCAGTGGCGTTCGCTCTAATGTAACATTTGAATCCGTTAGTTTAATCAAAGAAATTGTAGCGCAATATGGAAAAAATTTCAACGAGAATGATCTTGAGGTTACAAAAGGATATTTAATAAAAAGTAATGCCAGAGCATTTGAAACACTGTCATCTAAACTGGAAATGCTTTACGACATCAGCAACTACAAATACTCTGATGACTATGCAAAACAACAGGAAAACATTGTAAAGAAGATTACTATTGGAGAACTAAAAAAGCTTTCGGATACGTATTTGAATGCCGATAAAATGATTTATTTAGTGGTAGGCGATGCTGAAACGCAATTGAAAAAGCTGGAGCAAATTGGTTTTGGAGCGCCAATTCTTTTGAATAAAACGGCGATAAAATAACTGATTGTATTAGCCTGGATTGAAGTAAAAATCCCGAACAGAAAAATTATTTTTTTTTAAGGGAGTCCCGAAATATCGGGATGTAACGAAGTGCTGTCTCGATTCTTAGGGATAGCTCCAAAAAAACTACTCGTTCATTTCGTCGTAACGCACCGGAATTTGCGGATCGTACAAAGGACATTTGAATTCTTCCATAGTATCTGCCAGAAGGTTCATAGTTTTACCTTCGGTTCCGTAGCAATCGATTTGTATGCTTTGCGATGTCGTTTTTATGTGAAAAGCACCTTTTCCAGTCGTGTTTTTCCAACTAAATTCGTCTACTTTTTCCCAGTTTGAAAATACCGAATTGATTCTATTGATGATAACCATCACAGGCAGTTCTTCTAATCCTTCGACGATTTCTTGCTCAACAAGAGCTTCATACACCAAGTGATGGTTGAGATAAATTCCGTCCTGATATCTCCAAAAAAGTAATTCGTACATTGGAAAAAAGTTTAAAGGTTTAATCGTTTAAAAGTTTAGGCAAAAAACCAAAGTTTAATTGTTTAAATCAATCAACGATTAATCAATTCAACGGTTAAACAATCTTAATATTCAAAAGTCCCGTATTCGCTGGTAATAGTAAGTTTTTTTGTGTCAGATGCTTCTACTCTACCTACGATTTGAGCATCAACATTGAATGATTTAGAAATCGCGATAATGTCTTGTGCAACAGCTTCCGGAACGTAAATTTCCATACGGTGACCGCAATTGAAAACTTGGTACATTTCTTTCCAATCCGTTTTAGATTGTTCTTGAATTAACTGGAACAATGGCGGAACCGGAAATAAATTGTCTTTTATAATGTGTAGCTTTTCTACGAAATGTAAAATTTTAGTTTGTGCTCCACCACTGCAATGTACCATTCCGTGAATTTCATCAGAAGAATATTTATCTAAAATTTTCTTGATAATTGGCGCATAGGTTCTGGTTGGCGAAAGCACTAATTGTCCAGCGTCGATTGGTGAATTTTCAACTGCATCCGTCAATTTTACTTGTCCGGAATAGATTAATTCTTCAGGAACTGCAGCGTCAAAACTCTCTGGATATTTAGTTGCCAAATACTTCCCGAAAACATCATGACGCGCCGATGTTAATCCGTTACTTCCCATTCCGCCATTATAGCTTTTCTCATAAGTAGCCTGACCAAAAGAGGCCAATCCTACAATTACGTCACCCGCTTTAATATTAGCATTATCTATTACTTTAGAACGTTTCATGCGAGCTGTTACTGTTGAATCTACAATTATAGTTCGAACAATATCGCCTACATCTGCCGTTTCACCACCTGTTGAATGTATGGTCACGCCAAAAGAATCCAGTTCTTTAATCAACTCCTCAGTTCCATTGATAATTGCTGAAATAACTTCGGCCGGGATTAGGTTTTTGTTTCTTCCTATAGTTGAAGAAAGCAAAATATTATCGGTTGCTCCTACGCACAATAAATCATCAATATTCATGATTAAAGCATCTTGCGAAATGCCTTTCCAAACGGAAATATCTCCAGTTTCTTTCCAATACATATACGCCAGAGAAGATTTAGTTCCTGCTCCATCAGCATGCATAATAAGACAATAGTCTTCGTCTTGAGTTAGATAATCAGGGACTATTTTACAGAAAGCTTGTGGAAATAATCCTTTATCAATGTTTTTTATGGCATTATGAACATCTTCTTTGGATGCCGAAACACCGCGAAGCGCATATCTTTTTGAAATATCTGAACTCATGTAGTATAGTTGTGAAGCCTGCATTATGGCAGGTAGTTGTGCGGCAAAGATAATTATTTTTTTGGGTTTTGCCTATGGGGTTTTCAAGTGTTTCGTTAAATCTACATTCCTTCCATAAAGTGTAGTTTTATTTCATTAAATTTGTTATAACATTTTAACTGTTAGATTTTTACATTTAAAAATCAACACTAAAATGCCGTTTATATTAATCGCTATTATCCTAAATTAATATTGATTTTAATTGAGTTTATCCAATAAACTACCTTTAAAAGTTCAACAAATTTTAAACACTGAATGAAACTTAGAGAAGTGGAAACCAGCAACCACTATAAAAAACGGGGCCATGCCGAAAAGCCATACGAGTAGGAAATTAAAACAACAATATCATGCCTAAATATGTAATTGAAAGAGAGATTCCTGGTGCCGGTAAATTAAATGCCGATCAACTGAAAGCTATTTCGCAAACATCTTGCGGAGTATTGGGTAAAATGGGACCGCAAATCCAATGGGTTAACAGTCAGGTAACCGCTGACAAAATTTATTGTACTTATATTGCCCCCAACGAAGAAATGATTCGCGAACATGCGAAACAAGGTGGGTTTCCTGCAAATTCCATAAGTCGAATATCGACAACCATTGACCCGACAACCGCAGAAGAAACCGTTTAGCAAGATGAAATTAAATGTATTAAACTTAAAAAAAATGCCTTTCCGAAACGGAAAGGCATTTTTTTTAAAAAACACGTTTGTTATTATTTTACAGTATTACACTATTTTTTCACGACCAATATTTCGACTCTCCTATTGGCAATTCGTTCTGCTTCATTTTTCTCCGGCAACGCATATATAGGTCTGCTGCTTCCAAATCCTCTATGCCCTAATCTTGAAGTGGCGATTCCGTTTCTTATTAAATAATCAAATACAAACTTTGATCTTCGATAGGAAAGTTTTACGTCATTTGGATTGTTGTTACAACAAATATGCCCGTAAACATAAATTTTCAATTGAGGATTCATTTTTAAAACCTGAAGAAGATCAGAAAGAATTGGTTCCGATTCTGTAATTATTCTTTCTGAATTAAAATAGAAATTTAGATTTTCGAGTTTTATCAAATCTCCTATTTTAGCGTTATTTACTTTTTCAATCAGAGAAATATTATTTTTTGTTTCATTAACAGGAACATCTTTCTCTGGGGTATTTTCAAAAACCAAATTCTCATTATCTGTTTTTTTGTTAATGGAAATCTTATCTTGATAATAAACTAAAACTTTACGGTTATCGCTTTGATTTTTTAATTGCTCAAAGTCTTCTCCTAAACCGTATAATTCAAGTTTTTCGCTCAGATGAACTTTATTAAATTCTAAAAGTGCGAGTACATTATTAGCTCTTCGAAAAGACAGTTCCTTGTTGTAAGAATTGGAATCGATACTATCACAAAATCCTTGAATTTTTAAAATCTCTTTACCTTTTGAATGCTCTAACCATTTGCAAAAATCTTGTTGTGATTTTTCATTAATTATATCTTGATTGAAATCAAAAAACAATACCAATTTATCTTGTGCAGACAAAGTAATTATATAAAAAAACAAAATCAAAAAAAGTCTTATTTTCATGTAAAACAATTGACTATTATTTTAAAAAAACGCACAAATAAAAAAAATAGTATAAAAAAACCCGATAGGTTTTGAAACGTATCGGGTCTACTATTTTAGAGCTTTTAGTTTATTTTGTAAACAACAATTCTCTGTATTTAGTCAATGTCCAAAGTTCATTATCTACCAGTAACTCTAGTTTATCACAGTGGTTTCTGATGATTTCAAAATATGGTTTTACATTATTACAATATGCCTCAGCCATTGCTTGCGCATCAGTCAAATTGTTTGCTTTCTTTCTTTCGTTTGTCATCGCTTCCACTTTAGAGTTGATTCCTTCGATATGACTGGAAATTTCTCTGATTAAGATGATTTGTTCTTTAGCAATCGATTCGAATTCAGCTCCAAAAATATCTTTCAATCCTTTAACATTCTCAATTAAAGTATTTTGGTAACGAATAGCAGTAGGAATTACGTGATTTTTAGAAATATCCCCTAAAACTCTACCTTCAATTTGAATTTTCTTAGTGTACTCTTCCAATTCAATTTCGTAACGCGCTTCAACCTCGATGTGATTCATGATATTCAACTCAGAAAACAAATCCAAAGCTTGTTTTGAAGCTCTTGCTTTTAATGCTTCAGGAGTTGTTTTGAAGTTGCTTAAACCTCTTTTCGCTGCTTCGATTTCCCAAGCATCGCTGTAACCGTCTCCTTCGAAAAGGATATTTTTAGAAACTTTGATATATTCTCTCAATACATTGAAGATAGCATCATCTTTCTTCATGTCTTTAGATTCAATCAAGCTATCCACTTCTTTTTTGAAATCTTTCAATTGTTTAGCAACAATTGCATTCAAAGTAGTCATTGCATTAGAACAGTTTGCGGTAGAACCTACAGCTCTGAACTCAAATTTATTTCCTGTAAAAGCAAATGGTGAAGTTCTGTTTCTGTCCGTATTATCCAAAAGTACATCTGGAATTTTACCTACTACATTTAGTTTTAAATCTGTTTTTTCTTCCGGAGATAATTTCCCTGCAGTTACGCCTTCTAATTCAGCTAAAACTTTAGTTAATTGCTCACCAATAAATACAGAGATGATTGCCGGTGGTGCCTCATTTGCACCTAATCTGTGATCATTACTTGCAGAAGCGATAGCTCCTCTCAATAATGCCTCATAATCATTTACCGCTTTGATTGTATTGATAAAGAATGTCAAGAACTGTAAATTGCTCATAGGCGTTTTACTTGGACTCAACAAGTTTACTCCAGTATCTGTTGCTAATGACCAGTTATTGTGTTTTCCTGAGCCATTAACTCCTTTGAACGGTTTTTCATGGAATAACACTTTCAAGTCATGACGTTCCGCCACTTTTTGCATTACGTCCATTAACAAACAGTTGTGGTCTACCGCTAAGTTTGTCTCTTCAAAAATAGGTGCCAATTCAAATTGATTTGGAGCTACTTCATTGTGACGTGTTTTAACCGGAATTCCTAACAACATACATTCTTGCTCTAAATCTCTCATGTACGTTAAAGCACGAGTTGGAATAGAACCAAAATAGTGGTCGTCTAATTGTTGTCCTTTTGCAGAGGTATGTCCTAGCAAAGTTCTTCCAGTCATCACAAGATCCGGACGAGAATCAGCCAATGATTTATCAATTAAGAAATATTCTTGCTCCCATCCTAAGGTTGCAGTAACTTTCTTTACATTTTTATCAAAATATTTACATACTTCAGTTGCAGCGTCATCCATTGCAGATAAAGCTCTTAGCAAAGGAATTTTATTATCTAAAGCTTCTCCTGTGTAAGAAATAAAAACTGTTGGAATACATAATGTAGTTCCAAAAATAAATGCTGGAGAAGTTGGATCCCAAGCGGTATATCCTCTTGCTTCAAATGTGTTTCTGATTCCACCATTTGGGAAACTAGATGCATCTGGTTCTTGTTGCACTAATTGAGCACCACCAAATTTTTCTACTGGATCGCTTCCATCGTATGAAGTTTCGAAAAAAGCATCATGTTTTTCAGCAGTTGTTCCTGTTAACGGTTGAAACCAGTGTGTGTAATGGGTAACTCCTTTTGAAAGAGCCCATTCTTTCATACCCATGGCAATATAATCAGCTAATTTTCTATCTATTTTAGTTCCATGCTGAACAGCACCCTGGACTCCCTTATAAGCATCTGAAGTCAAATACTGCTTCATCGCTTTATCATTAAATACATTCGAACCAAAAATAACTGATTTTCTATCGGATTCTTCAAAATGAACCGGCTTTCTAGTGGAAGCTTCTCTCAAAGCTTGAAAACGTAATGTAGACATGTGAAAAAAATTAAATTATTAATATTTTTATTAGTAAATAGCAAATATAAGGAATAAAACGTAGAAAAAATAGAATCGTGGATTATGAAATTAATTTATATTCCCCTTTTAAATTATCATTTTTAAAATATACCCCACTGAAAATGCAGTTATGAGAAAAATAACAGGCTAACAAATAAAAATACCCCCTTATTTTTACTGGAGTTAAAATTTAATTTATTTTTGCATAAAATAAAAGTTACGAATAAATTTATATTGTTATGGCTAAAATAAAATTAGAATACATTTGGTTAGATGGTTATGAACCAACACAAAATCTTAGAAGTAAAACTAAAGTTGAAGAGCATGAAAATTTCCAAGGAACTTTGGAAGAAATCGGAAACTGGTCATTTGATGGTTCATCAACTAGACAAGCAGAAGGTGGTTCATCAGATTGTTTATTAGTACCAGTTGCTATTTATCCAGATCCAACACGTAAAAACGGATACTTAGTAATGACCGAAGTTATGCATGCAGACGGTACGCCTCACCCTTCAAACGGTAGAGCTACAATTGATGATGATGGTGACTTCTGGTTTGGTTTCGAACAAGAATATTTCATTATGGATACTAAAACTTTATTGCCTTTAGGATTTCCAATTGGAGGATACCCTGCACCACAAGGGATGTACTACTGTTCAGTAGGTGGTAAAAACACTCACGGAAGAAGTTTAGTAGAGGAGCATGCTGATTTATGTATCGCTGCCGGAATTAACTTTGAAGGTATCAATCAAGAAGTTGCTTGTGGTCAATGGGAATTTCAATTATTCGCTCAAGGGGCTAAAAAAGCTGGAGACGAAATATGGATTGCCAGATATTTACTAGATCGTTTGACTGAAAAATACGGTTACTATATTGATTACCATCCAAAACCTCTTGGAGATACAGACTGGAATGGTTCAGGAATGCATGCCAACTTCTCTAATGAAATATTAAGAACATGTGGTTCTCAAGAAGTTTACGAAAAAATATGTGAAGCCTTCAGACCTGTAACAAAAGAACACATTGCAGTTTATGGAGCATACAACGATCAACGTTTAACTGGTAAGCATGAAACCGCTTCTATCAATGATTTCTCTTATGGTGTTTCTGACAGAGGAGCTTCTATAAGAATCCCATTAATCACTGTTCAAAAAGGATGGAAAGGATGGTTGGAAGACAGAAGACCAGCTTCAAATGGAGATCCATACAAAATCGCTGCAAGAATTGTTAAAACTGTAAAATCTGCTTTAATAGAAGAACCAGCTTTAGTATAAAAATAAGTTTATATAAAATTTGATTTTGTTTATAAAAAAGGTGTCATCAATTCTGATGACACCTTTTTTATTGTTAGACATTTTTAAAAATTAACTTTTGTTCAGAATAAATTTTAATCTTAAAAAATCAAAAAGTATCTTTGCTAATCTAAAAAAATAAACTGATATGATTGTCTGGATTTCTTTTTTAACAGCTGTTTTAATTTTTCTTGCACTCGATTTAGGAGTCTTCAATAAAACACCACACATTATAAGTTCAAAAGAGGCTGGTAAATGGACAGCAATATGGGTAACATTATCATTTATGTTTTCAGGAGTGGTCTATTGGCTTTACACCACGGATTATATTGCAAATCCAGATATTTTGAAACCTGCAGATGCGTCAATAAAATTCATTACAGGCTATTTAATAGAATTATCTCTGAGTATAGATAATATTTTTGTTATCGCTATTATTTTCTCTGCCTTTAAAATTCCACAAAAATACCAACATCGAGTATTATTTTGGGGAATATTAGGCGCTATCGTTTTTAGAGGTTTAATGATTTATTTTGGTGTTTTGCTTATCAACAAATTTTCATGGATGACCTATATTTTTGGAGGTTTTCTAATTTACACTGCTATGAAAATGTTGTTTAGTGGTGAAGATGAAAAATTTGAACCCAAAAAATCATTCATCTATAAGGCTCTTAAAAAAGTTATACCTATCTCGAATCACATCGACGGAGAACATTTTTTTGTAAAAAGAAGACACATTACAGCTGCTACACCTCTTTTTGTAGCGCTTGTAGTAATTGAAGTAATGGATGTCGTATTTGCTATAGACAGTGTTCCTGCAATTTTAGCCATAACAAGTGATCCTTTTTTGGTTTTTAGTTCGAATATCTTTGCCATTTTAGGATTACGTTCTATGTATTTCTTTCTTGCCCATATGCTTGATAAATTTGCTCATTTAGAATACAGTCTTATTGCAATCTTAACTTTCGTAGGTATTAAAATGCTGCTTCATGATTATATTAAATTACCGGAATGGGTGTCGCTGGCTTTTATAGCAGTTTCACTTATAGCTGGAATTATTGCATCTTTAAGAAAAAGCAATAAAGAATTCGTCTAATTAATTCAAAAAAATAAACGCAAAAAAAAAGGAAATCTCACGATTTCCTTTTTTTATTTTATTGAATATTGTAACCTACAAATTGATTTTTTGAATCTCAGTCTTCTCCACTTTTAATGCTGACATTACTGCGTCTATACTGTTTTTATTTACTGAAGTAGCAAAACTAGCCGGTATAATTACAATTCTAAAAGTTTGGTCTTGTGTCCAACTTGAAGGTAAAGTAGTAAGACTAAAATTAGCCGAAAGAAAAATATTAACATTATATCTGGTGTAATCAAAATTGAAATCTAATTCTCCACCGTCACTAAAATAATACGTTTGAGGCATTAGTTTCCAAATGTCTTCACCATTTACCGTATCATACAGGTGGTACACTAAAACTACATCCGATGAATAAATTGGTGGATTAAAAGTAACCAATCTACTGTAGTTATTATTGGAATTAAATGAAGTTGTAACTTCAAACACTTCACTAATGGTATCATTATCCACAGTATCGGTTATTTCTGTTACTTCGCAACTTTGTAGTGTCATCATCCCGATGAAAACTAAAAATAAGGTAATTTTTTTCATTAGTTATAGCTTTATAATTTATATTGAAAAACTGTATCCATTAATTGTGCCAAAGTTTATTTTAAAAAATAATGCGCTTTTTAAAAACGGAAAAAAAACTTAAATTATACCTGATAATACTAGGCTCCACACCAAAATAAAGATTTAAAAAACAATACGATTTTTTTTTTTAGAATAGTAATTTTTTGAAAGATTTGATTCCACATAGGAAAGATTTTTGGCTTGAAGCCAAAGGAAAATTTCTCATCGATGTTCTGAAATGCTGAACAACCCGTTTAAAGAAGAATATTCGTTAAAAATTACAAAATCTGTTAAATGTTTCATCTCAGTGGTATCTTTCTTGTCGTTACCGTCGGTTTGGCAAAATGGGGTAACGTTTACTACTCTACGATGGTGAGAAATTAGAATCACAAATACTCAATTAAGCACTTCAACCCCACTATTGCAAAAACAGCTGTTATAGGAAGCTGTAGTTCTTGTAGATTTAGTTTTTCTCGTCATAGCAATTCAAAAGTAACGATTATGTTTCCCGAACCTAATGCAGATGCAAAACCTGCAACATCATCTATTGTTCCCAATTTTGTGTAACTGTATGATGTTGAAAAAGTTTTGTAAAACAACACCAAAGTTTTTGAACTGTACAACATTAAGTCGCCATTTTTTATAGTTTCAGGGTTGGACGAATTTGTTGGAAGATTGTCTGGCAAATCATAATATTTCTCGTTGCTGTTCAGTTCAATCATATTAATAGTTAGGGGTAACATTTCCTTAAAGGCCTTTGCTGAATTATTGTTAAAAAGTGTAACAGTAAAGGTTTGTGAATTAACCGTTATTTTGATTTTACCGTTTATCATCGTATGGCTGTTTTCTGAATTGATATTGTCGTCTACTTTATTACTAGAAGATGCACTACTGATTAGAACAGACATAAAAGTTATGAGAATTAAAAATGAATGTTTCATAATATTGCATTTATTTTAAATACCCTTTGAAAAAAATTTCCAATTTATCAAACGGAATAACATCTACTTTGTCATACAAATCCACATGAACAGCATTAGGAACGATTACTAATTCCTTTGGTTCATTGGCGTTTTGAAATGCAGTTTCACTAAAATATTTTGAATGTGCTTTTTCGCCTGCAATAATTAAAACTGGTCTTGGCGATATTTCTTTGATGTACGTTAAGATGGGCATATTCATAAACGATAAAGGCGTAGTTGCAGTCCAAGAATTTCCCGAATTTACCGAACGCTTATGAAATCCTCTTTTAGTTCGGTAATAATCATAATATTCTTTTAAAAATTGTGGCTCATCTCCTTTTAGCGCTTTATTGCCTTCTGGTCCATAAGCAAATGTGCCATTTTCTGCATCTTTCCAACGTTGTTGTCCTAATTGTTCCAGCATTTTTGTGCGTTGTTCTAAAGTTACGGCATCATTATATCCTTTTGACATCACTCTTGTCATATCGTACATTGTTGAAGTAGCAACAGCTTTTATACGTTTGTCGATAGCGGTAGCGTTTAGGGCAAAACCTCCAAAACCACAGATCCCGATAATCCCAATTTTTTCTCTATCCACATTTTTTTGAATTCCTAAAAAATCTACTGCCGCACTAAAATCTTCTGTGTTAATTTCTGGTGAAGCCAAATTTCTCGGTTCGCCACCACTTTCTCCAGTGTACGATGGGTCGAATGCCACAACAGCAAAACCTCTTTCTGCCATTTGATTGGCATACAAACCAGACGATTGTTCTTTCACAGCACCAAAAGGTCCGCTGATTGCCAAAGCCGATAATTTTTCGTTTCCTGAATTTTTTGGAAGATACAAATCGCCTGAAAGCCTGATACCATAACGGTTTTTGAAAGATACTTTTTGTCTTGTAACCTTTTCGCTCAACTGAAATGTATATTGTTCTGTTGTTTCCATTTTTTTTGAATTTTCTTTTTTGTTTTGTGCAAATGCTTGTCCGAAAGTCATCAGAAATGCGATTACAATGATTGCTATATTTTTCATCTTTTTATTTATTTGAATTATTGATTGAATATTGTTCGGCCGTTACCGCTTCGTTCCATTCCACAATGCCTTTATCGGTATTTGGAATTATATACAATTGTTGCAAACCCACATCAGCACTTGCTCCATGCCAATGTTTTACATTTGGTGGACATTTGACGACATCACCTTTTTTAATAATTTCAATTGGTTTTCCTTCAATTTGGTGATAGCCAATTCCATCGGTAATAATTAAAATTTGACCAGCAGGATGACTATGCCAATTGCTTCTTGCTCCTGGTTCGAAATAAACGTTGCCAACCAAAGTGTTGTAAATACTATCGGCATCTACCAAAGTCGTTGGATAAGCATTTCCAGTGAATAAATCGTTTGAACCTTTTTCGCCTTTTGGAAAAATGGAGGTCAATTCTTGTGTTGTATTTTCCATTGTTGATTTGTTTTGATTGCAAGACAGTATCATTGTTGATAGGATGATTGCAAGTGTGATTTGAACTATTTTCATTTTATATTTTAATTTCTTTAATAATTTTTGCTGGAATTCCACCAACAACTACATTGTCTGGAACATCTTTAAAAACCACTGAGCCAGCCGCCACAACAGCGTTTTCGCCAATGGTGACACCTTGTAAAATGGTTGCATTGGCACCAATCCACACATTTTTTTTGATGTGAATAGGTTTCGGAATTAACGATTGTCTTTCTTTAGGATTAAGAGGATGACTTTCGGTGAGCAAACTTACTTTTGGAGCAAGCAGCACGTTGTCTTCGATGATAATTCCGCCTAAATCCAAAAACACACAATCAAAATTGATGAACACATTTTTACCTATTTTGGTATGCTTACCATAATTGATGTGCAAAGGAGTAAATACAGTTACACTTTCGTGAATTTCTGAAGATGTAATCTCACTCAATAATGCTCTAATTTCACTTGGGTTTGCTGTGTTGTTCATCTTTAGCAACAATGCTTTTGTAGCAAAAGAAGCTTCACGCATTTTGTATGCTTGAGCATCGTCTGGAATTATGGTTTCTCCGTTTCGCAATCTTTCAAAAATATCTTGTGTTTCCATTTTTTGCATTTTTTACGATACAAAATTAAAAATAAGCTAACTTACTTTTGTTACAAATAGTACAGCAATAATGTCAAATAGTACCTATTTTAGCCAATGAATTAATTTGTCCTAAAATGGAAGCGATGGAAAAGCCAAAAATCATATTATTAAAAGCTTCGGGAAGTGAAGAATTTCCAAAAGATTTTCAAAAAAAATACCATACACATATTTTTTGCTAGCGAGGAAGAACCCGATTTATTTTCAACAACCGCACATTTGATTGCAAACAAGGCGAATTTATTTTCTGGCTTGCAGATAATGCTATTTCTGAACTTAACTTTTCCAAAAATTTTAAGGCAACCATTTTATTTGTCGATAAACAATTGCTTTCGGATAATTATCCTAACCTTAATACGGCTACAGATACCATTCTTCATCATAGAGTAAATCCGATTTTGCATCCTGATAAAATTAATAAAGAGCGGATTTTAAAAAATTTTCAATCGCTTTACTCAAAATCATTGGAAACAAATAATCGTTTTTATAATGAAATTTTGAAATTGCAAATGCAACTTTTTATTTTAGAAATGTGGGATATTTTCATGGATCAATTGGAAAGACGCAACCGAACTTTGCAAAGTGGTACCTTGTACGAACGCTTTGTTCATCTGTTGGAACTCCATTGTATGAAAAATCGAGAAGTGCAATTTTACAGTGATCAACTACACATCACAGCAAAATATCTCAATCAAATTTGCAAAGCCAATACAGGAATCACAGCATCACAATGGATACAACGATATGCCAAAGACCGAATTGTTTTGCTGCTAGAAAACAAAAAACTAAATATTTCAGAAATATCAGATGAAATGGGCTTTTCCAGTCATTCATTTTTTACTAGGTATGTAAAAAAAGTCTTGGGTGTAAGTCCAAGTGAGTATAGAAATCTTGTGAAGTAGGGTTTGATTGATGGTTTTGCTAACTTGTATAAGGTCTGACAAAATCATCACAATCTACCCTTATTTGGGTGGCTTTGTCTGACTGGATAATGTATTAAAAACAAAAGTGTGATATCAGGAAACGTCAGGGTATGTATTTATCCAAAAGATGTACAGCGTATTACCGGTAAAACATACAGACAGGCAAGGTTGTATTTAAATACAATTAAAGACAACTTGAATAAAGAATCGCATCAATTAATTTCTATAAAGGAATTTTGTAGTTATTGTGGCCTTCAGATTGAACATGTTTTACGCTGTATTATCAGATAGGATCTAAGGAATTAAAAAACCCGTCACGCTTCTCTAATCAATTTATACATATTCAGCAAGATGTTCAAATAATAGGGCAAGCTGTTGAGTAATTAAATAAAAAAAGCATCTGCAAAAACAGATGCTTTTTAGTTAAAATTAGTTTTAAAACTATCTGGCAGAAATTACTTTTTTAATACTGCTTCCACGATTAGTAGTCACTTTTACAACATACACTTGGTCTCTTCCTCTATTCAATTTAAGATCAAGCGTTACTTCTTTATTCAAAAAACCATTAGCATCGGCTTTAGAAAGCACTGAAATACCTTGTGAATCAAATACCTCTATTGTCACATCAGAAACGTAATCAAAATTGTATCTTACGGTGAGTTGGTCTTTGAAAGGAACAGGATAAGTAGTAAACCCTGCGGCTTCAGTTTTTACTTCTATAGGCGCAACCACATCGGTAGTTTTAGCAGCTTGTTGTGCTGGAGCTGAACAAGTAGTAGTTGCACTGCTGCAATTAGCTGGATCAGAAGTACAATTAGCTGGACTAGTAGCTGTAACACTTGGATTAGAACCTGCTGCAAGATTGCCAAATACAACTGGTACATTTGCCACAGCCGTAATACCCGGATTAGCGCCATTTAATTTATAAGTGTATCCAATAATAGGATTACACACCTCGATGCTTCCAGTTGTTGTTGCTGCGCAAAGTGATGCTGTTGGCTGGGTTATTTTTAATTGTGGGGCACTTGGTGTTCCTGGTTGTGGATTCACAATTACATTGTCACCTTGTGTACTACAGGAGCCAAGAGAAGCAAAAAATTGATATGTTCCTGAGGCTACTGGACTGAACACACCACTGGAATTAGCCGTGTATATTATAACCCCGCCCTGCTTAAGTGTATAAGTGATGCCAGCTGTTGGCGATGTTACGGTAACAGTTCCGGTAGCAGTACTGCAGGTAGGGTCAATTACTGTAGCTGCTGGCGCACCAATTGGAGTCGGTCCTCCAACAGTTTTAGGAATAACAATACTACAGTTATTAGGAAGAGTAGAATCTGTTATAGTAACATTGTAATTACCAGCAGTAAGATTGCTAAAAGTTGTTGTAGCACCCGCAGCAACGGGAACTGGAGTACCATTTCCTAATTTTACACTATAAGGTGGTAAACCACCAAATGGTGCTACAGTAATAGAACCTCCTGCAGTACAAGTTGCACTGATTGCAGTTACAGTCCCATTAACTCCGGCATTAATTTCTATGAAAGGCAAGGTCCCGCATTTTGGAGCAATTTTACTAGATTCCAAGGGACATGATGCATTATCTGCAGCTGAAGTCCATGCCAAAAATAAATTAGTAATAATCAATCTTTGTCCACATGTATAGGTGACATTTCCAAAATTTAAAGATGTTATGGTATTAGGAGGAACTGCGGATGTATTTGGCGGAACAGGAGTACTATTACATCCACTGATTGGCTCTGAAGAAGCGAGAGTAGTACCATTATATCGCTCTAAAGTTCCCCAGAAAGCAAAGGATGTTCTGTTTGATCCTGTCGTATTGTTAATAGACAATGTCAATGTTCTGGTTACTGTCGTATTGGCTTCGCATGAATTACATGGATCCCCGCCAGTCAACCTTGCTTCAACTAATTGTAAATCTTTGGAAGTGCATCTTTTTGCATCGGGAAGATTAACTTGCGCAAATGCAGCAGAAGAACTTAAGTAACTAACTATTAAAAATACAAATACATTTCTGAAAGAAAAGAAAGTGCGCTCACCAAATAATTTTAATAAGCTGTCATGAACAAAACCACGGACATGATTGCTATTTAGTGATTTTGGATAAAAATCCGATGCATTAGGAATTAAAAAACCTAATGATGATATTTTGTTTTCCGATAAAAAGCAAAATATGTTCTTGCTTGATAAAGCTCCGAAAAACTGCTGAAGTGTATTATTTTTCATGATATTGTAATTTTACTCCATAGTTGTTAAAAAATAGGAAAACAGTAGACTTGGGATAGAAACAATCATATAAAAACAAATCACCCTCACAAACTCATTTATGAAGTACGCCATCATCAAAAGAATACTTTATTTTGGGGTAATAAACTACCTTTTATTAACCAAATTGGGGCTTTAAAAGAAACTTAAAAACCTTAATTTCAAATTAATAAATAAGTTCAAAAAAAGAAAAAATAGAAAGCTTTCAATCTAAGCGATACAACTTTCTGAATAAAAAACACCTTCAAAAAAATTGAAGAACTCCTTCATCAAAAGGATATTTTATTGCGGGGAACAATCCTAAAAATCCTTTTTTACCAGTAAACTATTTTGGAAAACAGCTCGAAAAAATGAATTATTTTTTTGCTATATCAAAGTTAATCAATGCATTAAAGCCCTATTAAAAAGCGAAAAGCAAATCTGATAAAGAGCAAATATATTCGATAAAAAACCTATTGATTCAGAAAAATAGTATGTTTTAAAATAAATTATTTTTATTTAAAATACTGTTAATCAATTAGTTATAAATAAAAAACCTCGAAAGCAAAACTTTCGAGGTTTAATTTCATACTCTAATCCTTCTCAATATTTTATAGGATCAGATGATTATTCATAACCTATTTTGAAGAAATTACTTTTTTCACACTACTCCCTCTATTGGTTGTTACTTTTACAACATACACTTCTGATCTATCTACATAAGAATTAAGATTTAGTGTAACTTCTTTGTTTAAATAACTATTATTATCCATTTTTGAAAGTATTGAAACTCCTTGTGAATTAAGTACATCGATTTTCACATCAGATACATAATCAAAATTATATCTAATGGTAAGTTGATCTTTGAAAGGAACTGGATAGGCTTCAAAACCTGCTTTATCACCCAAACCATCTCCTTCTTTTGTAGCAGGAGTTCCTCCTAATGGACATCCTGAATTATTAAGAATATCCAATTGAGTGGCTAATTTTCCAGGTGCATTTCCTCCTGATGAATAGGCTGCATTAACGGCATCTATTACCGATTGTGGACTATCAGAATATGGTGCAGGATAATCAACTTCATCGCTGCAAGCATTCAATAAAGCGGCTACTCCTTGACGAGCTAAATTAAAAATACCTCCACCACCTAAATTAAGCGCTTGCAATAAAGTTAAATTAGCAAGATTGGACGGTGCATTTACAAACACATCGCCGAACAACATTGTAGGAGTATAGCTTGAACACCATCTATCAGTATGGTTTTTCCAGTATCCTAATGTACAACCTTCAACGATACAAATTTGATTAGTAACGAGAACTACATCAGAAGCAGTACATCCATTTATTGGATCTGTAACAGTTAATGTGTACGTTCCAGCTGCATTCACAGTTGGTGTAGCTGTATCTGCCCCAGAGACAATGTTACCACCATTACTGGCAACCCAAGAGTAGATTGCATTTTGAGTAGTTGAAGTTCCTGATAATAGTACAGTAGTTTCACCACATAATATCAGAACATCGTCACCTGCAACTGCATTTGGTAGTGCTATATTAACCGTTACAGTCACCTCATCACTATCACTACAACCAGAAGCGGTATGTGTTTTAGTAACGGTATACGTAGTAGTCACACTTGGATTAACTGTTGGATTTGCAGCAGTCGAAGTAAATCCGGCTGGAGATGAAATCCAAGAATAAGTAAATCCAGCTTCTGCTACTTCTCCAATAGAACCGCCATCAGGATTTGATATACAGGTTTTAGTGAAATCAGGTCCTGCTACCGCAACTACTGTTGGTTGATTAACTGTTACAATAACCTCATCAGTATCGCTACAACCTGAAGCTGTATGCGTTTTGGTAACGGTATAAGTAGTAGTCACACTTGGATTAACGAATGGATTTGCAGCAGTCGAAGTAAATCCGGCTGGAGATGAAGTCCAGGAATAAGTAAATCCGGCTTCTGCCACTTCTCCAATAGAACCACCTGATATGTTAATCAAGCAATTTTTAGTGAAATCAGATCCTGCTACCGCAACTACAGTTGGTTTATTCACCGTTACAGTCACTTCATCAGTATCGCTACAACCAGAAGCGGTATGCGTTTTAGTAACAGTATAAGTAGTAGTCACACTTGGATTAACTGTTGGATTTGCAGCAGTCGAAGTAAATCCGGCTGGAGATGAAATCCAAGAATAAGTAAATCCAGCTTGAGCCGCTTCTCCAATAGAACCGCCATCAGGATTTGATATACAGGTTTTAGTGAAATCAGGTCCTGCTACCGCAACTACTGTTGGTTTATTAACCGTAACAGTAACCTCATCGGTATCGCTACAACCAGAAGCGGTATGCGTTTTAGTTACGGTATACGTAGTAGTCACACTTGGATTAACTGTTGGATTTGCAGCAGTCGAAGTAAATCCGGCTGGAGATGAAGTCCAAGAATAAGTAAATCCAGCTTCTGCCACTTCTCCAATAGAACCACCTGATATGTTAATCAAGCAATTTTTAGTGAAATCAGATCCTGCATTCGCAACTACAGTTGGTTTATTCACCGTTACAGTAACCTCATCGGTATCGCTACAGCCAGAAGCGGTATGCGTTTTGGTAACAGTATACGTAGTAGTTACACTTGGATTAACTGTTGGATTTGAAGCAGTCGAAGTAAATCCGGCTGGAGATGATGTCCAAGAATAAGTAAATCCAGCTTGAGCCGCTTCTCCAATAGAACCGCCATCAGGATTTGATATACAGGTTTTAGTGAAATCAGGTCCTGCTACCGCAACTACTGTTGGTTGATTCACCGTTACAGTCACATCATCAGTATCGCTACAACCAGAAGCGGTATGCGTTTTAGTAACAGTATAAGTAGTAGTCACACTTGGATTAACTGTTGGATTTGCAGCAGTCGAAGTAAATCCGGCTGGAGATGATGTCCAAGAATAAGTAAATCCGGCTTCTGCCACTTCTCCAATAGAACCACCTGATATGTTAATCAAGCAATTTTTAGTGAAATCAGATCCTGCTACCGCAACTACAGTTGGTTTATTCACCGTTACAGTCACTTCATCAGTATCGCTACAACCAGAAGCGGTATGCGTTTTAGTAACAGTATAAGTAGTAGTCACACTTGGATTAACTGTTGGATTTGCAGCAGTCGAAGTAAATCCGGCTGGAGATGAAATCCAAGAATAAGTAAATCCAGCTTGAGCCGCTTCTCCAATAGAACCGCCATCAGGATTTGATATACAGGTTTTAGTGAAATCAGGTCCTGCTACCGCAACTACTGTTGGTTTATTAACCGTAACAGTAACCTCATCGGTATAGCTACAACCAGAAGCGGTATGCGTTTTAGTTACGGTATACGTAGTAGTCACACTTGGATTAACTGTTGGATTTGCAGCAGTCGAAGTAAATCCGGCTGGAGATGAAGTCCAAGAATAAGTAAATCCAGCTTCTGCAACTTCTCCAATAGAACCACCTGATATATTAATCAAGCAATTTTTAGTGAAATCAGATCCTGCATTAGCAACTACAGTTGGTTTATTAACTGTTACAGTAACCTCATCGGTATCGCTACAGCCAGAAGCGGTATGCGTTTTGGTAACAGTATACGTAGTAGTTACACTTGGATTAACTGTTGGATTTGAAGCAGTCGAAGTAAATCCGGCTGGAGATGATGTCCAAGAATAAGTAAATCCAGCTTGAGCCACTTCTCCAATAGAACCGCCATCAGGATTTGATATACAGGTTTTAGTGAAATCAGGTCCTGCTACCGCAACTACTGTTGGTTTATTCACCGTTACAGTCACATCATCAGTATCGCTACAACCAGAAGCGGTATGCGTTTTAGTAACAGTATAAGTAGTAGTCACACTTGGATTAACTATTGGATTTGCAGCAGTCGAAGTAAATCCGGCTGGAGATGATGTCCAAGAATAAGTAAATCCAGCTTGAGCCGCTTCTCCAATAGAACCGCCATCAGGATTTGATATACAGGTTTTAGTGAAATCAGATCCTGCTACCGCAACTACAGTTGGTTGATTAACCGTTACAGTAACCTCATCGGTATCGCTGCAACCAGAAGCTGTCTGTGTTTTGGTAACGGTATACGTAGTAGTCACACTTGGATTAACAAATGGATTTGCAGCAGTCGAAGTAAATCCGGCTGGAGATGATGTCCAAGAATAAGTAAATCCGGCTTCTGCAACTTCTCCAATAGAACCACCTGATATATTAATCAAGCAATTTTTAGTGAAATCAGAACCTGCATTTACCACTATCGTTGGTTTATTCACCGTTACAGTAACCTCATCGGTATCGCTACAACCAGAAGTGGTATGCGTTTTTGTAACGGTATACGTAGTAGTTACACTTGGATTAACTGTTGGATTTGCGGCAGTCGAAGTAAATCCGGCTGGAGATGAAATCCAAGAATAAGTAAATCCGGCTTGAGCCACTTCTCCAATAGAACCGCCATCAGGGTTTAATGTACAGGTTTTAGTGAAATCAGATCCTGCTACCGCAACTACTGTTGGTTGATTAACTGTTACAGTAACCTCATCAGTATCGCTACAACCTGAAGCGGTATGCGTTTTGGTAACGGTATACGTAGTAGTCACACTTGGATTAACGAATGGATTTGCGGCAGTCGAAGTAAATCCGGCTGGAGATGATGTCCAGGAATAAGTAAATCCAGCTTCTGCCACTTCTCCAATAGAACCACCTGATATATTAATCAAGCAATTTTTAGTGAAATCAGATCCTGCATTAGCAACTACTGTTGGTTTATTCACAGTTACAGTCGCCTCATCAGTATCGCTACAACCTGAAGCGGTATGCGTTTTGGTAACGGTATACGTAGTAGTCACACTTGGATTAACTGTTGGATTTGCGGCAGTCGAAGTAAATCCGGCTGGAGATGAAGTCCAAGAATAAGTAAATCCAGCTTCTGCAACTTCTCCAATAGAACCGCCATCAGGATTTGATATACAGGTTTTAGTAAAATCAGGTCCTGCTACCGCAACTACTGTTGGTTTATTCACCGTTACAGTAACCTCATCGGTATCGCTGCAACCAGAAGCGGTATGCGTTTTGGTAACAGTATAAGTAGTAGTTACACTTGGATTAACTGTTGGATTTGCAGCAGTCGAAGTAAATCCAGCTGGAGATGAAGTCCAGGAATAAGTAAATCCGGCTTCTGCCACTTCTCCAATAGAACCACCTGATATGTTAATCAAGCAATTTTTAGTGAAATCAGATCCTGCATTCGCAACTACAGTTGGTTTATTCACCGTTACAGTCACTTCATCAGTATCGCTACAACCAGAAGCGGTATGCGTTTTAGTAACAGTATAAGTAGTAGTCACACTTGGATTAACTGTTGGATTTGCAGCAGTCGAAGTAAATCCGGCTGGAGATGAAATCCAAGAATAAGTAAATCCAGCTTGAGCCGCTTCTCCAATAGAACCGCCATCAGGATTTGATATACAGGTTTTAGTGAAATCAGATCCTGCTACCGCTATTGGCGGTGTATTGTTTTTTTCTACAACTACTGTCGCTTGAGCAAAGCACCCTGTAAAACCTGGCGCATAGACTTTGACAGTATAGGTACCAGAGTCTGTTACCACTCTGTCAGGATCCAGTGGATTATCGCCTGGAATAAGTACATTAGAAGGATTATACCATTCTATAGTTGCTCCCGTTGGGGCTATGCCTGTAGCAGTAATAGTGGCATTGGTATTAATACAAGTAATCACTTGATTAACATTAGCAGCTACCGTTGGAGTTACTGTATCACCAAATGGGAATGGTCCTGCAAAATCTTTTTGCTCACTGGTAAAAGAATCAGACTGTCCACCTGCGGAACTACGGGTCTTAACCAATAAACTCCCCAATACATTGGCACATGGCCCAGAACCTTGTCCTTTTCTGTCCAAACCAAAAGCAGTAAGATTAATACCAATTTCTACATGTTGAAGGATTTGGTAGTGATCAAAAAATGCTGCGTTTGGACCTTCAATAGTTCCCCAAGGCGGACCTAAAGTAGTATCTTCAGCATTTACCCTTCCAAAAATATTTTCAACATCGGCTGGGTCATTGGAAACAATACGCCCATAACCAAAATTACCGCTTTGCTCCCCTTTTTCAAAAGTTCCGGGAACTACGCTAAATGGTCTTAAGGCTGCTGAATTATTATATGTATTAAAAACAGTTTCATCCATCCATACTCTGATTCTAACTTCAGGTTTAGATCCTCCTCCTTCATAATCAATCGAAACGATTATAGTTCCAGGAACATTAACACTTCCGTCAGCATTAAAAGTAAATGCGGTACGACCTCCATCGCTGCCTGTATTCCCAAAAACTAAATCTCCTGGAGAGTAGCTAACTAAGGTACGGAAGAATTCAAAATCAATATGCTTGCTACCATCAGTAGATCGCAATGTTGCAGCAGCATAAGCCCAAAGTACATCAAAAGGTCTGTCGTCTACAGGAAAACCTGGATTTGTAGAGGGATCATGCGGATTTGTTCCTCGTAAATGCGCCATTACATCAATGATATCATCTTTTTGAGGAACACTTCCAGCGCCTAGACTCCAAGTAATTGGATTATCAGCATTTTTATCTGATGTACTAGAAAAAATACTCGAATCACTATTCCCTTGAGCGGAATTAGTATCCCTGCCATACACAGAATCAATCCATAAAAACCCATCAACAATTGGATATGGAAAGCCTGGAGCTGGCGTGGTTACTGACTGCCCTTTTGTAAAGGAATAATTATTATTAGCCAGAATAGAAGTTCTCAGCGCAGCAGCACCAGTTACATCTATGACTCCTTTACCACTGCCTGGGTAGGTAGTATTAAACCAGTCGTCTGTACCAGCCTGATTGGGAAGACTCCCAAACTGCAACAAGTTGGCATAAGCATCAGCTTCAATACCAAAATTGGCTTTGACAGTTGCTCCACCAACAAGTTGCCCATAAATAGGAGCCTGACCAAATACTAAAAATAGCAACGTTACATAAAAAAAGAGCTTTTTAGCAAACGCACTCGTCCAAAAAAAGCTCGAAAAACCTGCGTTGAAGCGCCAGGAAAAAGTGCAACAATAATCTTGTACACTTTTTATCGTATAAAATATAAATTTTTTCATAATAATTTGGTTTTAAGACCATATTATTAATAAGAAAGCACATGTAGAAGTGGGGTTTTCGAAGAGTTGAAAAGATCCTGTTCCATAGATAGAGTGTAGTTTAATACCATAAATTAGAAAAAAAAAGGAAGTTACAGACTGAGGCTAAAAATTACTGAGCTACAAATCAACCTTCATAAACACATTTATGAAGTAATCCATCATTCAAAAGATTTTTATTGTGGGGAACAATAACTAAATTCTTTTATCTACCAGACAATTGCTTTACAAAGCAATCTTTAAACTTTAATCTAAAACAATCAGTATTGAAATTAATAACTGGTTCAAACAAAAGATTTTTAACTCAAAGGAAAAACTTGCATCAAACGAAATATCTTCAAAAAACAATTTTATGAAGCACTCCATCTAAAAAAGTCCACTTTATTGCAAAGAGTAAAAATACATCTGATAACCAAATAGTTACGTTGTAAAAAAAACTTAAATAATTAACTTTTGTTGAATCAAAGTTAGCTATAACATCAAAAAAAGAAAACAAAAAAACTCTAAACAAGATAAAATTCTGTTATTCCCGACAAGAGACACTATTCGCTAAGAAAAGGTTTACAGCTACAAAATATTAATACTTAAAAACCTGTTAACTTACTGATAATCAATTAATTAGGTAATATATTATTTAAATTTTGTTAATAAAAAAACAATGTTAAAAAACAGTAATATCCTTTAACATATGAATTAGTGATATCGATTCTTTATCCAACATTTATTTAAAAAATTATTTCTCTTAAAGTACTGAAAATGAATCCTTTTTTAAGGTTAAAAAAAACTCAGGAGGGTTTAAAAACATTGCTTTTTATTCATGAAAACAATATAGCCTTCTAAAAAACGTCAAAAAAAAGACCCTTCATTGCTGAAAGGTCTTTTGTGTTAAAAATTATAATCCAATTCTAATTCCTATTTCACGGCAACAGTGTTGTTTCTTAAAATTTTGCTAAAAAATAACACATGAGAAGGCAATGCATTTTCCCAATATTCCCAAGTGTGAGCTCCTGGACGTTCCGTATAATCATGAGAAACTTTATTATAAACGAGTCTTCGGTGTAATTCCCTGTTAGATTCTATCAAAAAATCATCTACTCCGCAATCTATAATCAATTCCAGTTTGTTACTTTTTATTTTATCAACCATATTTAAAACAGCATTTGAGGCATACACTTCCTGTGGTACTCCTTCAATTCCAAAAACAGGTTCCATTAATTTAGTCACTCTTTCCTTAGATTCTGGATTAATCATACTCCCCATATCAACGGCTCCACTCATACTTCCTGCGGCACAAAATAGTTCCGGGTGTTTTGTCGAAAGATACAATGCCCCATGACCTCCCATAGAAAGTCCTGTAATTACACGTCCTTTTCTGTCATTTATTGTTCGATAGGTATTATCTACTTTCTGAATTACTTCTTTTGTGATATATGTTTCAAACTGACTTCCTTTATTAACAGGACTATCAAGATAAAAACTGAAAGTTTCCCCTTCCGGCATTACAATTATGATATTATACTGATCCGCTAAATTGTGCAATAAATTCTTATCCGGGGTTTTAGACAACCAATCATTAAAATGACCATAAGCACCGTGCAACAGATAAAGAACAGGATAGTTAACCTTGCTTTTAGCATAAGAACTGGGCAATACTACCGCAGCTTTATAGGTTTTATTCATAGCTGAACTCGGGATTTGCAACGTATCGGCTTTTGCACCATAAGATGATGCAGTGTGTCCAAGAAGGAAAAATAAAAATAGAATCTGAAGTTTCTTCATTTGATAGTTTTTTTGGTGATTGAAAAGTAAATATACACTTTTCCAGAAAAACTTGCTTTATCGTTTAAAAATCGAATACACTTTACAAAAACAATTGATTCATTTAGAACAGCTTAATTCAATATTGATGTGTTTTTGTAAAAACAATTCAATAAATAATTAACTCCACATTAAACAAAAACCTCTTACTTTTTTATTTCGAAATTAAACAATATATATTTTTTTAACATAAATGAATTTATAAATTATTGAATTTTAACCATAATCGGCATTATGATGATAAAATAGCACCTAAATCAGAAAATATAGTTCTATTCCGTAAACGATTCTTATCCTAATTTTACAATAGAAATTTTAACTATTAATTTAAAAACTAGAATTATGAAAAACATTTTAAAATTGAGTTTATTGTTGATAGTAACAATGACTAGTATGAGTATGTATGCAATTGAAGACAATTTTTTACTTAACGTAAAAAAAGGAAAAGGAAATGAAATTAGCTTTACTCTAAACCAAATTAAACAAGCTAATGTATCTATTTATGATGATCAGAATAATTTAATCTACACCGAAAAAGCAAAAGGTGAAAAAAGAATTTCAAAGACCTATAATTTAGACGAATTTCCCGTGGGAACGTATTATTTGGTTGTCGAAAACAACCTGAAAAAAGTAAAACACGAAATTATTATCTCGGAACAAAAAACATTTTTAACAACAAAAGCAATCTCGGAAGTTTACAAACCAACGATGAAAAATAGAAATTTGGCAACTATCAATTAGTGTACTGCCGAATAGTATTAATAAAGGCTGTCTTTTGGGACAGCCTTTTTGTTTTATTATAAATATGAATTACATTTTACATATTTCTTCTATATTGCCCGCCTACTTCAAACAAAGCCGAAGTGATTTGTCCCAAAGAACAAACCTTTGTCGCTTCCATCAAATGTTCAAATAAGTTTTCGTTTTTAATGGCAGCTTCCTGAAGCGTATTCAAATGTGTATTTACTAAATCCTGATTCGATTGATGTAAATGGTTCAACATATCAATTTGGTATTGTTTTTCTTCTTCGGTGGCACGAATTACTTCAGCTGGAATCACTGTTGGAGAACCTTTAGAACTCAAGAACGTATTTACACCAATAATTGGGAATTCACCGGTATGTTTCAAAGTTTCATAATACAAACTTTCTTCCTGAATTTTACTTCGTTGGTACATCGTTTCCATAGCACCAAGAACACCACCACGTTCTGTAATTCGGTCGAATTCCTGTAAAACCGCAGCTTCCACTAAATCTGTCAATTCTTCGATAATAAAAGCACCTTGAATTGGATTTTCATTTTTAGCCAAACCTAATTCTTTATTGATAATCAACTGAATTGCCATTGCACGACGTACAGATTCTTCTGTTGGCGTTGTAATTGCTTCGTCATACGCGTTAGTATGCAACGAATTACAGTTGTCATAAATGGCATACAACGCTTGCAAAGTCGTACGAATATCATTGAAATCAATTTCCTGCGCGTGTAAAGAACGACCTGATGTCTGAATATGGTATTTCAACATTTGCGCACGTTCGTTGGCACCGTATTTGTTTTTCATGGCTTTCGCCCAAATTTTACGTGCCACACGACCAATAACTGCATATTCAGGATCTACTCCATTCGAGAAAAAGAATGATAAGTTTGGTCCAAAATCGTTGATGTTCATGCCACGACTCAAATAATATTCCACATACGTGAAACCATTAGAAAGTGTGAAAGCCAATTGCGTGATAGGATTTGCACCCGCTTCAGCAATGTGATATCCTGAAATAGAAACCGAATAGAAGTTTCTAACATTGTTGGTAATGAAATATTCCTGTACGTCACCCATCAATCTCAATGCAAATTCAGTAGAGAAAATACACGTATTTTGTGCTTGGTCTTCTTTTAAAATATCAGCTTGAACCGTTCCACGAACTTGTGACAATGTTCTTGCTTTTATGTCGTTATACACTTCCAAAGGTAAAACCTCATCTCCGGTAACCCCCAAAAGCATCAACCCTAAACCGTTATTTCCTTCAGGTAAATCACCTTGATAATGCGGTCTCTCGACTCCTTTTTTGGTATAGATTTGTTTAATTTTTGCTTCAACTTCTTTTTCAAGACCATTTTCTTTGATGTAAAACTCGCATTGTTGGTCAATAGCCGCATTCATGAAAAACCCTAACAACATAGGAGCTGGTCCATTAATAGTCATGCTTACCGAAGTCATCGCATGAACCAAATCGAAACCAGAATATAATTTTTTGGCATCATCCAAACAACAAATAGAAACTCCGGCATTACCTATTTTTCCATAAATATCAGGACGCACATGTGGATCGTTTCCGTATAAAGTTACGCTGTCAAAAGCCGTTGATAATCGTTTTGCAGGTAATCCCGCACTTACATAATGAAAACGCTTGTTCGTTCTTTCTGGTCCGCCTTCTCCGGCAAACATACGAGAAGGATCTTCTCCTTCACGTTTGAAAGGATACAATCCAGCAGTAAAAGGGAATTCTCCAGGAACATTTTCCTGCAAACACCAACGTAAAATATCTCCCCAAGCTTGATACTTTGGCAACGCTATTTTCGGAATTTGAGAATGTGAAAGTGACTCTGTATGCGTAGCCATTTTTATTTCCCTGTCACGAACTTTGAACGTATAAACTGGATTTTTGTACTTGTTTACTTTTTCGCTCCAAGTCAAAATGATTTCCCAATTGTACGGATCCAAATCCATTTTTACTTTATCAAATTGATTCAGTAAAAGGTTTAAAAAGATTTTGTCTTCAGCGGCACCTGGTTTTTCAGATTCCAAAGCAGTTGGTAAAACCGAATCGTCATTAATTCCTGCTTTGTTTATTTCAGGTATTTTCTTGGCAACTGTTTCAATCGTTTTGAAAATTCCGTATAATTTCTGGGCAACTTGTTCCTGACTAACCGCCGTAACATCATATTTTCTGTTACTTTCGGCAATTTCAGATAAATAACGCGTTCTGTGTGGCGGAATAACGAAAATCTTCTCACTCATTTCACGAGTGATTTGGAACGTTGATTTCAAATCAGAATTCGTTTTCTCATGGATTTTATCCATAATAGCTTTGTACAGCGTATTCATTCCCGGATCGTTAAACTGCGAAGCAATTGTCCCGAAAACTGGAAGTGTATCTAAATCTGCATCCCAAAGATTATGGTTGCGTTGGTATTGTTTTTTCACGTCTCTCAATGCATCCAAAGAACCGCGTTTGTCAAATTTGTTTATCGCTACCAAGTCGGCAAAATCAAGCATGTCGATTTTTTCCAATTGGGTTGCAGCACCAAATTCCGGTGTCATAACATATAAAGATACATCAGAGTGGTCCATGATTTCCGTATCAGATTGCCCGATTCCAGAAGTTTCCAAGATGATGATATCATAATTTGCCGCTTTAATCACTTGAATCGCATCGGCAACATATTTAGACAAAGCCAAATTCGATTGACGTGTGGCCAATGAACGCATGTAAACTCTAGGACTATTGATAGCATTCATTCGGATTCTATCTCCAAGTAATGCTCCACCAGTTTTTCTTTTGGATGGATCTACAGAGATTAACCCGATTGTTTTTTCCGGGAAATCGATTAGAAAACGACGCACCAGCTCATCTACTAATGATGATTTTCCTGCTCCTCCTGTTCCTGTAATCCCAAGAACCGGAATCGTGCAATTCTCATTCTTTTTTTGGATGGCTTCCAAAGTTTTGGCCGCAACATCAGGAAAATTCTCTGCTGATGAAATAATTCTGGCAATTGCTTTTGGATTTTTTTCTTCTAAATGATTGATTTCATCACTTAGTTGATCTCCAATAGCATAATCTGCACGTTGTACTAAATCATTTATCATTCCTTGTAAACCCAAAGCACGTCCGTCATCAGGAGAATAAATTCTTGTAATTCCATACGCTTGTAACTCGGCAATTTCAGAAGGCAGGATTACACCTCCGCCACCGCCAAATATTTTGATTTGCCCTGCTCCTTTTTCCTGAAGCAAGTCATACATGTATTTGAAATATTCGTTATGCCCACCTTGATAGGAAGTTATTGCAATCGCATTGGCATCTTCTTGAATCGCTGTATTGACAACTTCTTCCACACTACGGTCATGGCCCAAATGGATTACCTCAACACCTGTAGACTGAATAATCCTACGCATGATGTTGATTGCGGCATCGTGACCGTCAAAAAGAGCTGCTGCGGTAACAATTCTTACTTTATTGTTAGGGATATATGGTTTTTGTTGTTCCATTTTATGAATATGATAATTTAAGCCTGCAATTTACGATTTTATTTTAAAAATTATTTGATGTTGTGGCTCGTTGTTAATAAATAACACAGAATTTTGTTATTTAGCCCCGATTGAAGCGGCATCTCCCGATTTAGAAAAACAAGGCTTTTATCAGCCGTAGTTTTTATTTATCGGGAATACAGCGGAAAGCGGGACAAATCCTGATTAATAAAACTAAAATTTGTGCTCCTAAAGAATAGTTGGCTTTGTTTTTGAATAAGTAGTATTTTTACAAAAGCCAAATGGCAAACAGACGAAGTAAACTAATACTCTAATTACGATGAAGAAAATTTTAATGGTTATGATGGCGGTTTCGCTTTCGAGTTGTGCTGAAATGCAACAGGTGATGAATCAATTTCCACAAACGCAAGGAATTGGCGGCGTTGATATTGCCGGTGGATTGAAGGAAGCATTGAACAATGGGATTTCGAAACAGGTAACAAAACTGACTGCTACCGATGGTTTTTACAGAAATGAAGCCGTGAAAATTTTATTGCCGGAAGAATTGAGAAAAGTAGATACTGGTTTGAGAAGAATTGGATTGAGTTCTTTGGCTGACGAAGGTTTGAAAGTATTGAATCGTGCTGCCGAAGACGCAGTGAAGGAAGCGACTCCAATATTTGTTGATGCCGTTAGAAACATGACTTTTATGGATGCCAAAACGATTTTGATGGGAAATGAAAGTTCGGCTACCACTTATTTGCAGAACAGTACTTCGACAGCTTTGTACGGAAAATTTAATCCGGTGATTAAAAATTCGTTTACCAAAGTTGGTGCCGATAAAGTATGGGCCAACATTATTACTAAATACAATAGCATTCCTCTTGTAAATAAAGTGAATCCTGATTTGACTGATTATGTTACGAACCAAGCGTTGAATGGCGTTTTCAAAATGGTTGCTGTTGAAGAAAAAAACATCAGAACGAATTTGAGTTCCAGAACTTCTGTTTTATTGCAAAAGGTTTTTGCCTTGCAGGATAACAAATAGATTGAAATTTGGCTGTTTTTTTTCAAACATAAAACAGCCAAATCCAACTTTTTTATAAAAACAAATACGTTTAGTTTTGAAAAATACTATTCATTACTACCAACAAAGCTGAAAACAGAACCCTAATGCAGAAAATTACAATCCTAATCCATTGCGAAGATCAAAAAGCAATTATTGCTTCCGTTACGAATTATATTTCCTCTATTGATGGTAATATTATTTATTTAGATCAACATGTCGATGCCGATGAAAATGTATTTTTCATGCGTTTAGAATGTGAATTCAGTGCCAAAAATTGGAATATTGAAGCCATTAAAACTGATTTTCAAGCTAAGTTAGCTGCTCCTTTTAATATGTCGTGGGAAATGTATACCCAAAACGAAAAACCAAGAATGGCTTTGTTTGTTTCTAAATACGATCACTGTTTGTATGATATTTTAGGACGCTACAGCGCTGGCGAATTACCTCTTGAAATCCCTTTGATTATAAGCAATCATGAGGATTTGAAAGCAGTGGCAGAGCGTTTTTCTATTCCGTTTCATTATGTTCCTTTTACGAAAGACATTAAAAGCGAAGGCGAACAAAAACAGTTGGATTTATTGAAAGAATACAATATTGACTTCATTGTTTTGGCACGCTACATGCAAATTATCACACCTAATTTGATTGCGCAATACAAGAATCAAATTATCAATATTCATCATTCCTTTCTTCCGGCATTTCCCGGAGCAAAACCATATCATTCTGCTTTTAAACGCGGTGTGAAAATCATTGGTGCCACCAGTCATTATGTAACCGAAGGATTAGATGAAGGTCCGATTATCGAGCAGGATATTGCCCGAGTTTCACACAGTCATTCTATAGAAGATTTTATTATGAAAGGGCGCGATCTGGAACGCATGGTTTTGGCCAGAGCCATAAAACTGCATGCCGAGAGAAAAACAATGGTTTATGACAATAAAACGGTGGTGTTTTTATAAATCCTCACCCAACCCTCTCCAAAGAAAAGAGAACCAAACCCCATAGAATTAAAGGATATTGTCTATTATATATAAAATGCTCGCTTATTGGTGAGCATTTTTTTTAACCTGAAATTTCAATTTCCCTCGTTTTTTCATTATTGTCAAATACTACTTTGGTCCAAAACGATTTTGCTTTTTGATGCGTTGGATACCAATCCCGGTTTTCTTCCACAAGAATAAAAAGCCCTGTATCAGTTCCTAAAACGATAAACTTTTCTAGTTTTGGTTGTTTTGAAAATACCGAAAGACCGTATTTATTAAACATTTCATCACTGAGTTTTGAAACATTTTTGGTCACAAAACCTATTTCGCTTACAGAAAGAATTGACAATCCATCAAATGGTTTTTCTGAAGTATTATCCAAGCTAAAACGGGCAATAAATTCTAAAATATTTCCATTATTGTCATAGAAATAAAAAGACTTTGCATTCCAGTTATAGAAATCGGCAATTTTTTCTGGTGGAACAACCTCCATAATTTCAGTTTTCTTTTCTATCCAAGCAAAGGCTTCCAACAATTTATTATTGGGTAAATCAAAAGCAAAATGATACACTGGTTTTAAATTCTCAGAAGAACGGAAAGTTAGTTTTGTGGAACCAGCGGCAAATGAAATACTCGAATTGGTTTTCGAAATAGTTTTCAATCTGATAACGTCAGTGTAAAACAACTCCGTTTCAGTAATACTATCCGTCAATAATTCGAGTTCGAGAATATTCATCGTGTTTAAATAAAGTAATTTATCTTTTTAACAAATACACCTCAACGCCCAGCAACTAAATCACTATGAATTTCTAATGATAGTCTAAACCTACTGAAATTCTATAGCCTCAGATGATGTCAAAATACTTAAAGAAGTGCTCTGGAAATAAAGTTAAAAAACTTAACTTATGTACAACAAAGTAATAACAAAATCTTAACAGCAAAACGTCTCCTTATGTGTGATCTTTGCAGAGTAATAAACTGGTTATTTATTATTTTGGTTTTGGTTAGTTAAAGAATTGCCTGCATTTGTAATGCAGGCATTTTTTTATTTAGCGGTATTTATAAAAGAAAGAACTGCATCATTGAAAGCATTAGGTTGCTCCACATTTACTACATGTCCACATTTTTCTATTACAAAGAGTTTTGACGATTTATAATGATTTTCAACAACTTTCCTAACCGATGGCAAAAACATATAATCCTCTTCGCCCATAACATAAAGCGTAGGAATATTCAATTCGACCTGGCGGAACCATTTCAGCACCGGATTTATTTCTGCAGTGAGTTTAAACCATTTGATGAATTCTTTCTGGTATAATTTTTTAGCTTCATTGATAAAAAGAACACGAGATTGCTTGTGACTTTTTTTAGGCATAATGACAAAGGCAAAAAACTTATATAAAACCAAATACGGCAATACGTATTTAAACATATTTCCCAATCGCATTAATACTTGAGAACGGAAATTCATTTTCAGGATTGCGCCGCCAAGAATCATGCTTTGCACGCGTTCCGGATACATTTCAGCCAATTGTCTGATGAGTATGGTACCCAAAGAAATGCCAACGAAATGTGATTTTTTAATTTTAAGAAAATCTAAGACTTCCAGAATATCATTGGCCAAAGCCGAAAAAGTATATTTCTGTTTGAAAGCTGTCTTTAAAGTAGGTTTTGATTCCCCGTGACCTCTTAAATCCAATAACAATACATTATACTGTTTTTTAAAATCACGTATTTGCTTAAACCAGATAGAAGAACTCCCACCGGCGCCATGAACAAAAGTTACCCACTGATCGGTGTTTTTATTTTCGTAAATGGTATAATTAATCACTTGTTTTTTTTGTAAAAATAGGACTTTAATTTTAAATCCCAATCTTAACAAAAAATAATGCTGGTTTTATAATTGTATACCGTAAATTTGCAAAAAATTTACACCCATGAAAGGATTATTGAAAGAGAAAAGTGAAATAGAAAAGCTTAAAAGAGAATACCAAATGCTCTCAGAACTAAATTTCAACTTCGACAAGACCACTGTTAAGTCTACCGTAACAACAGAAGAATTAATTTTAGAGGAATGCGAATTATAATTTTTGATGCATTTTTTTAAAATAGTCAAACGCTTTTAGCAGCCTGCTTCCATACCAAGAAAACATTTCGCCATCAACAAACACCGTTTTTGCATGATGCGTGTGTCTTCCTATTTCGAATGCATCTTCCTCCTTAAAAGGATACGGCTCTGAAGACAGAAAAACCAAATCCGGATCTCCTTCCAATCGCATTTTTTTGAGTTCGATTTCCGGATAACGTGATTTGTTATCATAAATATTCTGAAAGTGGTTCAGTTTCAGTAATTCATTGATAAAATTATCCGAACCAGCGACCATAAAAGGGTTTTTCCAAATGAAATAGGCTGCTTTTTTAACCGGTTTATCTTTGATGAAGTTTTTAAAATCGCTCAAGGCAAAAGCCAATTTGTCGTTCCATTTCTGGGCTTCGGTTCTGCAATTGAAGAGCTGACCAAAGTCGGTAATCATTTGAAAATTGTCTTCAATCGTGATGATATTCGTCACCCAAACCGGGCAAATTTTACGCAATTCTGCTACGATTTCTTCCGTATTTTCCTCTTTATTACAAATGATGATATCCGGTTGCAACAACCTGATTTTCTCATAATGCACTTTCTTGGTTCCTCCAACTATTTTCTTAACAGACTTAAAATGATACGGATGCACACAGAATTTGGTAATCCCAACAATTCGGTCTTCCAAGCCCAAATCATACAGTAATTCCGTTTGAGAAGGAACCAGTGAAATAATGCGCTTGGGTGACGTTTCAAAAGAATGGGAAGTTCCTATTTGATCGATTATATTTTTTTGTTTCAAGTTTCAAGTTTAAAGTTCATAGTATTAAAACATAAATTGGCAGCTTTTTAACCATTAAGAAATTAAGAAAATTAAGCTTTAAAAGTATTTCTTAATAGTTGTGACAAACAAGCTTTAAAGTATTTCTTAATGGTTTAAAAAAAGTCCCTGTTTAAAATTATTCCACTTTAAACCTTAAACCTTTTCAAACTTCAAACTCATAATTCCTTCCATTTCCTGTTGCATTTTCAACGCTTCTTCTCTTGCTTTTTCAACAAAATCAGTTCCGTTTGACGCATAAATAATCGCTCTGGAAGAATTAATAAGTAACCCAACATTGGCATTCATACCGTATTTACAAACTTCAGCTAGACTTCCGCCTTGTGCGCCAACTCCGGGAACAAGCAAGAAACTGTCGGGAACAATTTTACGAATTTCAGTAAAATATTCGGCTTTGGTAGCACCTACAACATACATCAGGTTTTCACTGTTTTTCCACGTTTTTGACGTTTCTAATACTTGCTTGTATAGTTCTTTAGCTCCGCTCCGTTCGGCTCCGCCTCGGGTTCCATCCACGTTTAAAGTCTGAAAATCGAACGCACCTTCATTGGAAGTCAAAGCCAGCATAATCGTATGTTTATTTTCGAAAGCAAGAAAAGGCTCCACCGAATCTTTCCCCATATAAGGAGCAACGGTAACGCTGTCAAAATTCAAATCCTCAAAAAAAGCTTTGGCATACATCGAAGACGTATTTCCAATATCACCACGTTTTGCATCTGCAATCGTGAAGATATCCGGATAAGTTGAGTTGATGTAATTAATTGTTTTTTGCAACGACATCCAACCTTTTATTCCGTAAGCTTCATAAAAAGCGGTATTGGGCTTATACGCCACCGCTAAATCATGGGTTGCATCGATTATGGCTTTATTAAATTCGAAAATAGGATCTTCCAGTGCTAATAAATGTTGTGGAATTTTATTTAAATCAACATCTAATCCTACTGCTAGGAATGATTTCTTGATTCTGATTTGGTCAATAAGTTGTTGTGTAGTCATTGTTTAAATTGTGTGCTGCAAATTTATGAAAAAAACCCCAAAAGCATTGGCCGTTTTATAACTTAAAAATTCAATGAATACGCTCTATTTTAATGCTGATCTTTTTTTAAAATTGTCAGGATAATAGATTGTCAGGACTGCACTAAAACTATATTTTTATTTTAAAAGAAATTGATTTTCAAACCAATAAGAGTTAATTATATAAGAAAAATAAAAATTTGTATAACAAATGAAATCCATAGCAACCTCATCTTTGCAGTGTTAATCTAACATTGTAAAAACAAAAAACATGAAAAACTTTATCTTATCAGCATCTTTATTTGCAACAACAATATTGTTTGCAAACACTACAGAAAAAATTGATCAAACTACAATTTCAAAAAAACAAAAAGTTGAAATTAGCAAAACAACAGATAAAACGGTCTTTTTCTGGGAAGTAAACACGCCAACAGGTTATGCAAGTGGTTATACGCTTTCGGAAGCCAAAGCATTAAAAACAATAAAATTGATGGCTACAAACGACATCGTAACGTATAGAATCGTTGAAGCCTATAAATAGTTTTTAAAACTAAATATAGGCTTCAATAGCTTATTTTTATAAAAATTATTTCCCTTTTGAGGTCCCGAAGAACACAAAAAAAAGTGAAACGAATTTCACTTTTTTTTATTTAGAATACCTCGCTGGCTTCTTTCAATTTTTCCATGTTGTTGACTAACGCTAGCTCGTCAACAATTTTCTGAATGTCACCATTCATGATATTTCCTAAATCGTACAAAGTCAAACCTACACGGTGATCCGTTACACGACCTTGTGCGTAATTGTAGGTACGGATTTTAGCAGAACGGTCACCAGAACTTACTTGAGACGTACGTTTGGTAGCGTCCTCGGCCTGTTTTTTGGCTAATTCCTGTTCGTATAGACGGGAACGCAAAACACCAAAAGCCTTATCTTTATTCTTGTGTTGTGATTTTTGATCCTGACATTGCGCCACTAATCCTGTTGGAATGTGCGTCAAACGAACCGCTGATTTGGTTGTATTTACTGATTGTCCACCAGGCCCTGAAGAACAGAAGAAATCCACACGCACATCATTCATATCAATCTGTACATCAAATTCCTCTGCTTCCGGCAATACCATAACAGTCGCTGCTGATGTGTGAACACGTCCTTGCGTTTCTGTTTGCGGTACACGTTGCACACGGTGAACACCCGCTTCAAACTTCAAGGTTCCGTAAACATCTTCTCCCGTAACTTCAAAAATCACCTCTTTAAATCCACCCGAAGTTCCTTCATTCATATCCACAACAGATGTTCTCCAACCTCTGTTTTCACAATATTTTGTGTACATACGGAATAAATCCCCTGCAAAAATACTCGCTTCATCCCCACCCGTTCCGGCACGAATCTCCACCATAACATTTTTGGCATCTTCGGGATCTTTAGGAATCAACATAAATTTGATTTCATCCTCCAGTTCCGGTAATCTTTCCTTTGCTTCTTCCAGTTGCATTTTGGCCATTTCGGTCATATCTGCATCACTGTTATCGGCTATAATTTCGTTTGCTTCTTCAATATTTGCCATAATCATCACGTATTCATCGCGCTTTTCGGCCAAAGCTTTTAAACTTTTGTACTCTTGATTCAATTGCACATAACGCTTCTGATCAGAGATAACATCCGGCTGAATGATTAAATCCGATATCTCATCGAAACGTTGTTTTACTATTTGAAGTCTATCTAACATTTTCTTATTCCTTTTATTGGAGTGCAAAAATACGAAAAAACTATTCAGTTTGCAAGGCTCGTTTTTGACGTATTACTTATCAATTGAAAACTTAAGGAACGCTAAGTCATCAGTAACACAAATGGTACATGAGTAGAAACTTTAAACGTTAAACTTTTAAACAATTAAACTCTTTTTCAGGAGCTGTTTCCTGCTATTCGCTGTATTCCCGATAATAAAAACTACGGCTAAAAAGCCTTGTTTTTCTAAATCGGGAGATGCCGCTGCAAACGAAGTTCACTGAACTCCAATTAAAATAAAAGTAAAGTGAAGTAATCAGGGCTAGGGCATTTTTGATTGAAAATAGCGTTTAAGGTTTCCCGTAAAATCCCATTAATATTGATAATTCAAGCATTAGTTAAATTACAAACCCTTGATATTGTAGACAAGTCCTAATAAATGTTAAAAAATTTGCACAATAATACAAATGTACATACATTTGTTCCAATCGTACCAGTAGCGCTTCCCTTAAGAACAGCCTTCTGGTCTTTTTTTTTATACCAATATGGCGAACAAAACACCTAAAACTATAGAGGAACAAATTGCACTCTTAAAAGAGCGAGGAATGCTATTTCATAACGAAGCCAATGCGCCACATTTCCTGAAAAACATTAGTTATTATCGCCTAAAAGGATATTGGTGGGAAATGCAATCTGACAAAGTAAAGCATAAATTTAACGACTACAGTTACTTTGAAGAGGTCATAGATTTATACAATTTCGATAGACATTTAAGACTATTAATGTTTGATGCAATAGAAAGAATTGAAGTGGCTTTAAGAACCAAATTAATTTACCAGCTTTCGCTTTCTTATGGACCGTTATGCTATATAGATTATACTATTTTTTCAGATAAAACCAAACAAAAATCAATTACCGATCATTTAAATATAGAGATTTCCAGAAGTAAAGAACAGTTTATTTTAGAACATAATAAAAATCATAAAAACGAACTTCCAGAAGCGTGGAAGGCTTTAGAAGTCGCATCACTCGGTACACTTTCAAAGCTATACAAAAACTTAGCGCATCAATTACCTGAAAAATCTAAGATTGCAATAGAATTTGGTTTTAATTCACATAAAGATTTTTCTAGTTTTCTTGAAGCAACAACAGTAATTAGAAATGTAATCGCACATCATTCCAGATTGTGGAATAATAATATTACAACAAAATATTTATGGCCTAAAAACCTAAAAAATCAACCAATAACCTACATTCCCAACGAAAATCAAAGAGCAAAACTATTCTCTTTACTTTCTCTTACATTATATACAATTGATTGTATAAGTCCGGGGAATTCCATAAAAGATAAATTCTTTAAATTGGTAAATGAATATCTAAACGTTCCGGTACACAAAATGGGTTTCCCTGCAAATTGGCGAACGCAACCAATATGGATGCAATAGTCATTATTTCATTCAACTACCTCATCTGGCTATCGTTTTCTACGAGTGCCAGTTTTTATTTATAGCACAATCGTAGCATTTGCAACGCGGGTATTTTAACTTAAAGATTAGCCCTCTCTCAAAGGCTTTCCGCTTCCATCAGGGCTAGGCGTTTGTGTTAAAATAACTGCGTTTACGGTTTCCCGTAAAGCTCATGAATTAAAAGGAGTTAGTTTTGAAAAAAAATACAAACCAAATTTATTTAATAAGTATTTTTGGTAGAAAGATATATATTTGAAAATAAATATAAATTCTTCAGCTGAACTGACCGCAATCAATATATTTCCAGAGACATAAAATCAAATGTAACTAACACCAAAACTATGATAGAATTCAACGATAATGAATATATAGAAATTTACAACCCTTTGAAACACAATTATGTCCAAATTAGAATCTTGAATAAAAATGAAAATGGCTACAATGCTATACTACTGCAAAGCTCAAAAGAAATTAAAATTTATGACTACCATCTAAATTATGGTTACAAAAAAAAATGTATTTCTGAAAATCTACTTAATAAATTGGGTTTTAAAAAGGAAGGATTCATCTATACTCTTGGAAATATTAAGATTTGGGAATGTATAATTGGAGAAATAAAAAAAATAAATGAACCTTATTATTTATATGAATATGAATCTAGATTTCTTGGTTTCGCTATATTGAATAAAAACGAATTGAAAGAATTTAAAAAAGATTTCCATGAAATAGATTTTAATTCTACTATTCATAACATTAAGGAAAAGTATTTTTTTACGAATTCTATTAATGATGTTTTTAATTATTTGCTAAAACATAATTTAAAAAAATATAATTACAAAGAATTTGACAAAATTATGTTTTAGTAAATAATCTAAAAAGTTACACAATAATTACAACAGCACATAAGATAAGAAAAAACATATGGCAAATCTTAAAAAATACAATTTTGAAATTAGAACTCTAAGAAGCATAGAAGACAAAAACTCACCACATACGTTAATTAAATTTGAATTTTTAGCTAAAAATTTAAATCCACTGAAGATTATATGAATAGCCTAATTAAGCACTACGATCAAAACCAACCATACATTCCTAATTTTCCTTGGGAAACAACTCTACTTATTGAAACTACATATTTAAAATAAATTATTTTTTATGAAATCATCTTTCAAAACAGTTATTGTTTTTTTTATTTCTTTTTTTTGCTATTGTCAAACAGATCATTGTAGTTATAATACAGAAAAACTTCCAAATAATTATTATAAATATTTACAAGGTAATTTTGAAAATGACAATCAAATTGATAAAATCATATTTGATATCACATCAATGATTGGTTTAGAAAAAAATTTTGTTTACGTTAATAGTCCAGGAATTAATAATTGTGTAGCATTGAATTATGAAGGTTTCAGATATATCTTGTATGACAAGTCTTTTTTAAATAAGCTTTCACAGAATAGAAACATAAAACAATCTGTCTATATTTCTGTTTTGGCTCACGAAATTGGTCATCACCTTCAAGGACATACTCTAAAAAACATTTCAGAAAATGATAATAAATTAAGTGAAATCGAAGCGGATAAATTTTCTGGTTTTGTTATGGCAAAATTTGGTTATTCATTAATGGAAGCTCTAGCAGCAATAAATAGTTTGCCACAAACATTTAGCAAAACACATCCAGACAAATTAAAAAGGTTATTAGCGATTAAAGAAGGTTACGAAATTACTACTAAAAAACAAAATTATTTCATTTCTAAAATAAAATCAGAATTATTAAATACTCTTTTTGTTCAATATTATATGAAAGGACAAGAAGATTTAAGAAATAATAATATTGAAGATGCAATAGACAACTTTACAACATCAATAACATTAAATAAAGAAAATAATTTCTTTCCTATTGCATTAAGAGCAATAGCTTATTCAAAAGCTAAATTATATCCTCAAGCAATAAATGATTACAAAAAGTTAGAAAATATAAAGATTAATGACAGTTTAGCTATAGGAGATTTTTTATATTTTAATCGAGGAGTTACATTTGCAAAAATGGAAGATTTTTCAAAAGCTTCAAAAGACTTTTATAAGGCTTATGAACTAAACAAAAAAGACAAAATTGCTTTAATGAGATTTGCTGAAAGCCAAACTTTAAATAGAAATTATCAGTCTGCAAAATTAGCTTATGAATTTCAATTAACCGATGATGATATTAATAATTCCGAATTAGAAAAATTTTCTATCGGAGATGCTTTTTTTTACAAAGCACTATCATATTATGAAACTAACGATTTAGAATATTCAGAAAAATACTTTGAAGAAGCAAAAAAATTATTTCCAAAAGAATATCCAAGATTAGCTTTACCATATTTTTATTTAGGTAGAATTTTTGAAAAGAAACATAATTACGAAAAGGCTTTAGAACAATATTTGGCTTTTATAGAAATTAATAAAAGTGAACAAAATTACTTTATCTATGACATTAATTATGATAAAGCCAATGACGTTTATTTATCACTAGCAAATCTTTATCAACAAAAAGAAGACTATGATTTATCTACAAAATACATAAACACATTAATTGAGAGAAAACCAAAATTACCAAATTCATACATAACTAGAGGTTTGAATAATTATTACAAAAACAATTTAGAAAATGCAAAAAGTGATTTTTTAAAGAGTTGTGATTTAGGATCAAATGAAGGGTGCGAACTAGTAGAAAAATTAAAAAATAAAACAATTCAAAAAGTTAAATTAAAAAGTTCTAATCATATAATTGGCGGTTATAAAACCAACAAAATTTTAGAATACACTTACAATTCTTTAACCAAAGAATATGATTTAACAAACGAATTGAATGTTCAATCGAAGTTATATTTTGATTTAGATAATTATGCTTTTAAAAGAGGTGAAAATAATTGGCTATATTCACCTTGGACTTATCAAAATTATGATCAAAGTTCACAAAGACATTTTTATTTAGATAATTATGGACAAACTATAACATTTGACAAAAACCACAAAACAATTACTTGGTACACAAAAGAAATTAATAGTGTTTTCCAAAATATTATAATCTACACTGAATTAATTGAAGACAAAACTATTATACCAAATAAATAAAACACCATCTCCGCAAACTATAAATAAGTCGCAACAACAAAATATAATCGTGATTGCTCTGCGAAGTCTCACGACTTCGTAGCAATTACAATAATCAACAAACACAGGAAAATAAAGGTTGCTAAAGTTAAAACGGCATATAGCAATGGGTACGAAGTCAGGAGACTTCGCACAGCATGCTATTAATACTATTTTCATTTTTGAGAAGACAGCATATCCCACTGATGCTTGTTTGCAACAAATCCCCACTGGTGCTCGTTTGCAACGAGTGCCTACTCCCTTATGAAAACAGAACATAGCGTTTACAATGCGACTTAAATAACGCTAAAAATAATGAAATACTAAAAGAATTATTTTTAAGATTTTCATTTTGATTACATTTGCACTACATGAAGAAGAATCTTTACATAATTGCAGGTTGTAATGGCGCAGGAAAAACAACTGCTTCTTTTACTATTTTACCTGAAATTTTAGACTGTAAGGAATTTGTGAATGCAGATGAAATAGCAAAAGGTCTGTCTCCTTTTCAACCTGAAAAAGTTTCATTTGAAGCAGGCAGAATTATGATAAACCGAGTAAATGAACTTTTACTTTTGAATGAAAATTTTGCTTTTGAAACAACTTTAGCTACAAAAAGCTATAAATCAAAAGTAATTAATGCCCAAAAAACAACTATACAGTTACTTTATTATTTTTTTGGTTGCAAAACGTGGACTTGGCAATTGAAAGGGTCAAAACAAGAGTATCAGAAGGTGGACATAATATTGAAACGGAAGTCATCCGTAGAAGATACAAAAATGGAATAAAAAACTTATTTGAAATTTACCTTTCCATCGCAGACGAAGTTATGATTTTTGACAATTCCTTTGGAAAACCTGAATTAATTGCAGAAAAAGTTTTGAATTCAGAAGTGACTATTTTAAATAAAATTAAATTCGATAAATTAAAAAAACAGTACAATGAAAACTCCTAAAAGAACAGAAAACCAAACCAAAATTTTGGAAGGAATGGACAAAGTTTACGAAAAATTAATTGAGTTCAAAAAGAAAATGAATAGTGATTTGGTAGTTTTGAAAGACAATAAAATAGTACGCATTAAGCCGTAAAGAAACATTCTATTTTGCCAATTTTAATTTAGAGCACAATCGCAGCGTTTGCAACGCGGGTATTGTAATTTTAAGAAGTAGTTCCTCAAGACTATGAGCAACTCAAAACAACAGATAAACTGGATGGGATTGCTTCGTTCCTCGCAATGACTCCACAAAGCCCACTTAGCCTTTACTAGAAAAATGGGTTTCCTAGATTTTTTTCTTTAGATATTATGAAAATAAAACGAAATCTTTAGCCCCCGCTCTGCGAAGTATAAATAAGTCGCAACAACAAAATATAATCGTGATTGCTCTGCGAAGTCTCGCGACTTCGTAGCAATTCCAATAATCAACAAACACAGGGAAAGTTAGGACGGCATATAGCAATGGGTACGAAGTCAGGAGACTTCGCACAGCATTCTATTAATACTATTTTCGATTTTTGAGAAGACAGCATATCCCACTGATGCTTGTTTGCAACGAGTACCAATTTTAATTTGTAGCACAATCGTAGCGTTTGCAACGCGGTTTTTTATACTTTTATTAAACTAAAACCTTATTTTAATAAAATGAATCCCAAAGTTGATGACTTTATAAGCAATGCCAAAAAATGGCAGCCCGAAATGGAACAATTGCGACTATTGCTACTCGATTGCGGACTAACCGAAGAGTTCAAGTGGCGTACGCCTTGTTATAGTTTTAAGGGAAATAATGTGGTACTTATAGGCAGTTTTAAAGAATACTGTGCACTTAGCTTTTTTAAAGGAACTTTACTTCAAGACACCGAAGGAATTCTATGCAAACCCGGAGAAAACAGTCAGGCTGTACGTTTTTTTAAGTTTACCAATCTGGAAAGAATCATAGAACAGCAATCGATAATCAAAGCCTATATTTATGAAGCCATTGAAATTGAAAAAGCAGGCTTAAAAGTAAATTTCAAAAGCAATACCGAACTTGAATTAGTAGCAGAATTACAAAATACTTTAGACAAAAATCCCGACTTAAAAGTTGCTTTCCACGCCTTAACTCCCGGGCGGCAGCGCGCTTACAACCTATACTTTTCGGGTTCCAAACAATCCAAAACCCGCGAAACCCGAATTGAAAAATACACTCCCCGTATTCTTGACGGAAAAGGAATCAACGATTGTACTTGTGGATTGTCTAAAAAAATGCCCAACTGTGACGGATCTCACAAGTACATTCGAGCAGAAAATAAATGACAATCCACAGCATCTTTTGCTTTGGTTATTATGAAAACGAAACGGAATCGATAGCCCTGATGGAAGCGGCATCTCCCGATTTAGAAAAACAAGGCTGTTCGGCCGTAGTTTTTATTTATCGGGAATACAGCGGACAGCAGGACGGTTCTTAATTGAAAACACCATTCGTTCTGCTCCAGCAATGCAAAGTGTTCTTTATAAAAACATTTTCTTAAAGTCTGGATTGCTGTGCAAAGTCTCCTGACTTCGTGAAGCATGGGTGAAATTATTTACCGTAAAAATATTTTTCACAGCAATTTTTTTTTACTTTTAAAATAAAAAACATGAACAGAGTTTTATTCTTACTATTTATTATTTCTTTCTCAAAAACCAGTGCACAAAATGCTGTTTCTGATAAAATAAAGAATAACAATCCTATTTTCAAAGGTTGGTATGCTGATCCTGAAGGAATCATTTTTGATAAAACATACTGGATATATCCCACTTTTTCAGCTCCTTATGAAAAGCAAGTTTTTTTGGATGCTTTCTCGTCTACTGATTTAACCAATTGGACAAAACATGCTAAAATTTTAGATACAACTGCCGTAAAATGGGCAAAAAAAGCGATGTGGGCACCGTCAATCATTAAAAACAAGAATAAATATTTTCTGTTTTTTGGAGCTAACGATATTCAAAGTGATACTGAATCAGGAGGAATAGGTGTAGCGGTTGCATCTAAACCTGAAGGTCCTTATAAAGATTATCTAGGAAAGCCCTTAGTTGATAAATTTTATAATGGCGCACAACCTATTGACCAATTTGTTTTTAGAGATAAGGATGGTCAACATTATTTGATTTATGGTGGATGGAAACATTGCAATATTGCTAAGTTGAAACCGGATTTTACGGGCTTCATCCCTTTCAAAGACAAAACAGTATTTAAAGAGATTACTCCGGAAAATTATGTTGAAGGTCCTTTTATGTTTATCCGAAATAACAAATATTATTTTATGTGGTCCGAGGGTGGCTGGGGCGGACCCAATTATTGCGTAGCGTATGCGATTGCCGATTCTCCAATGGGACCATTCAAGCGCATTGGTAAAGTCTTGCAACAAGATCCTAAAATTGCTACCGGAGCAGGGCATCATTCGGTTATGAAAGCACCTGATTCCAATCAATATTACATTGTTTACCACAGAAGACCGCTTACTGAAACGCATGCTAATTCAAGAGAAACGTGCATAGAAGAAATGTTTTTTGACGAACAAGGTTTTATCAAACCCATTACGATTACCAACGAAGGTGTAAAAGCACATACTATTAAATAATTGTATGGTATCTTTATTAATTCATAACCCGATCCAACCATTAGCGCAGCATTACAGGCTATGCTCATAAACCAGAACAGCTAAACAAACAGTAAAAAAACACTAATACATTTAAAAAACATACCTATGAAACTACTACTTACCACATTCCTTTTAGTTTTCAACTTAACGGCATTCGCACAATCGAATGACTTCGCCGGTGATTACAATCGTATTTTAAATGGTAAAGATGAAAGTCATTTATTTGATTATAAATTGAACTTACATCAAGATGGAACATTCCTATTTCATTATTATTCGAAAATTAAACAGGGAATTCCACCTGAAGTAAATAAATACGGAAAAGGAAAATGGAGTGCAAAAGACAATGTGATTACTTTTTCTTCCAACAAACAAGAAGACTTTGATGAAAAATACACGTTGGATTTTAATAATTCCAAGGCGAGATTTGTAACTAAGAATCCTAGAGATAAATCGGACCGAATAATCAAAACCAGACTTACGTTTGTTGAATCAGAAATCTCCTGGATGCAAAAACTGGATGTTTTTAAGATATAAATCCGCATTACAACGCCTGCATACAATTAAACAATCAACAGCTTGACGAAGAAGCAGTAAGAGTAACTTTTAATTTACCAATCGAATATAAATTGAATTAACGATTACACCATTTGACCACAATGAAAGAGGAGATTCAAACATATAACGACATACAGACCTCGGACGACAAAGCAATTTGCAACGTGCTTACTCAGACTATTGACAACGAATTGACCGAAGCTGAGAGCAAAATTTGGCACGCCCACCCTGTTTGGTTTTTAGACGGTAATCCAATTGTTGGTTACAGCAAACAAAAAGCAGGATGGCGTTTGATGTTTTGGAGTGGTGCTGACTTTGAAGAAGATGATTTAAACATAAAAGGAAAAAAATTTAAAGACGCTTCTATTTTCTTCACTACAGTTGAACAAATCAACACAAAAGACCTTAAACGTTGGCTGAACAAATCAAGAGATATCCAGTGGGATTACAAAAACATAGTAAAAAGAAAAGGACAATTAGAAAGGTTGAAATAGATGGAGATTAACCTTAAAATCTAAAGCATGAACAAGACAAATAATCACGATGAGCGTATTGCAAAAATGACATTCGCATCGGTATATCCACATTATATCGCAAAAGTCGAGAAGAAAAACAGAACAAAAGAAGAATTGTTACAAGTTATAGAATGGTTAACAGGTTATGATGAAAAAAAACTGCAAGAGCTCGTGGAAGAAAAAGTAACTTTCGAAAAATTCTTTCAAAATGCTACACTAAACCCTAATACGCACTTGATTACCGGTGTGATTTGTGGGTATCGGATAGAAGAAATCGAAAATCCGTTAACGCAACAAGTACGATATTTAGACAAACTGGTCGATGAATTGGCTAAAGGACGCAAAATGGAGAAAATTTTGCGAGTGGCGTAAAGCACTCCAAAGACAACGAGATAAATTTACACTCTTAAACCCTCACTCAAATCAGCTTCATTCGGTTCCCAACAGGGATAATTAATCTTCAATTCCATAATAATAAGACCCGCTCTGTTTAAGACTCTCCAATGCATTTTTTGGAAATACCCGTTCATAACTCCTACCGATTTCTTTTTAATACCAATTTCTAAATTCCTAATTTGCGCCCTTAAATCAGAAAGAGAAAATGAAGGTCTGTATTGCCGAGAAACCAAGTGTAGCACGCGAAATCGCATCCGTTTTAGGAGCCAATACCAAGCACGATGGCTATTTTGAAGGCAATGGCTATCAGGTAACCTACACTTTTGGGCATTTATGCACCCTAAAGGAACCCAACGATTACAAACCGCACTGGAAAAGTTGGGACCTCAACAACTTACCCATGCTTCCCGAGAAATTTGAGACCAAAGTGGTAGAGAATACAGGGATTCAAAAGCAATTCAGAATCATAAAAAGCTTGTTTGACAAAGCCGAATTAGTCATCAACTGCGGGGATGCCGGGCAAGAAGGAGAACTCATTCAGCGCTGGGTCATGAACGAAGCGCAGTACAAAGGCGAGGTAAAACGCTTGTGGATTTCGTCGCTGACCACCGAAGCCATAAAAGAAGGTTTTGAGAACTTAAAGCCATCTGCCAACTACGATAATTTATACTACGCCGGATTTTCCAGAGCCATTGGCGACTGGTTACTCGGTATGAATGCCACGCGTTTGTACACTGTAAAACATGGCGGTTACAAACAAGTTTTGTCTATTGGAAGGGTGCAAACCCCAACATTGGCAATGGTCGTGGACCGATTCAAAGAAATTGAGAATTTCAAACCGCAACCGTATTGGGAATTGCAAACCTTGTATCGAGAGACACTTTTTAGCTATGAAGAAGGACGCTTTTTGAAAAAGGAAGATGGAGAACTTCTCGCCAATAAAGGAAAGGAAAGCGAATTCGAAATTGTTTCTGTCGAAAAAAAGAACGGTAATGAGTTTGCACCAAAACTATTCGATTTAACAGGTCTTCAGGTGTACTGCAATACCAAATTTGGTTTTACGGCAGACGAAACACTTAAAATTGTACAAACGTTATACGAACAAAAAGTAGTCACGTATCCGAGAGTTGATACCACGTTTTTACCTAATGATATTTATCCAAAAGTACCAGGGATTCTAAAAAACCTGACGAATTATGCCGCGTTGACGCAGCCGCTTTTGGAAAAAAAGATAAAAAAATCACCCAAGGTTTTCAATGATAAAAAAGTAACGGATCACCACGCGATTATTCCAACGGGAATTCAAAGCAATTTGCAATACAATCAGCAACAAGTGTATGATATTATTACAAAGCGATTTATTGCAGTCTTTTATGACGATTGTTTGGTTGCCAATACTACGGTAGTCGGGAAAGCTGCCAATGTTTTATTTAAAACCACGGGAAAAGAGATTTTAAAAAAAGGATTTCGAGTTGTTTTTGAAGATCCTAATACCAAAGAAAAAGAAGCCGATATCTTGCCGAGTTTTGTTGTAGGCGAAAAAGGACCGCACCAACCTTCGTTTTTGGAAAAGGAAACCAAACCACCAAATCAATTTACAGAAGCGACTTTATTGCGCGCCATGGAAACCGCGGGCAAGCAAGTTGATGATGAGGATTTACGCGAATTGATGAAAGAAAATGGTATCGGTCGCCCATCCACGCGAGCCAATATTATTGAAACGCTGTTCAGACGCCAATACATCGTAAGAAACAAAAAACAAGTATTGCCAACGCCAACAGGAATTCAACTAATTGACACTATTCAAAATGAGTTGGTCAAGTCAGCAGAACTGACGGGTTCTTGGGAAAAACAGTTGAAAGATATTGAAAAAGGAACCTTTACTGCCGGTTCCTTTATCAAAAACATGAAGCGCATGGTTGAGGTTTTGGTGTATGAAGTACGCAGTGAAACCAGACGCGCCAACATCTCACATGCAGGAAATGCTCAAAAGGAAGAAGCTAAAGTGGAGAAAAAGAAAGCCGCAGGAATTTTGGGGGAAGCCTGTCCGAAATGTAAAAAAGCAACGCTCATCAAAGGAAAATCCGCTTATGGCTGTGGCGAATACAAAGCAGGTTGCACGTTCCTATTACCCTATACTTTTGCGGAGAAAAAAATATCCGAGAACCAATACCTGCGATTGCTTCAAAAAGGATCTACCGTAAACTTGAAAGATTTCAAAACCGATGCCGGCGCTGTGGAAGGTTTACTTCGCTTTGACGAAAATTTCCAACTCAAATTAGAACCGAAGAAAACTTTGGTGAAAACCGGACCTGATGAATTAGCCTGTCCGAAATGTGAAAAAGGTACAGTTCTTAAAGGAAAAACTGCTTATGGTTGCAGTGATTATAAATTAGGTTGTGATTTCAAAGTGACTTTCGATGTGGTCAGAACGAATTTAAAAGATCAAAAACCGACCAAAGAATTGGTTTATACTATTTTGAAAGAAAGCGAAAATAATTTCTGATTAATGTTATCTGAAATGCTTCGCTGGTTCGCTATCGCTCGGGTCAAAAATCATTAATCAAAAATCTTTCTATTTTATTTTTTTATACTTTAGCGTTTCAAAATAACACCAAATACTTACACATATGTTTCGAAAAACAACTCTTATACTGCTTTTGCTAGTTATTGTTTCCTGCAAAAATTCTGATTCCAATAAAAACGAAAAAATCAAAGCGGCAAGTTGGCTTTTGGGGAATTGGGAAAACAAATCAGCCGATGGTAATCTAACGGAAAATTGGGAGAAATTGAACGATAGCACCTTTCAAGCACAATCCTATTACATAAAAGAGAAAGATACAGTGCATTTTGAATCTATCATTTTACAACAAAAAGGAGAAAACTTAACGTATACTGCAACCGTAAAGGGACAAAATAATGACAAACCCGTTGTTTTCAAATTGACAACTGCAACCGATAAACAAGTATCATTTGAAAATTTGAAACACGATTATCCTCAAAAAATCAGTTACAGCCAAATTACTCCAGACAGTTTAGTCGCTAAAATTTCGGGAATCCAACAAGGAAAATCAAGTTCTGAACAGTTTTCGATGAAAAAAATCAAATAAAACTTTAACAATTAAGTTTCAATCAAAACCTTGCTCTAAATAAGCAAGGTTTTTTTTATGCCGTAAAATACTGACTTTCAAATTATTGTAAATTATTTTTTAATATTATTTATATTTAGTCTAAATAAGTTTTGCTAAAACAAAAAGCACTATTATATTTGCGGTATTATTTTTAATTAATCTAAATAAATGAAAACGATAAATACATTTTACCTGTCTGTTTTATTAATTGGCATAACAGTGAGTGCTCAAGAAAAAAAAGAGCAAGAAAAAGATTCTCTTAAAACCTTAAAGGAAGTTATTGTAAACACCAACAAATACAAGTACAAAAGAGAAAAAAGCACTACGGTTTCAAAAATGCCTTTGAACAATATCGAAAATCCTCAAGTGTACAATACCGTTACCAGCGAATTATTGAAAGAGCAAGTAGTGACTAATTTTAATGATGCTTTGAAAAATGCAACTGGTATAACGCGTCTTTGGGAATCAACGGGACGTGGCGGCGATGGAGCAGAATATTTTTCTATGAGAGGATTTGCTGTTCAGCCTACCATGATTAATGGTCTTCCTGGAATCAATAACGGAAGTATCGATCCTGCAAATGTTGACAACATTGAAGTTATAAAAGGACCGTCGGGAACATTATTTGGAAGCAGCTTAATTTCTTACGGAGGTTTAATAAACACTGTCACTAAAAAGCCATACTCAACTTTTGGTGGAGAAATAAGTTATATTTCAGGATCGTATGGATTGGACCGAATCACTGCCGATGTAAACGTACCTTTAAATTCAGATGTTGCCGTTCGAATAAATACAGCGTATCAAAAAGAAAATTCGTTTCAAGATGCAGGTTTTGGCAAATCATTTTTCTTTGCGCCTTCGCTAAGTTATAAAGTGAATGATAAACTTTCATTCTTAATAAATACAGAATTCACCAACAGAAATTCTGCTAAAGCGCCCATGATTTTCTTGAGCAGATATTCTCCTTTATCTTTTAATTCAATCGAATTATTCGAAAGAAATTATAAAAAATCGTTTACTTCAAACGAATTATCAATCAGTAATCCAACGTATAGTTTACAAGCTCAAATGTTTTACAAGTTATCTGACCAATGGACTTCCCAAACAGTATTATCCAGAAGTAACAGTAAAACAAGCGGATATTATTCGTATTTATTTGACGCATCAAATGGAAATGATTTTTCAAGATACATTTCTAAAAGAAACGGAGAAACTTTGGCAACTGATATTCAGCAGAATTTCATTGGCGACTTTAAAATTGGAAGTTTAAGAAACCGATTGGTCGCAGGTATTGATTATTATAAATCAAATATTATAAACGGAAGCACCGGTTGGTTAGGAAACGGAACTGTTTCCTTAATCGATGGATCAGATACGGGAGATTTGACCCAAGCAGGAGTTGACAACCTTTTAGTAGGTTCATTTGAAGGAAACTCAACTGCTGAAACGGAAGTTATTAGTGCTTATGCTTCGAATGTGTTGAATATTACGGATAAATTATCTGCCATGGCGAGTTTGAGAATTGATAACTTCAAATCTAAAACAGCAACCGAGGAAAACAGTCAAGCAGTCGTTTCTCCAAAATTCGGTTTGGTTTACATGCTGATTAAAGATAAAGTTTCTGTTTTCTCTAATTATATGAATGGCTTTGTAAATGTAACGCCACGAGAAGTTTCTGAAGTGGATGGTTCTAATCCGAGAATGGAATCTTTTGACCCAGAACAAGCCAATCAATATGAGTTTGGACTAAAAACAAACTTGTACAAGGATATTATTTCGGCATCGATTAGTTATTACAACATTGATGTAAAAAATAGAATAATGACTGATCCCAATAATATCAACAACTCCATTCAAGGCGGCGAAGTAAACAGTAAAGGTGTTGAGGTGAGTTTTACGGCAAATCCTGTCAAAGGATTTAACATCATTGCCGGATTCAGCAACAACAAAAGTGAAGTTACCAAAGACAATCCCGGAGATGGTTATTTAGGACAAAGACCCGAAGAAGCAGGACCGGAAACCCTGGTTAATTTCTGGGCTAATTACACGTTGACTTCAGGAAAATTAAAAGGTTTCGGAATTGGATTTGGCGGAAACTATGCCAGCGAGTACAAAACCTTAAACAGAGCGAATATTGGAACATTTGAGTTGCCAAGTTATACCGTTTTGAATTCGGCTTTATCTTATACGAGTGATAAATTTAATATCGCATTAAAATTGAATAATGCATTAAACGAAAAATACTATTCCGGTTGGTCCACTGTAACTCCTCAGCGTTTGAGAAGTGTAACTGCGGGTTTAACCTATAAATTTTAAGTTTCATAATTGGTTTTGTTTCACTAAACTCCCCATTTCGGTGGGGAGTTTTATCCTTTTTAAATGAAAAATAACAACTTCAAAAAAGCAATTCGAAAAATCCATCTTTGGCTTGGTTTGTCCTCTGGTTTAATTGTTTTTATAATCGCCATAACAGGATGTTTGTATGCCTTTCAAGAGGAAATACAGGACATCACAGAAGAATATCGTTTTGTGGAAACGCAAAATAAATCCTTTCTACCTCCATCTCAGCTGGAAATCATCGCACGAAAAGAAGTCCCTAATAAAGTGCTTCACGCCATCAAATACAATGAAAAAAATAATTCTGTTGAAGCTATATTCTTTCATTACGAACCCAGTTATCACTATACAACTTACATGAATCCTTATACAGGAAAAGTGCTGAAAACGATCAATAATGAGGACGGTTTTTTCCCTTTTATACTAGACGGACATTTCTATCTTTGGCTGCCTCATGAAATTGGGCAAACTATTGTAGCATCGGCGACATTACTATTTCTAATACTGCTCGTTTCGGGTTTAATTCTTTGGTATCCAAAAAATAAAAGTGCAGCAAAACAACGCTTTTGGTTCAAATGGAAAAAAGGTACGAAATGGAAAAGAAAAAATTATGATTTACATAATGTCACCGGTTTTTACATCTTGATAATCGGAATTATTTTTGCCATTACGGGATTAGTATGGGGATTTCAATGGTTTGCGTATTCGTATTATAAAGTGTCCGGCGGTGAAAAATCATTATTATATGAAGAACCTCTTTCGAAAAAAAATCAGAAAACTGCAACTACTACAATCGTAAAACCATTAGATGCTGTTTGGCTTAAAATGCAGAAAGAATATCCTCAAGCTAAATCCATTGAAATTCATCCGCCGGAAACGAATCTTTCACCAATAGCCGCCAATGCGAATAGTGACAAAGGAACGTATTGGAAAATTGACTACCGCTATTTTGATCAATACAGCTTGGAAGAAATGACTGTTTCCCATCTTTGGGGCAGAAAAACAGCTGATAAAGTTACTGATAACCTCATGAAAATGAATTATGATATTCACACCGGAGCCATATTAGGATTACCGGGGAAAATATTCGCCTTTCTTTGTAGTTTACTCATTGCAAGTCTGCCAATATCCGGATGCTATATTTGGTGGGGACGAAATAAAAAAAATAAAAACACAACAACAGTTTAAGTGTAAATCAAAATAAAAAAGCATAATTGAACTATTTAAAGCAATTGCATTAAACCTTTCAATTCATTTTATATCTAAATAGATAATTGAAAAAATTCTTATGCTTTTTGAATTAGATATAGTGCAAACAAGTATAAAAAAACACAATAAAAAATTTCTCTTTATAGGGTAAATAATAATTGCTATTATACTATTTATTTTTACATTTGCGTTATTTTTATTTATTCTAAATAACTAAACTATTAAATAAACAAACTTTCCCTATTAATAAGAACCTTGACAATACATTTATGAAAAAGAATCTTTTTATTTCATTTGCTTTAGTCGCTACTTTATTTGTGAGTGCGCAGCAAAAAAATACACTTTTGGAGCAGTCTTTCTGGAAAACAACACCAGATGTAAACGCAGTTAAAGCAGAAATAGCAAAAGGGAACAGCCCATCAGCATCAACACCAAACGCTTTTGATGTAACCGTTATGGCTATTAATAATGATGCACCTGAAGCTACAATAAAATTCTTATTGGAACAACCCGGAAATGAAGTCACTAAATCTACTCATGACAATCGTATTTATTTACATTGGGCCGCTAATAAAGGAAATACAGCAATCGTAGAATACCTTATAGCCAAAGGATCAGACATAAACCTAGAAGATAGCCAAGGTTTTACTCCAATTACATTTGCAGCCAATAATGGTCAAAATAATACTGCTGTTTATGATGCGCTTTTTAAAGCTGGAATAGATCCAAAGAAAAAATATAAAGACGGTCTAAACCTATTGTTTATGGCAATACCGTCGGACAAAAACCTGACACTTACTACCTATTTTGTTTCTAAAGGATTGTCTCTTAAAGACATTGATAATGATGGAAATACGGCCTTTAATTATGCAGCCAGAACTGGAAATGTAACCCTTTTAAAAACACTGCTAGAAAAAGGAGTGAAATACACTGATAATGCACTAATTATTGCTGCACAAGGTTCTCGTAGAGACGCAAACACAATTGAAACCTATAAATACTTGGTAGAGGAATTAAAACTAAAACCAACAGTAACCAGCAAAACAGGAGAGACTGTACTTCATTTTCTGGTAAGTAAATCCAACCAAACTGAAATCATCAATTACTTTTTAGCAAAAGGAGTAGACGCCAACAAAGCCGATAATGAAGGGAATACTGCATTAATGGCAGCAGCCGGGTCAAGAGAAATTGCTGCACTAGAACTGTTATTGCCAATTGTAAAAAACATCAATATACAAAATGGTAAAGGTGAGTCGGCATTAACGATGGCTGTGAAATCTGGGACACCAGAAGCAGTTGCATTACTATTGAGTAAAGGCGCCACTGCAAACGTTCAAGACAAAGATGGAAACAACTTAGGATATTACTTAATACAGTCCTACAGACCAATAGGTCGTGGACCGGAAGCTGCTAATGGACCAAAACAAGATCCTTTTGAAGCTAAAATAAAACTACTTCAGGATAAAGGATTAAACGTAGTCACTCCTCAAAAAGACGGAAGCACGCTTTATCACTTTGCTATCGCAAAAAGCGATTTAACTTTGCTAAAGAAAATTACTGATTTAAGCGTCGATGTAAACGCAAAAAACAAAGATGGTTTAACAGCATTGCACAAAGCAGCTATGATCTCTAAAGACGATACTATCTTAAAATACCTGATATCCATAGGTGCCAAAAAAGAAATCACCACTGATTTTGACGAAAGTGCCTATGCCTTGGCAAAAGAAAATGAGTCTTTAACAAAAAACAACGTATCTCTAGAATTTTTAAAATAACAGTATGAAATTGCCGTGATACAAAATCACAAACAATAATGAAGAATGGCGATACCATATTCCTTTAAAACAAATATTATCTACATATGAAATCAATCCTGAAAATTAGTTTATCTATAGCGTTTCTATTCCTTTTGTCCTTTCAAGCTGTCGCACAAACCAGTAAATACAAATGCATGCTCCAAATGTCCAACTACATGGGAGAAGGCGCTTATATTGTAGTTTCACTTGTAAACGCTAAAGGCGAATATGTGAAAACATTATATGTAATGGGTGACGATAAAAAATGGTACAAAACCCTAAAAGAGTGGCATAAATTCTATTCTAAAAAACCAGAAAACATCAGCGCCAAAACTGGAGCTTCAGTAACTGGTGGCGACCGTAGCATCACAACAATAGAAATTGAAGATGCTAAAATCAACAAAGGATTTAAATTGCGATTTGAAACAGCAGTAGAAGATCATAAATATTACACCGCCGATTTAGAAATTCCGCTTACAACAGAAGGAATTGCTGCAAAAACTGAAGGTAAAGGTTATATTCGTTACGTAAGATTAAACAAAATATAAAATAAACAGCTTTTACATTAAACCATAATAAGTCATATAAGCTTTTACAAAACGTAAAACTTATATGACTTATATGTTAAAATTTATTATCAATGACTCTTTCTTTTTGGCGTTACTCACATTTGGCTTTGGCAGTATTTTCTGCTGCATTTTTGATATTGGCATCCGTAACTGGTGTCATACTCGCAGTCGATGCCATACAAGAGAAAACACCGCCATACAAAGTAGAAAATTTCGACAAAATAACACTTGGAGAAACTTTGCCAATATTGCGCAAAACCTATCCTGAAATAACGGAATTGAGTGTAAACCACAATCAATTTGTTACCCTGCAAGGTATCGACCAGGAAGATAATGATGTCAATGCCTATATTGATCCAAGAACTGGAAAAATACTAGGAGAACCTATCAAAAAAAGTGAGTTTATCCAATGGACAACTGCACTCCATCGTTCTTTATTTCTTAAAGAAACGGGGCGTTTTTTTGTTGGTTTTATTTCCTTTTTGTTAGTATTGATTTCCATTTCGGGTTTTGCTTTGATACTCAACCGACAAAGAAGTCTTCGCAGTTTGTTTTCTAAAATTGTAAAAGAAAATTTTGCCCAATATTACCATATTTTTCTAGGACGATTATCGCTGATTCCGATTCTGATTATCGCACTTTCAGGAACCTATTTAACCTTGGAAAAGTTTAATTTTTTCCTTGAAAAAACAGATTCAGAAGAAAAAACTGAAACGACTGTAACTACGCCTATTGCAGAAAAAAGTGCAGCTACTTCCGTTTTTAAAAATACACTTCTGGCTGATGTTCAAAAAATCGAATTCCCTTTTTCGGATGATCCCGAAGAATATTATATCATTACATTAAAAGACCGAGAAATAGAAGTCAATCAGGTTTCCGGGGCAATTGTAAATGAAACTCCTTTTCCGATGAGAACTTTAATATCGGATTTGAGTCTTAACTTACATACCGGTCGAACCAATATTTTATGGGCGATAATTTTAGGAATAGCGAGTTTAAATATTCTCTTTTTTATCTACTCGGGATTTGCAATGACTTTGAAACGAAGATCGAGTCGCATTAAAAACAAATTCAAACCCGAAGACAGTACATTTATTTTGCTGATAGGTTCTGAAAATGGAAGTTCATTACGATTTGCTAATGCTATTCACACACAATTACTTGCTCATGGAGAAAAAGCTTTCCTTACTGAATTGAATAATTATTCGGTTTACCCAAAAGCAGAACATCTTATCGTATTTACTTCAACCCACGGATTAGGTGATGCTCCTTCTAATGCGAGCAAATTTATTTCGCTCATTAACAAAACCGAACAACAGCACAAAATCAATGTTTCGGTAGTCGGATTTGGTTCAAAAGCGTATCCTGATTTTTGTGGTTATGCACGTGACATTGACACTTTATTGGCGAAACAAAATTGGGCGGAGCACTTTTTAGAATTACAAACCGTAAACGACAAATCAGCTGAAGAATTTGTAGGTTGGGTAAAATTATGGAGTGCCAAAACAGGAATTTCTCTTTCCTCCACTCCATCAATATACAATGAGGTTCCAAAAGGTTTGGAAAAACTGGTCGTACTGGACAAGACCGCTATTTCTGATACGGAACATACTTTTTTACTCACATTACGTGCTAGCAGGAGCGCTAAATTTACGTCGGGCGACCTCTTGGCTATTTATCCCGCAAATGACACCCGAGAACGCTTATACTCTATCGGAAACCATAATGGCAATATATTATTAGTGGTAAAACTGCATCCTTCAGGTTTGGGATCCGGCTTTTTATATGGTGTGGAACCTGGTTCGATTATAAAAGCCAGAATCCTCAAGAATGCTGCTTTTCACTTTCCGAAAAAAGCACCCAAAGTGGCACTAATTTCAAATGGAACCGGTATCGCTCCCTTTCTGGGAATGATAGAACAAAACAAGAAAAAAACCGAAATTCACTTGTATTCCGGCTTTCGAAAGGAAACCGAAACTGTTTTAGGATATAAAAAATTCGCCGATGAAATGATGGAGAAACAACAACTCCAAAGTTTTCATTTGGCTTTATCCCGTGAAGCAGACCATAATTATGTGATGGATTTAATCAAACGTGACGCTGATTTTTTCATGGATTTGTTAGAACAAGGAGGCGTTGTAATGATTTGCGGTTCGCTTGCTATGCAAAAAGATGTAGAAGCTGTTCTTGATGAATTATGTCTTTCCAGAACAAGTATGGAAATTGCAGCTTATAAAGCGAATGGACAAGTGTTGACGGATTGTTATTAGTGGAATTATGTTACTTTGTCATTGCGAGGAACGAAGCAATCACATTAGTTGCTCAACTTATATGCTTATGCTAGTGCGATTGCTTCGTTCCTCGCAATAACACTGATACTTTTATTATGAAATTCCAATTCCTGTTTCTCCTTTTACTAATTTGCGCTTTCACAAGCCACAGCCAAGTCTTACGCAAAAGAACAACGCTCTTGATGGGAGGTCGTTTTGATATTAGCATTGTTGCCAAAGATTCACTATCGGCAGAACAAAATATAGACGCCGTTATTGCAGAAATTACCCGAATCGAAAATTTAATTTCTGATTGGAAATCGGACTCACAAGTATCTGAAGTGAACCAAAATGCGGGTATTCGACCAGTAAAAGTGGATAGAGAAGTTTTTGAATTAACACAAAGAGCGATTCAATTTTCTGAAGTAACTCATGGCGGTTTTGACATCAGTTTTGCAGCGATGGATAAAATCTGGAAATTTGACGGTTCCATGACTGCGATGCCATCAGCGGAAGCCATTAAAAAATCGGTTGAAAAAGTGGGCTATAAAAATATTGTTTTAGATAGCGTTCAATCTACCATTTTCCTAAAACTAAAAGGAATGAAGATTGGATTTGGAGCATTAGGAGAAGGATATGCCACCGATAAATGCCGAGATATGATGCTTGCAAAAGGCATCAAAGCCGGAATTATAAACGGATCAGGCGATATGAGCACTTGGGGAAAGCAACCTAACGGGAAACCTTGGAATATAGGAATTACCAACCCCTTTCATCCCGAAAAACTTCTGGCTGTTGTTCCATTAAAACAAGATGCAGTAACCACTTCAGGGAGCTATGAGAAATTTGTTGTTTTTGACGGCAAACGCTATTCACATATCATCAATCCGGCAACGGGCTATCCGGCAATGGGCTTGTGCAGTGTAACGGTTTTTGGACCAAATGCTGAAACGGCTAACGGTTTGAGTACTTCGCTAATGGTTTTAGGAAAAACAGCAGGACTGCTTTTACTCAACAAATATCCTGATTACAGCTGCATCATAATTACTGATGATGGAAAAGTAGTGAAATCAAAAAACTTCCGAATCAAGAAATTTAAGGCAAAACTTTAATGATTCTAAGTTTAAACTTCCGAAATTAAATACTATTACTACAAAGACAGGCTTCGTATTTGTAGTTCGGAATGGTTAATTCCAATATTCTGTTTTGACACGAATTCCACAAATCAAGCATTCCCTTTTAAAAAAGGTGCTAATCCTTAAAATTTGCAGCACCGAAAATGTCCTCCTCAACCATGGTATTTGCAAATTGCTTTAACAAAATTTAACATAAAAGATCTTCAAACACTTTTCAAGAGAAGAATTTCAGAATTTACAGGGTAAAAAAAATAATTTTAACAAGACAAAGACCATAAAAAAGGAAACTTGAGGTAAAAATGGCTCTTTAATAAAAATATAAAATACTAAAAAACAATACGTTAAATATATTTTTAATTTTTATTAATATTTAATCTAAATAAGTTTTGCAAATCCATACTTGGGTTTTATATTTGCATCGTTATTTTTAATTATTCCAAATAAACAATCATGAAATATATTTTACTTCCAACTTTAACACTTTTATTCAGTTTATCCTGTCTAGCACAAGAATCAGCAAATGCTTCTGGTGATAAAAATTATGATGAAACTACTTCTTCAGAATTTGACACTATAAAAAACAAAAAAGGAGGGATACTAAAAGAAGTTATTATCACAGCCAACAAGGAGAAAAAACCAGTTTCAGCATTGAGATCAGGTTTAAAACCAATGGACACTCCACAAAGTGTACAAGTTATTGGATCTGAAATTATAGCACAACAACAAAGCATTCGTTTGAGTGAGGTACTGAAAAATGCCAATGGTGTTTATGTAGGTTCTGCACGTGGTGGCGCTCAAGAATCATTTTACTCTAGAGGTTATGATATGTCAGCCAACAATATGTTTAAAAATGGTTTTCGCTATAATGCTGGGTCCATTCCAGAGGTTTCTTCTTTGGAAAAAGTAGAATTTTTAAAAGGTAGTGCGGCTTTATTATTTGGTAACGTTGCTCCGGGAGGAATCTTAAATTTAGTTACCAAAACACCATCTTTCAAAAGTGGTGGAGAAATTTCTATGCAAGCAGGAAGTTTTGCTTACTATAAACCAGCTGTAGATTTTTACGGACCATTAAATAAACATATTGCATATCGTTTTACTGGTTCTTACGAAAATTCAGAAAGTTTTAGAGATGTTGTGAAAAACGAACGTTTATACATCAATCCTTCCTTCCTTTTTAATGTAACTGATAAAACTCAAATTACAGTACAAGGAGATTACTTGAAAAGCAATTGGACACCAGATTTTGGAACTGGAGTAATAGGAAAAGAAATTGTTGATGTGCCACGCAGTAACTATTATGGTGCATTATGGTCAAATGGAAAAACAAAATCAGCAAGTGCTTCCGCATTACTTAATCACAGTTTTAATGACAACTGGAAATTAAATTTCAATGCTTCTTTTCAAAATTTCGACAGAGAATCAAAAGCTACAGAACGTATTGTAATATCTCCAACAGCTAATCCTTATGGAAATTTCAATAGACCATTAGGACAGAATAAAGGTACTGAACAAATTTTTGGAGATCAATTAAGCATACAAGGAAACTTCAACACCGGAAAAATAAAACATCAATTGTTTACAGGTGTAGATTTTGAAAACTCTTTTGCTCAAGCATATACTTTTGCCTTTAGTCCTACTAATTATGATACTGTAAATATATTTACTTTCGACCCTGCAACACAGCGAATGGATGAACCAAACTCTACGCTTACCCGAATAGTAAGCACTGATACTAATCGTTTTGGGGTTTATGCACAAGATTTGATTTCATTTACAGAAAAAATTAAGCTTTTAGCGGGTATTCGTTGGTCTTGGCAAGAAGCAGAAGTAATCAACAACAGCTTGACAACTCAAGCTCCAATACGTAAAGATGAGGCATTCTCTCCAAAATTTGGATTAGTGTATCAACCAACAAAAGAGATGTCTTTGTTTGCCAGCTACTCTAACTCATTTACACCAAATACTGGAACTACAGTTGATTTAAAACCAATAAAACCTTCAATCATAGACCAATATGAAGCAGGTATTAAAAAAGATTTCTGGAGAGGTATTTTGAGTACAAATATTACTGCGTACCAAATCACAAACAGCAATTTGGCACAAACAGCAGAATTTAAAGCTGATGGATCAAACAATACTGATACGACTATAAAAGTCTTGAACGGAGAAACTACTAGCAAAGGAATTGAAATTGATATTACAGCCAGACCTACAGAAGGCTTAAACATCATTGCCGGTTACAGCTACAACGATATGCGTTATACCAAAACATCAGGATTAAACGGAAGTACTATTGAAGGAGATCGTGTGGTAAGAACTCCAGCTAATACCGCTAATTTAAGCTTTTTCTATACCTTGCCAGCCGGAGCATTAAAAGGTGTTTCTTTTGGAGCAATCGGGAACTACATTGGTGACCGTCTTGGAGGTTGGAATAATCTAGTTGTAATTAATCCTAATACTGGAGCTCAAACAATCAATGACAGAGAAATTCCAATGAGTGGGTATACTACAATCGATGTTTCTGCAGGTTATACTTGGAAAAAAATCTCAATCTTATGTAGGTTGTCAAACATTACAAATGAGTTGAATTACACGGTACACGAAAACTACAGTATCAATCCAATTGCACCGCGTCAAATATTGACAAGTTTAAAATATAAATTCTAAAACCAAAGTTTGGTTTTATTTCATCCAAAACTTTTTCTGCCAATTTCATTTTTTTGAAAAGCAGAAAAAGTTTTTGTTATTTTAACGAACTAAAAAATTGTATTTGCAAAAGAATAAAAATACGATTCCCTCATTAAATTAAAAATTATGAAAAAAATAAAATTCAGAAATTTGCACCGTGATTTAGGCTATTTTTATATTGGACTTATTGTATCATTTGCCTTCTCTGGACTTTTGATGAACCACAGAGATGCTTGGCATCCAGAAAAATATACTACTGAAACAAAAGCAATCGAAGTGAAATTGCCGGAGGAAAGTGAAATCAACGAAAAATTTTCTGAAGATTTAGGTAAACAACTGGGCATCGATGACAAAATGAGACGTCACACAGTGAAAAAAGGAGAATTTAAAATTTCTTTTGAAAACCACGATGTCGAAATTGATATGAAAACCGGAAAAGGAGAAATCATCTCTTTTGTAAAAACACCAATAATTAGTCAGGCGATGAAATTGCATAAAAACACTTCTAATTTCTGGATTTATTATTCTGATATTTTTGCCATCAGTTTAATTATCATCGCTTTGACAGGAACAATAATGATCAAAGCCGGAAAATTCAGTTGGAAAAACAGAGGTTGGAAACTCGCAGTAGCCGGAGTAATTTTTCCATTGATTTTTCTATTTTTATTGGGATAAAATTCAATTTAACACATAAAATTCAAAAACCTCGTTTAGAAATAGACGGGGTTTTCTATTTTTCACCAAAGCGTTATTTTTTTCATATATTTGATAGTAACAATTGATATATAATGACTTAACAAATTTTAAATTATGAAAAAAACATCTATTTTATTTGGGGCTTTATTAATCATGATACTTTCATCATGTAAGGATGAGAAAAAAAAGGAAGAAGCACGTTTGCCTGAACAATATGACTTGGAAGATTTTTACAATACCAAATCGATAAGTGCATCAGGGTTCAATGACGATGAAACAAAAATTCTAATAAACAATAACACAACCGGAATCTACAATGCGTATGAGTTATCTCTCGCAGATACTACCGCTATAGCATTGACAAAATCTACTAAAGAAAGTATTTATACTGTAGATTATTTACCGGGAAGTTCTAAATTCATTTATTCGGCTGATGAAGGAGGAAATGAGAATTCTCATTTATTCCTAATGGATCGTAAAAGTAGTACTCCAAAAGACATCACTCCTTGGGCAAATAGCGCCAATAGTTTCAATGGCTGGAGCCAAGACAAAAAAAGTATGTATATAAACAGTAACAAGCGAGATGTAAAGTATTTTGATATTTTAAAATTAGACACTCTAACTTGGAAACCTACCATTTTATACCAAAACGAATCCGGTTTAACCCCATCAGTAATTAGTAAAACGGAACGTTATATAGCACTTACTAAAGAAATCACTACGGATAAAAACGAAATGTATTTATACGATAGTAAAACCAAAACAACTAAACGTCTCAGTAACGACAAAGAAGCAAATTGGAGTCCAATGGCTTTTGAAAAAAATGACAGCATTTTTTATTATACCAGTAATGAAGACAAAGAATTCAGTTCGTTACTCAAATACAATATCAATACCGGAAAATCAGAAGAAATTTTCAAAGATAAATGGGATGTAATGTATATGTCTTTAAGCGAAAAAGAAAAATACCATATTGTTTTTGTGAACAATGACGGGAAAAACAAAGTACTCCTTTTTGAACATGCAACCGGAAAACCGCTAAAGTTACCTGACTTTGATGATGGTGATGTAATAAATGTAATCATTTCCAATAGTGAAAATAAATTATTGCTGACTGTAGGAAGCAGTACCAGCTCTCCAAACTTATATCTTTATGATATTCCTTCCAAAAAACTAAAACAACTGACTTCCACTCTAAGTAAAAAAATCAATCAAGACGACCTTGCAAAAGCCGAAGTGATTCGTTTTAAATCTTTTGATGGCAAAGAAATACCAGCTATTTATTATAAGCCTTTACAAGCTTCTAAAAACAATAAAGTTCCAGCATTAATCTGGGTACACGGAGGACCTGGAGGACAAAGTCGCATTGGATATTCAAACACCATACAATATCTGGTTAATAAAGGATATGCGGTTTTGGCCGTAAACAATCGCGGCAGCAGTGGCTATGGAAAAACATTTTACAAAATGGATAATAAAGATCATAGTAACGGAGATTTAAAAGACTGTATTTGGGGCAAAAAATGGCTAACAGAACAGGATTATATTGACCCGAATGCTATTGGTATTTACGGCGGAAGTTATGGCGGATGCATGGTTTTAGGCGCATTAGCATTTCATCCTGAAGAATTTAAAGTAGGTATCGATTTATTTGGCGTTGCAAATTGGCCCAGAACATTAAAAAGTATTCCTCCTTATTGGGAATCATTCCGCAAAGCGCTCTATGACGAAATGGGAGATCCGTATACTGCTGATAGTATTCGATTGAAAAAAATATCGCCATTATACAATTACGATAAAATAAACAAACCATTACTTGTTTTCCAAGGGGCTAATGATGTAAGAGTATTGCCTGTAGAAAGTGATGAAATTGTAGAAGGAGTAAAGAAAAATGGAGTGCCGGTTCAATATGTAGTATATCCAGATGAAGGGCATGGATTTCAAAAAAAGGAAAACCAAATTGCGACAACAAAAACCACATTACTCTTCTTGGATAAATACCTAAAATCTAAGAAATAGAAATAATTAAGTATGCTCAAAAAAAAAATCCATCTCGTTATAAATGAGATGGATTTTTTTAATGTAAACCTTCTGAGTCTATCATTATTAGTTCAATACTTATATCTAAGGGAAATTTTTGAATTGCAACCAATTTAAGCGGCGAGCAATTTCATAAAAAGCTTAATTTATTTGAATTCCATTTTTTTCAAGTAATTCAAAAAGGGCAATACTTTGATTTGGTTCGTATTTTTCTACACCACTTTGATACCATTTTGCTATCAAATTCATCTGATACGAAGTATAGCCCTCCGTATCAATACTTAAGCCGAGTAAACCCGACAGAAGAAAATCTTCCAGAATTTTATTAGTTACAATACATTCCGGAATTCCATCACTAACGCATCCGTTCATCCGTTCATAATCTGATCTCCCAGAATCAAATCCAGCAATAAAAGCTTCATTCCTTTTTGCATAATTAAATTCCAAAAATGGATTCAAACCAATTGAATATCCTTCAAAATAATGTTGTCTATAAGCCGGACTATATATTTTTTTCATTTCTATACTAAATTATTAATTGAGAATCTCATTACAAACATATTAACAATATTTTAGTAAGTGCATAAAAATCGTTTAAAGGATAAAATACTCTTTAAATCACAATATCATTGACGTTTATCGATGAAAAATTGTCAAATTACAACAAATCACAAGAATTCTGCTTTTTCCTAAATCGGAATTATTTATCTAATTTTCAACAAAAAAATCCCATTCGCCGAGACGAATGGGATTTTAAATTTTATAAATAAACTAACTCTTATTTCAATCCTGCCAAACTATGTTCGATAGTTTCAATTTTAGATAAGGCATCAGCTTCTTTTTGTCTTTCGTTTGCCAAAACTTTCTCTGGCGCACCAGCCACAAATTTCTCATTTGCCAGTTTATTTTGAACTGATTTCAAGAAACCTTGCGTATAAACTAACTCAGTAGTCAGTTTTGCAATTTCCTCTTCAACGTTTATATTTCCTGTAATCGGAATGAAATACTCATTTGATTTTACACGGAAAGATAATGCTCCTTCTACTTTATCCGAAACATATTCTAATGAAGTAATGTTTCCTAATTTAGTTATAACAGTATCAAAATAAGTAGACACTTTATCATTGTTTACCGCTTTCAATTCGATTGTATCTTTAAACGGAATATTCTTGTCTTTACGAATCGTTCTAATTCCAGAAATCACTTCAATTGTATTTTCGAAATCAGTAATTAGACCCGCATTAAAAGGTTTCATTTCCGGCCAAGTCGAAACAATTAATGCTTCCTCAGTAGTTCTTTCGGCAAGAATTTGCCAAATTTCCTCTGTCAAGAAAGGCATAAAAGGATGTAATAATTTCAAATTATTTTCAAGCATTTCGATGGCTTTCGCAAAAGTTACGCTGTCAATTGGTTGTTGGTACGCCGGTTTTATCATTTCAAGGAACCAAGAACAGAAATCGTCCCAAACCAGTTTGTAAATGGCCATTAAAGCATCGGAAATTCTGTATTTTTCAAAATTGTCTTCGATTTCCAAAAGTGTTTGTTGCAATTTGGCTTCATACCATTCAATCGCCACTTTGGATGATTCCGGTTGCGGAATTGTATCCGAAACTTCCCAACCTTTTATCAGTTTGAATGCATTCCAGATTTTATTGGTAAACGCTTTTCCTTGGTTACACAATTCCTCATCAAACATAATGTCATTCCCTGCAGAAGCGCTCAAAAGCAATCCTACACGAACTCCATCAGCACCAAATTTTTCAATCAAATCTAAAGGATCAGGTGAATTTCCTAATGATTTAGACATTTTGCGACGTTGCTTGTCACGAACTAAACCAGTCAAATATACATTTGTAAATGGTTTTTTTCCTGTGTATTCATAACCAGCAATAATCATTCTCGCTACCCAGAAAAACAAAATATCCGGACCCGTTACTAAATCATTCGTAGGATAATAGTATTTAAAATCTTCGCTTTCGGGATCCATAATTCCTCCAAAAACAGACATTGGCCACAGCCAAGAAGAAAACCAAGTATCTAATGCATCAACGTCTTGTTTCAAGTCAGAAGTTGTAAGTTGTAAGTTGTTGGTTCTTTCTTTAGCTAAAACTAAAGCTTCTTCGATAGATTCAGCAACCACGAAATCTTCTTTTCCGTCACCGTAGAAATAAGCTGGAATTTGCTGTCCCCACCATAATTGACGAGAGATATTCCAATCGCGAATATTATTCAACCAATGTGCATACGTATTATTAAAACGAGCTGGATGCAATTTGATTTCGCCATCTTCTAAAACAGATTTAATCGCAGGTTTAACCAAATCTTCCATTTTCAAGAACCACTGGTCTGATAAACGAGGCTCAATAACAGCTTTAGTTCTTTCAGAAGTTCCAACTTTATTCAAGTGTGTTTCTGTTTTTGCCAAAGCTCCAATAGTTTCTAATTCTTTGGCAATTGCCTCACGAACCACAAAACGATCTTGTCCTTGATACTGCAATCCAAAACTATTCAAAGTAGCATCGTCATTGAAAATATCAATAATTTCCAAATTGTGCTTCTCGCCTAATGCTTTGTCATTCATATCGTGCGCCGGAGTCACTTTCAAACAACCAGTTCCAAACTCGATATCAACATATTCATCTTCGATAATTGGAATTACTCTTCCGCAAATAGGTACAATTGCTTTTTTGCCTTTCAAATGAGCAAAACGTTCGTCATTTGGATTGATACAAATCGCGGTATCTCCAAAAATAGTTTCCGGACGTGTGCTTGCAATCGTCAGGAAATCTTCACTTCCTTCGATTTTATATTTTAAGAAATATAATTTTCCTTGTTGTTCTTCGTAAATTACTTCTTCGTCAGACAAAGTAGTTTTTGCTTCGGGATCCCAGTTTACCATTCGGTATCCTCTGTAAATCAATCCTTTGTTATATAAATCCACAAAAGAACGAATTACTGAGGCTGACATATCAGGGTCCATCGTAAACTTGGTTCGTTCCCAATCACAAGAAGCCCCTAATTTTTTCAATTGATCAAGAATTACACCTCCGTATTTATCAGTCCATTCCCAAGCATGAGCCAAAAATTCTTCGCGTGTTAAATCATTTTTATTGATTCCTTCGGCTTTTAATTTAGCAACTACCTTAGCTTCAGTAGCTATCGAGGCATGATCCGTTCCCGGAACCCAGCAAGCGTTGAATCCTTTAAGACGCGCTCTTCTAATTAATACATCTTGTATGGTATTATTCAACATGTGTCCCATGTGTAAAACTCCAGTAACATTAGGCGGTGGAATTACAATGGTGTAAGGTGTTCTATGGTCTGGTTCTGAGTGAAAATAATTGTTTTTCATCCAGTAGTCATACCACTTATTTTCAATGGTTTTAGCGTCAAATTGTGCAGGAATTGTCATTTTATTGTGGATTCGTTTAATCGTTAAATTCGATTGTTTGTTAGTTCAGTTAAACAAATAACCAAATCAACAAATAAACTTTAAAACTTTGGTCTGATATTTGTAATTCTAATTGGGAACAAAAGTAAATAATTAAGTACACTATAAAAAGAGAAATAAAAATTTGTACGTTAATTAAAAGAAAGTAAATTTACTAAATGAATTTAAATATAAGAAAATGAAAAAAACAATAGCTTTATTCGCATTCGCATTAATCAGCAGTATCGGTTTTGCTCAGAATGGCCCAAAAATTGAATTTGCAGCCAAAGACAATACAATTGATTATGGAAAGGTTACTAAGAATGAAAATGGCTCTCGTGATTTTATCTTTACAAATACAGGTAATGCTCCATTAATTATCACTAATGTACTGTCTACTTGTGGCTGCACGGTTCCTACAAAACCAGATGAACCAATCATGCCAGGGAAAACAGGAAAAATAACTGTGAAATATAATATGACTCCAGGACCAATCAGAAAAACGATAACTGTTGAGTCAAATGCAGTAAACTATGAAGGTGGAAGAGTTGCTCTAAAAATTAAAGGTGAAGTTATTTCTAATTAATTTCAGAATCAAAAATAAATTAAAAACGCTTTTGGATATTATTTCCAAAAGCGTTTTTTGTTTATAAAATATTGTACAATTGAAACCTGAATTTTAAGATTTCGCTTTTACGTTCTATTTCTAAAGTAATCCATTTTTCTTCTTCCTCTTTAAAAAGAGCATTGATTTCTTGCAATGAAAGTTTATGAATGGGATTATTATTAATCAAAATGATGACATCTCCTTTTTGTAATCCTGCGTTAGCTGCCGGAGAATTTTGCCTTACATAGGCAATCTCATAAATAGGTTTTAATTGGAATTTGTATTTAAAGTCATCCATAAATACTCTTACACCACCGGACTCATTATATTTTGTAGACAACGGAACCGTTTCCATTCGTACGGTCTCTTGAACCCACTGTAATCCATTTTGTTGTATTTCAACTCCACTTTTATTGTAGCTGAAAGGCGCACTGTAATCACTATTCTTTTTTAAATACATTTGGTTATTTCTATAATCAAAAACAACTGTAAACCGCTTCATAATTTCTCCTCCTACTGAGCCTTTCCGATCTGGCACCATATTTACATTCCTAATTGATACCGAATCTGGAAAAGCTACCACAGGACTATTAAATTCAAAATCTCCCATCTCAAATTTTTTAATTATGGCCCTTCTTCCTTTTACATCACCACTAAAACCTCTTCCTAAAAAGTCTTCGAAATTTTTTGCAGGAACTTTAATCAATTCTGAACGATCTTGAAACAACCATATTGCATCGCTGTTCCCTATATCTATCAATAACTTTACAGGAATTTCTTTATTATCCTGAATTATTGTGCTTTTTAAATAGGGCTTGGATTTTTCAACAGTGATAGGAATTGTTTTGTAACTTTTTTCAATTTTTTTTCTGTTTTTATCATTGTCCTTATAAACTATAACTCTCTTTTTCCTGTAATTGACTTCTATTAAATTATTTTGAAAAAAATGATACCCAATAATTCCATTGACCGGAATCCCTACATGTGACGATAAATTAAATTCAGGGTCCAAAATAATATAGAGCATATGATTACTATACTTCATATCATTAAACTCTAAGACATTATTAGTGGATTTCAATCCTTCAACAGCCTCTTGGCTTCCTAATCCTTTCAGCAATATTTTCTCGGCATTGAAAAAACGAACTTCTTTTTTATCTTCTAAACTAAATAATATCGTTTCTGAAACACCGGTATCCAATAAAAAATTCAATTCTACTCCATTTACTTTTATAGGTACAAAGACTAAATTATTAATCAATTTAAAAGGGACACTAATTTTATTCATGTCTTTTTTAAACTGAAATCCTTGTTGTGCAAAAACAGGGCAAGCAAACAGGTAAATGAGAATTATTACTATTCTTTTTTTCATTATTAATCTTTTACATAAAAATACTAAATAAATCATATCAAAAATGCAGATTTAACAATATATACGCATATTGATTATAATAAATTCGAAAAAAAAATTGCAAATTTGCAATTCAATAATCAAGACTATGCCAAAAATATCAAACAAAGGCAAACAAATGCCTGAATCGCCAATACGAAAATTAGTTCCATACTCAGAAATAGCGAAGAAAAAAGGACATAAAGTATACCATTTAAACATTGGCCAACCAGATATCAAAACTCCTGAAGTTGCGATGAATGCAGTTAAAAATATTGATTTAACTATTCTTGAATACAGCCATTCTGCTGGAAATGAAAGCTACAGAAAAAAATTATCTGCCTATTATATCAATCAAGGCATTTCGGTAAATATTGAAGATATTATCATCACTACCGGTGGATCAGAAGCACTTATGTTCGCGATGGGAAGCACTATGGATCAAGGAGATGAAATCATTATCCCAGAACCATTTTACGCTAATTACAATGGATTTTCAACAGCTTCAGGCGTTACTGTTGTTCCAGTAATTTCGACAATTGAAACAGGTTTTGCTTTACCGGCTATAGAAGATTTTGAAAAACTGATTACTCCAAAAACTAAAGCCATCCTGATTTGTAACCCAGGAAACCCAACGGGATATTTATATTCGAAAGAAGAAATTATGAAATTGGCAGCTTTGGTCAAAAAACATGATTTATTCTTGATTTCTGACGAAGTATATCGTGAATTTACCTATGATGGTGACATCCATTATTCAGTAATGAATGTTCCCGGACTTGAAGAACACGCTATTATGATTGATTCGGTTTCTAAGAGATATAGTATGTGCGGTGCAAGAATAGGATGTATTGTTTCTAAAAATAAAGAAGTCATGGCGACCGCTATGAAATTTGCACAAGCAAGATTAAGCCCTCCTACTATTGAACAAATTGCAAGTGAAGCTGCCCTTGATACTCCAAAAAGTTATTTTGATGAAGTAATTTCAGAATATAGAGAACGTAGAGATACTTTAATAAATGAATTGAATAAAATTGAAGGTGTTATAGTATCTAAACCAAAAGGTGCTTTTTATTGCATTGCACAACTTCCAGTTGATAATGCTGATGATTTTGCACAATGGCTTTTAGAAACCTATGATTTGAATGGTGAAACCGTTATGGTAGCTCCTGCTGCAGGGTTTTATTCGACTCCAGGAATGGGATTGAATCAGGTTCGAATAGCTTATGTGCTAAAGAAAGAAGATTTAATTAGTGCTGTATCAATTTTGAAAGCAGCGATTCCGGTTTATAATGCAACGCAATCAAAAAACTAATATAAGCTTTGCTTTTTTAGTGCTAAACTGACGCTAAAAAACATTCCTATTACATCAAAAGGCAGTAACTATTGAGTTATTGCCTTTTGCTTTTTATAACCAATAGAAACAAGTCATTGACTTTATAGCCTATAAAGTCATCATTAAATAGTATGAGCTTTAGAAATTCTTTAATTTTTATTATTTATCTTTACGGCTTAAATATTTACACCCACAATAATAGTTGCTTTTAATGATAAAAAACGAAGAATTTCAAGACGAAATAGGAGATAATCATGTTAGTTTATCCGCAAAAAATCCAGTAAGAGATGATGCTTTTGACATTACTGATGATGAAAAAATTGAGAAAATAAAAAAAGACGTTGAGAGCATTCTACTGACACTTGGAATGGACTTGACTGACGATAGTTTAAAAGGCACGCCCAATCGTGTTGCAAAAATGTTTGTAAAAGAAATTTTTGGAGGTTTAAATCCTGCAAAAAAACCAAAAGCATCTACATTTGACAATAATTACAAATATGGCGAAATGTTGGTTGAAAAAAACATTATCGTTTACTCAACTTGCGAGCATCATTTATTACCAATCATAGGAAGAGCTCATGTCGCTTATATTTCTAACGGGACCGTAATTGGCTTATCTAAAATGAATCGTATTGTAGAATATTATGCCAAAAGACCTCAGGTTCAAGAGCGTTTGACTATGCAAATTGTTCAGGAATTACAAATCGCTTTGGGTACTGAAGATGTCGCTTGTGTGATTGATGCGAAACACCTTTGCGTTAATTCAAGAGGAATCAGTGATATCGAGAGTAGCACTGTGACATCAGAATTTGGTGGAAAATTTAAAGACAATGTAACTCGCAGAGAGTTTTTGGATTATATTAAATTAGAAACAAAATTCTAAATTGGGTTAATCGTTTATTCGATGAATCGTTCAATCGAAAATATGTAAACCATTCAAACAACAATAAATTATTAAATAAACCACTTTGCTATGTATATTTTTTCATTTGAGAAACTGGAAGTTTGGCAAAATTCAAGGCTTTTCATTTTGGACATTTATAAATTAACAAATAACTATCCTACAAACGAAATATATGGAATGACATCTCAATTAAAGAGAAGTGCTTCCTCTATAGAGACAAACATTGCTGAAGGAACTTCCAGAAACACTAATAAAGACAAAGCTCATTTTTTAACAATGTCTTATTCATCTGCAATGGAAACATTAAGTCATTTATTGATATCCTATGATTTGAATTTCATTTCAAACGAAGAATATTTATCGACTAGGGAAAAGTTAGAAAAAATTTGCAATCAAATTAATAGCTTAAAAAAATATTACTTATCTAATGATTGAATCGGATAACTGTTCAACAAATAAACAGTTAACCAAATAAACAAATAACCGATTAAACGATTAACCTCTTATGCCATTATATAGTAGCCAAACTCTAAAAATATACAATTCTCTTTCGGGAGAAAAAGAAATTTTCACACCAATACATGAAGGAAATGTAGGAATGTACGTTTGTGGACCTACGGTTTACAGTAATGTGCATCTTGGAAATGTGCGAACATTCATGTCTTTTGACGTTATTTTCAGGTATTTTTTGCATTTGGATTACAAAGTGCGTTACGTTCGAAACATTACGGATGTGGGTCACATTGTGGATGATGTGGATGAAGGTGAAGATAAAATTGCAAAAAAAGCCCGTTTAGAGCAACTGGAACCTATGGAAGTGGTGCAACGCTATACGGTAGATTTTCATGATATTTTGAATGAATTTAATTTTTTACCGCCAAGTATTGAGCCAACAGCTACAGGTCATATTATTGAGCAAATTGAAATTATTAAAACCATAATCGACAAAGGAATTGGTTACGAAGCCAATGGGTCGGTTTATTTTGATGTAGTGAAATTCAATGAAACCAATCATTATGGCAGATTAAGTGGTAGAAACATTGAGGATATGCTGGCTAATACCCGTGATCTAGATGGTCAAAGTGACAAGAGAAATTCACAGGATTTTGCGCTTTGGAAAAAAGCCGAGCCTCAACATATCATGAGATGGCCTTCGCCATGGAGCGATGGATTTCCGGGTTGGCATCTTGAATGTACCGCAATGAGCACAAAATATTTAGGTAATCATTTTGACATTCACGGAGGTGGAATGGATTTGAAATTCCCGCATCATGAATGTGAAATTGCTCAAAATGAAGCATGTACTGGACAAACTCCAGTCAATTACTGGATGCACGCCAATATGCTTACGTTAAACGGTAAAAAAATGGCCAAATCTACTGGTAATAATATTTTACCAAGAGAAATATTAACCGGAGAAAATACTATTCTAAGCAAAGCCTTTTCAGCATCAGTAGCACGATTTTTTATGTTACAAGCGCATTACAGAAGTATTCTTGATTTTTCTGATGATGCCATTGTCGCTGCCGAAAAAGGATACAAACGATTGATGGAAGCAATGAATTCGTTAAAAGATATCACTGCTGACACAAAAAGTACAATTGATATTCCGGCTTGGAAACAATTGTGTTATGATGCCATGAATGACGATTTTAATACGCCAATTTTAATAGCGCAGTTATTTGAAGGCGTTCGTTTTATCAATTTGTTGAAAGATGGAAAAGAAACGTTGAATAACGAGGATTTAAAATCTTTTGAAAAAGCAATGAACAGTTTTGTTTTTGAAGTCCTGGGATTGGAAGATGAAAAAGTTTCGGATAGCAGTAATGACAAATTAGAAGGAACGGTAAACATGCTTATTGAAATGAGAAAACAAGCTCGTGACAATAAGAATTTTGCTTTATCAGACCAAATTAGAGATCAATTGATTGCATTGGGAATTCAATTGAAAGATGGAAAAGAAGGAACTACTTTTAGCATTTAGTTTTCTATATCAAGTCGCAGACTAATACCGTAAAATAATTTTGATTAACAAAAGTGAAGTTTTAAATTCTAATACTAAAGTCATGTTGTCAAAAATAGTTGTTTACCCATTTTTGCTATTGGTTCGATTTTATCAAGTTGCCATTTCCCCTTTTACTCCAGCAGCTTGTAGATTTGAGCCTACCTGCTCTTCCTATATGATTGAAGCATTACAAACCCATGGCTTATTTTATGGTGGATTTTTAGGAATGAAACGTATTTTGAGTTGCCATCCTTGGGGCAAAACAGGTTATGATCCTGTTCCCAAAAAAGCATGTCATCATAAACATTAACTTTTTTTAAATACGAAATTTTACTTTAAATCTTTATTTTTACGACTAATAAACAAATTTAACACTAAATGACACACGCTTTAAACATCGTTTGGAATCCATCAGAAGGGATCGATTTAGGCTTTTTTATCATTCGATATTACAGCTTAATGTTTGTAATTGCTTTTGGTTTAGGCTGGTACATAATGAAACATATATTTGAACGTGAAGGAGAATCTATAGAAAAATTAGATTCATTGTTTATCTGGACTGTACTTGCCACATTAATTGGTGCCCGTTTAGGACACGTTTTCTTTTATGATTGGGAATATTATCGCAATCATTTATTGGAAATCATTTTACCTTTCCGTTTTTCTCCAAATTTTGAATTTACCGGTTATCAAGGTTTAGCAAGTCATGGCGCTGCCATTTCTATCATAATTGCGATGTATTTTTACAGCAAAAATGTGCTTAAAAAACCACAAATGTGGATTTTAGACCGAGTAGTAATTCCTGTAGCCAGCGGAGCCATTTTTGTGAGATTAGGAAATTTTTTCAATTCAGAAATTATAGGTCATGAAACCACATCGCCATTTGGAATAAAATTCATCAAAGATCATTTCAGTCCGATGGATGCGGTCAATGCTACTCAAATAGCCAATCCTAAAGATGCCTATACAGCAATAGCAACCGATCCAAAATTTGCATCATTACTAGAGCAGGTTCCAGTAAGGCATCCTACGCAATTGTACGAAGCATTTTGTTACGTTTTTGTTTTTGCTATTTTATTTTTCTTGTATTGGAAAACCGAAAAAAGAAATAAAACAGGATATCTATTTGGTATGTTTCTAGTACTTTTATTTTCTGTTCGTTTTGTTGTGGAATCCGTTAAGGAAAGCCAAGGTGGATTCGAAAGCGCTTTGGGATTATTCTCTACAGGACAATGGCTAAGTATTCCTTTTATACTTATAGGACTGTATTTCATTTTTACTGCTGAAAAACCTCTTAAAGTATAACATCATATTTACTTAACAAAACGAAAAAGCTCCCGTCGCAATGGGAGCTTTTTTGTTTTATTATCTTTTTAATGAAAAATGGGATTTGAATTTCTTAGGAATATCTTGTTCAGTGTACTCAATACTGAACCAATAATCATTCGCTGGCATTGGCTGTCCAATGTACGTTCCATCCCACCCCGTGCCATTTGGAAAAATTTCTTTTAAAAATTTACCATGACGATCAAATATTAGAATTTTTGAATTTAATTGGTCTTGCAAAGCAAAAACATTCCAAGTATCATTATACCCATCAGCATTTGGTGTGAAAAACTTAGGATAATTGATTACTAAAACATTAGTTCTAGTTATTGGCGGACTACAGCCATTTTTGTCTATAACAGTAACGGAATGAGTTCCTAAAGAAACATATTCAAAAACGGGCCTTTCCTGAAATGGTCCATCATCTAATTGATACAAATAATCGCCAGTTCCTGTAGCGATAACTGTAACTATTTGATTTTTCGCAAAAGCCTCAGAAACTGTCCAATCTACATCTAAAAGGGTATTTGAGGGAGTCACAATAACATTAATTGTTTGTGAAGTGGCACATTGATTTGAATTTGGAGAAAAAACATAAGCACCACTTGCCATATTGTTAACAATTGCAGGCGACCAAGTTCCTGAAATTCCATTTGGAGAAGTAGTGTTCAAAATAGGCGGTATACCTCCCATACAGATTGACAAATTAGAAAAATTAGGCTGAACAAGAGGAGTAACAGTAACTGCTAATGTTTGGCTATTGGCACATTCAGATGCATTTGGCGTAAAAACATAACTTCCGCTAGTTGTATTACTAACTGTTGATGGCGACCAAGTTCCTGTGATTCCATTAGGAGAAGTTGTTGCTAATATTGGCGCAGTAGACCCTGAACAAAATGGGGCTATTGCGGGAAAATTAGGTGTTCCTTTTGGTATAATCGTCACACTTAATGTTTGTGTATTCGCACATTGATTTGGATTTGGTGTAAAAACATAGTTCCTGCTAACAGTATTACTAATCGTTGATGGAGCCCATGTACCAACAATACCATTTGGAGATGTATTTACCAAAAGTGGTGCGGTAGTTCCAGAACAAAACGGTGGAATACTTGCAAAATTTGGCGTAACAACCGGTACAATATCTATTGTGACTCTTGTAGGTGTTACTGAAGTACATTGTCCTGTATTAGGTGTAAAAGTATAAGTAACTGGACCTAAAACTGCCGAATTAACTGTAGCTGGACTCCAAGAACCTGAAATAGCCGGTGTATTATTTGAAGTTGTTGGCAAGATTGGTGCAGTCGCATTTTGACAAACTGTAGTTGGAATACCCGTAAAAGTTGGTGTTACCAATGGGGTAACGATTACATTCAAAGTTTGTGTGGTAGCACATGGAAACAAAGTTGAATTTGGAGTAAATACATAACTTCCGCTAGTCGTATTGCTTATTATTGCTGGCAACCAAGTTCCTGTGATTCCATTTGGAGATGTAGGACCTAGTAACGGTGCTGGAGTTCCAGTGCAAAAAGGAGCAATAGCAGGAAAATTTGGAGTTACTGTTGAAGTTCCGCAAGGCACACTACAAGTGATAGTTTGTGGAGGCACACAAGGATGTGTAGCTGAAGACAACGTTAATGTTGCAGATTGTCCTGGTAACATATTAAATACTTGAAAATGAGAAACACCTGTACTTCCGGTTACAGGAGAACCACCTTGAATTGTATAGGTGTAATTATACGAATTAGAAATCAGAGGATTATTAGACCAATCAAAAAATACGGAAGAAGCTCTATCAGCTGGTAAAATCTGCGAAGCGTCACATCTGAAATTAAGAATAGTGGCGCCATTATTAGCAACTACAATAACATCAATTTTTGAACGAGTACTTTCAACACCTCCTACAGTTTCACTAACATAATAAGAAGTAGTTCCTAAGGTAGCTGTTGAAGGAGTTGGCGCGGTAGCTGATCCCGTTCCCCCAGTTGCATTAGTACCATACCAATTTAATGTTCCTCCGGAAGATGCTGTGGCCGTCAATGCAGTTGCTACAGCATTTTGACAATAATAAACAGGAGTAGTAACTGTTGGCGGGGAAGCTAAAATATCTAAATTTTCATTTCTGGATATAAGAAATAGTAAAGCATCCTTAGAATTAGAACTTGTTTTTAAAGTAAAAATCGAGCCACTCTTAACTAATCCAAGGCTCTTGTTTTCAAGACCAATGCTGCTATTTTTAGCATGAAGAATTGAATTAGACAAAATTGTAATTAAAAAAATAAAAACGAAAGACTTAATAAATTTTTCCATTATTAGTTAGGTTTTAATTTCATCAAAAAAACAGCGAGCTTTAACAAATATTTAGTAAATATATAAATTTTACACTTTCATAATCTATAAGTTCATAGATATTAATAGATTATACATAACATAGAAAATTCAGAAGTAATTCTATAAAGGAAATAAAAAACTAAAATCAATATTTTTAGTATTATAACCTGAATTTGAACCTTGCAATCCAGCATTGGACACATGACGAAAATTCGGTCTTATGTCAACTGTTATTTTATTTACTTTAAAAGTAAAACCTAAAGCTAGTACATCTGAAAAAGCAAAACCTTTTGATAATCGCTCTGTCTCTGTGTCAGTAAACATAGGTCCAATACTACCAAGAATATATATACTTGCTGTTTTAAAAACTGGTTTACGCATCAAAAAACCAATATTTAAAACATATTCTTTTATATCTTTTAACTTGGTATATCTTTCTCTTTTTTCAATATAATTGGGGTCATAAGGCTTAACAAAATAAAAATTCAATAGTTGATGTTTCGCAAAGTTTAGTTCTGGTTGCAACAAGATTTCATATTGAAAATGTTTTGTTTGTTTTACGGTATAGTATACTTGTAGTTTATAGTAACTGTTTGTATACGTATAATCGCTATTTTTTAATTCAGTTCCAAATCCATAATCAAAACCTAACTTTACTTTACTCAATGTATCTTGAGCATAAAATGTCTGACAACTAAAGATAATGATTAAAATAAAAATTATTTTTTTAGACATGAAATTTAGTTTATAGCCAATATATTTCTTTACCATTAAATTACAAATAAAAACTTAAAATTGGCATTATGGATTAAAAAAAAAGAGATTCAACTTTCGCTGAATCTCTTTTAAAAATTTATATAAAAAGCTCATTTAGCTTTCTTGATGTGCTTTTTCTACTTTGCGTTTATCCTCTTTAGATATTGTATCCACAAGTACCGGAGTAGCAATAAACAATGAAGAATATGTTCCTACAATAATACCCACTAACATAGCGAATATAAATCCTCTGATAGATTCTCCTCCAAAAACAAACATGATTAATAAAACCACAATCATTGTTAATGAAGTATTGATTGTTCTAGACATTGTTGTATTAATAGATTGATTTACAATCTCAGCAAAAGTACCTTTAGTTTTACCTGCTAAATACTCTCTAACTCTATCAAATACAATAACAGTATCATTCATAGAATACCCAATAACCGTTAGAATCGCAGCGATAAAGTGCTGATCGATTTCCATACCAAAAGGCATAAATTTATAACACAAAGAGTAAATCCCTAATACAAAAACAACATCATGCGCAATAGCTGCAATTGCACCTAAACTATATTGCCATTTTCTGTAACTGATCATTAAGTATAAAAATACGATAGCCATTGCTCCAAGTACTGCCCAGTATGCATTTGTTTTAATGTCTTCTGCAACAGTTGGACCAACTTTAGATGCTAATAAAATACCTGATTTTTTACCATCATAAGCATTTACAAATTTCTCATACGTCATATCTGCTGAGAAATGTTGTTTTAAAGTAGCAAATAACAATTTATTCACTTCTTCATCAGCTTTAATTCCTGGCTCCTGAACTTTATATTTTGTTGTGATTTTTAATTGATTATCACTACCAAAAACTTTTACTTCAGCACTACCATCAAAAACTTTAGCTAACTCCGCTTTTACAGCTTCAGTTTCAATTGGTTTTTCAAAACGCACTTGGAATGTTCTTCCTCCTACAAAATCAACCCCTTGATCTAAACCATTTGTTGCCAATGAAATAATACTTATAACAACTACAACACTAGAAAACAAATATGTCCATTTTTTTACTCCTAAGAAATCAAAGTGAAAGTTGTTAAACATATTCTTAGAGAAATTCGTAACAAACGTCAAATTATTCTTTTTACTTATGTTCCAATCAATGAAGATTCTTGCAATGAAAATAGAGGTAAATAATGAAGTTACAATACCAATCAATAATGTAGTAGCAAAACCTTTAATTGGTCCTGAACCAAAAATAAACAATACCGCTCCTGTTAAAATATGCGTTACGTTAGCATCAGTAATTGATGACATTGCACCTCTCCAACTGTAAGAAGTCTTAATGGCTTCCTCTAATGTTTTACCTGAACGTAATTCTTCTTTTGCTCTTTCGTAAATAATGATATTCGCATCAACTGCTGTTCCCATTGTTAAAACGATACCTGCAATACCTGGCAATGTAAGAACTGCTCCGATACTTGCTAAAATTCCGAATAAGAAAAGTAAGTTAACCGCTAACGCTACATTAGCATACCAACCTGCTTTACCATAATATATCATCATCCAAAGTGATACTAAAAGCAATCCTATCAAAGCAGAATTAGTACCATTATCAATAGCTTCTTGCCCTAGGGATGGTCCTACCACTTCTGATTGAACAATATCTGCAGCAGCAGGAAGTTTACCTGCTCTTAAAACATTCGCTAAATCTTTAGTTTCTGTAACATCAAAAGCTCCTGAAATTTCAGATCTACCACCAGAAATTGGACCTGTAGATACTCCCGGTGCAGAATAAACCACATCATCCAAAACAATAGCAATATTGCTTTTTTGAGTATATGCTCTACCTGTTAATTCTTCCCAAGATTTTGCTCCTTGACCATTCATTTGCATTGAAACCGCTGGTTTACCCATTTGGTCAAATGTATCTTTTGCATCAGTAACAACACCACCACTCATAGAAGGAACATTGTCTCTGTTTCCTTTTAAAGCGTATAATTCTACAGCATCAACACTTCTTGCTTTAGCATCTTTAATAGTCATTGGTTTACCCCAAACAAATTTTGCATAACGTTGGTCACCTGCTAATAAAACTCTAATATCTGCTCTCTTCAAATATCCGTTTACTACGGCAGTATCTTTTGGAGAGAAAAGCCCTAAAACTGGACCTCCACCTTGACCAATGATTTTATCAAATAAAGGATTTTCTCCTTTTTTAGTAGCAGTTGAATCTTTTTCATCTGTAAGTAATGCACTTAAAGAATCTTTTACAACTGGTTTTACTTCAGTAGTTTTGATTTCAGTTTTTTTCAATGACTCATTAGCAGCCATTAAGAAATTACCAATTTCTTCAATTTTATACGTTTCCCAAAACTCTAATTGAGCTGTACTTTGTAATAATTTTTTAATTCTGTCTACATCTTTTGCACCAGGAAGTTCCACAAGGATTCTTCCAGATTCTCCTAATTTTTGAATATTAGGTTGTGTTACACCAAATTTATCGATACGTTTTCTTAAAACACCAAAAGCACTTTCTACAGACTCATCTACTTTTCTGGAGATAACCTTTTTTACTTGTGCATCTGTCATTTGAAAATCAACTCCACCTTCACCTTGCAAGCTTCTGTTTGCAAAAATATCAGGAGATGCTAATTTTACAGTTCCTTTTGAATTTTCATCAAAAGCATCATAAAAAGCATCTAGATACGATTGATTTCCTTTTTGATTTGCAGTAGCATCAGCCAAAGACTTATTGAAAATTGGGTTTTTAGAATTATTCGATAATCCTTTTAAAATATCTTTTACAGATATTTGAAGTATAACATTGATACCACCTTCTAAGTCAAGACCTTTATTGATTTGTTTGTCACTAACTTCATTGAATGTAAAATCGGTAAAACCAAGATTAAATACTTTTTCTTTACCAATAGAATCTAAATATTTTACTTCTTTTTCAGGATTTCCACCTGCGAAAGATTTTGCATCACTTTTTACTTTGCTCGCGACAAAAGTGAAAGAAAGTTGGTAAATACTTACCAATGCAAATAGAATTGCGAAAAATTTAATAAGTCCTTTATTCTGCATTATTACTAAAAATTAATTATTTTTTATTTATTTATTTTTGCTTTAAACCTTATAGAATAAGACTTGACATCGATTTTTTAATTTCAAAAAAGAATATCTCGAACTACATCATTTTTTTAAACCGAGCAAATATATAATTAACGTTAAGATTAACCAATTTATTTATTAATTAATCTCAAGAAAAAGACTGCATATTAGCAGTCTTCCTTATTATATATGTATTTTTTTATGCTAAAATCGATTTTAAGGCATCATTCATTTGTCTAACGGCATCAGCACTTTTAGCAAATAAGGCTTTTTCTTGTTCATTGAGCTTAATATCAAGAATTTCTTCTACTCCATTTTTACCAATAATACAAGGAACACCTATACAGATATCATCTTGACCGTATTCTCCTTCAACAAAAACGGAGCAAGCGATCATTTTCTTTTGGTCATTCAAAATACTGTCAACTAAAAAAGCAACTGAAGCACCTGGAGCATACCAAGCTGATGTTCCTAAAAGACCCGTAAGTGTAGCTCCACCTACCATTGTATCTGCAGCTACTTTTTGTAATTGTTCTTCTGATAAAAATTGAGAAACCGGAATTCCATTATAAGAAGCCAATCTTGTCAAAGGAATCATAGTAGTATCACCATGTCCACCAATAACCATTGCTGAAATATCATTTGCAGGTTTATCTAAAGCCAAAGACAAATACGTTCTGAAACGAGAGCTGTCTAATGCTCCTCCCATACCTATTATTCTATTTTTTGGTAATCCAGTAGATTTCAATGCTAAATAAGTCATGGTATCCATAGGATTAGAAACTACAACTATTATAGTATCCGGTGAATGTTTCAATACGTTTTCAGCAACCGTTTTCACGATTCCTGCATTAATACCTATTAATTCTTCACGAGTCATCCCTGGTTTTCTTGGAATTCCTGATGTAATCACAACTACATCACTTCCAGCGGTTTTAGAATAATCATTAGTAACGCCTGATACTTTGGTATTAAAACCCGTATTAGTAGCACACTGCATAATATCTAAAGCTTTACCTTCAGCAAAACCTTCTCTGATATCTAACAACACTACTTCGCTGGCAATTCCTCTGTAAGAAATTACATCTGCACAGGTCGCACCTACATTTCCTGCTCCTACAATGGTAACTTTCATATTTTAAAGTTTATTCGGTTATTAGTTTATTCGGTTATTAGTTTATTCGGTTATTAGTTAATTTGGTTAATCTCTATGGTGTTAATCGTAATTTGTTCTAACAAAAAGCAAACGATTAAACTACGTTATGCATCAATATTAGCATAAACTGCATTCTTCTCAATAAATTCTCTTCTTGGTGGTACCTCATCACCCATTAACATAGAGAAAACTCTATCGGCTTCCGCCAAACTGTCAATAGTTACCTGACGTAAAGTTCTGAAACTTGGATCCATTGTAGTTTCCCACAATTGCTCCGCGTTCATCTCCCCAAGACCTTTATAGCGCTGAATTCCTGCGCTTCCGCCCATTCTTTCATTCGCTTGATCACGTTGTACGTCATTCCAAGCGTATTCTTTCTTGTTCCCTTTTTTAACTAAATATAAAGGTGGTGCTGCAATATATACGTGACCTTCTTCGATTAATTCTTTCATGAATCTAAAGAAGAATGTCAAGATTAAAGTAGAAATGTGGCTACCATCGACATCGGCATCACACATAATAATTACTTTATGGTAACGCAATTTTTCAATATTCAACGCTTTACTATCTTCGGCAGTTCCAATTGTAACACCAAGAGCAGTAAATATATTTCGAATCTCTTCGTTTTCAAAAACTTTGTGATGCATTGCTTTTTCTACGTTCAAAATTTTACCACGTAATGGCAAAATTGCTTGAAACGCACGATCACGACCTTGTTTTGCTGTTCCACCTGCCGAATCTCCCTCGACAAGATATACTTCACATTTTGCAGGATCTTGTTCCGAACAATCAGAAAGTTTTCCTGGCAATCCACCGCCACCCATTACGGTTTTGCGTTGTACCATTTCACGCGCTTTTTTGGCTGCGTGACGTGCTTGTGCTGCAAGAATTACTTTTTGAACGATGATACGGGCATCATTTGGATTTTCTTCCAAATAATTCTCAATCATTTCACTCACTGCCTGACTCACCGGAGAAACAACTTCTCTGTTCCCCAGTTTTGTTTTAGTTTGCCCTTCAAATTGTGGTTCAGCAACTTTTACCGAAATAATAGCTGTCAATCCCTCACGAAAGTCATCACCAGAAATATCAAACTTCAACTTATCTAACATTCCAGAAGCATCTGCATATTTCTTTAAGGATCTGGTCAAACCAGTTCTAAAACCTTGCAAGTGCGTTCCTCCTTCATGTGTATTGATATTATTCACATAAGAAAAAATATTTTCGGTATAACTTGTGTTATAAATTAACGCAACTTCAACCGGAATCTCTCCTTTTTCATGGTCCATAGAGATAACGTGTGCAATAATTGGCTCACGATTTCCATCTAAGTAACGGATGTATTCTTTTAAACCTTCATCAGAATGAAAAATTTCAGAAACAAAATTTCCGTCTTTATCTAATTCTCTTTTATCAGTAAATGTAATTGTGATTCCTTTATTCAAATAAGATAATTCACGCATACGAGCTGACAAAGTATCATAAGAATACTCTATTGTTTGCGTAAAAATACTTGGATCAGGGTAAAAAGTTACAATCGTACCTCTTTTAGTCGTTTCTCCAATTTGCTTAACTGGATACAACGCCTTTCCTTTTTCATATTCTTGTTCGTACACTTTTCCATCACTACTATGAACAGTAGCTCTCAAATGGTTCGACAGCGCATTCACTACAGAAACCCCAACACCGTGAAGTCCTCCAGAAACTTTATACGAATCTTTATCAAATTTACCTCCGGCACCAATTTTAGTCATTACAACCTCCAATGCCGAAACACCTTCTTTTTTATGAATACCAACCGGGATACCACGTCCATTATCTTCAACAGAAATAGACCCATCTTCATTTATATCGACTCTGATGGTATCACAATGACCTCCCATTGCCTCATCAATAGAGTTATCTACAACCTCATAAACTAAATGGTGTAGTCCTCGAACACCTACATCTCCAATATACATTGATGGACGCATTCTTACGTGCTCCATTCCCTCTAATGCCTGAATACTATCCGCTGAATAATTGTCCTTCTTGATTTCTTCGCTCATATATTTTATTCTAAAAAAATGTAATTTTTGTCTAACACGCAAATATATAAAAACGCAAATTATATAACCGTTAAAATCCCTTTTTAAGCTCTTAAGTTATTAACATTTGTTCATATAACTACAAAAAAAACGCTCTCAAAATCGAGAGCGTTTTCTATTCCTGCAAAATCAATTTAATATTTTAAACCGTAACTCCTGTTTTAGCAATTTCGGTATCTGCCTGAACGTGCGCTGCATTGGCTCTTCCGCTTGGATCCTGATTTTCTTGCCATTTCGGAATCCATTTTCTAACCGTTTGTGCCGCACTAACTTGCGGATAATATTTGTTAAATATAGATCTGTAAAAATACGCTTCTTTAGTTGCAGGGGAATTGTATGGAAATTCAGCAGCAGCTCCGGCTAATTGCTCATCAGTAACTTGAGAGGAACAGTATTCAATCAATTGATCAATCCAGTTGTATCCTACTCCATCTGAGAACTGTTCTTTTTGTCTCCATAAAACCTCTTCTGGAAGATATGGATTATCCGGTGTGTCAAATGCTTTTCTCAGAATGTATTTTTCCTTTCCATCGTACGTTTTAGGCATCTTTTCTTCTGCTTTGATACGAACTGCCATCTCCAAGAAAGCTTTGTCTAAAAACGGAACTCTAGCCTCTAATCCGTGAGCCATCGTTGATTTATCAGCTCTTAATAAATCGGCAGTAAATAATTTCTGCACTCTTTCGATTGTTTCCTTTTGAAAATCTTCTGTTGAAGGCGCATTTCTAAAATACAAATATCCTCCAAAAATCTCATCTGCTCCTTCGCCCGAAAGCACCACTTTTATTCCCATATCCGTAATCGCTTTAGATAAGAAATACATTGGAGTACTTGCTCTTACCGAAGTCACGTCATAGGTTTCTAAATGCCAGATTAGTTTGTCCAATATTTTAATTCCTTCTTCGATAGTGAAGTGAATTTCGTGGTGTTCCGTTCCTAAATATTCCGCTACTTTTCTGGCAGCAGCAGCATCCGGAGCATCAGCATCTAAACCAATCGAGAATGAATGTAATTTTTTACCGCTTTCCGCCAAGAGTCTGGAAGCAATTGCCGAAGTCAAGGAAGAATCCAATCCTCCAGAAAGCAACACCCCAATTGGCACATCACTCATCAATCGTTTACGAGTTGCTTCGGTCAAAGTTTCTCTGATTAATTCTAAATCTAATTCTTGGTCTGCTTTTAAATAATCTTCATATTCCGGCTTGTAATATTTTACAAAACCCGTTTTTTGAGTATAAAAATGTCCTGGAGGAAAAGTAGAAAATGTTTTACATTGATCTGCAATAGATTTCATTTCCGATGAAAAATAGATTCTTCCTCTTTCGTCCAAACCATAATACAACGGCTTTACTCCCATTGGGTCTCTACCCGCAATAAAATCATCACCATCAACGACTACAAAAGCCCAATCTCCATCCAACATATTGCAAAAATCGTATCCAAACTCTTCGTACAAATGCACAATAACCTCTGAATCTGATTTTGTTCTAAAAGTATGTTCTTTTAAAACACCATCTCTTAATTCCTGATGATTGTATATTTCGCCATTATGAACCATATAGGCCGTTTTTGTGCCTTGTATCGGTTGTTTTCCGGAATGCAAATCGATTATAGACAACCGTTCATGGCTTAAAATATGTCCTTTTTCGGTAACATGCAAATCACTTTCATCCGGGCCACGATGCGACATTCTTTTCGAAAGCTCCCCAACTAGCTGTTCGTCTTTTGCTCTTCCAATAATGGCTAATATTCCGCACATAACATTATATTTTTATTTTTTACCAATTCTAACTCAACAAATATGCGATAGTAGTTACAAATACAAAACACAAACACACTATTTAGTTTAAATTTGAAACAAAAAAAATAATTTTACATTTAAAGTGTAATTAAAATACTCAATTAATAAAATTATTCCATTACAATTATAAATCCTCAAAGAGTATCCTCTTATTTATTTCACTTTCTTGCCTTTTAAATACGTACTTGTTGGCTTCATTTTTACTATTTTATGCTCTTCCACTTTCATTAAATCCTGATCATACATTACAAAATCAGCCCATTTACCCACTTCCAGACTTCCTTTTTCTTTTTCTTCGAAATTAGAATAAGCTGCCCAAATGGTCATTCCTCTTAAAGTTTCGGCTCTAGTCAAAGCATTTTCCATCTGGAAACCACCTTTTGGGTATTCCTTACTGTCTTTTCTGGCAACTGCAGCATGAAAAGTCAGCATCGGGTTCACTTCCTCTACAGGAAAATCAGTTCCTAAAGCTACCATTCCAGCTTTTTGGAGTAATTTTTTATAAGCATACGCATTTTTTAGTCTTTCTTTCCCCAATCTATCACCAGCCCAATACATATCGGATGTCGCATGCGTAGGTTGAACCGAAGGGATAATCCCGAATTTAAAATAGTCAAAATCAGCTTCACGTAAAACTTGGGCATGCTCAATTTTCCATCTTCGGTCTTTAGTACCTTCTAAAACTTGTCTGTATATTTTTAAAATCACCGTATTTGCGGAGTCTCCAATGGCATGCGTATTGAGTTGAAAATCCGAAGCCGCAATTTGCCTTGCCACTTCTTTTAATTCTGTAACCGGTGCCAACAAAGCGCCATATTGGTCTGGCTTGTCAGAATACGGTTTGTGCATGCAAGCGCCACGAGAACCCAAAGCGCCATCGCCATACATCTTAAAGGAACGGACATTTAGATTATCGGTTTTATAAATTCCTTTTTTTAGATACAAGTCGATATTTTTTTGATTTGCTGTAACCATTGCGTACACATTAAGCCTCATCACTTTTGCTTTTTGCAAACTATCCATCAAATGAATAATATCCGGATCTAATCCTGCATCATTTATTGTTGTCAATCCGTAATCAAACATCACTTTTTCAGCATCCAATAAAGCAGCTATTTGTATTTTACGAGTTGGTTTCGGAATTATTTTAAAAACCAATTCCATCGGATTATCAACTAAAATTCCTGTTGGTTCTCCGTTTGCAATCTCAATTTGACCGCCAACAGCTTTCGTATTTTTTGTAATTCCGGCCAATTTCAATGCCTTACTATTCACAATAATTGCATGCCCGTCAACTCTATTCAATACTACAGGAATATCAGGAAAGACAGCATCTAATTCTGCTTTTGTAGGATACTTTTTTACTTTCCAATCGTTTTGGTCCCAACCGTTACCTACAATAAACGTTGGATTTTTATCTTTTTGAAAAGCCTTTAAACGAGTAATTATTTCGTCCATACTTTTGGTACCGCGCAAATCAGCTTCCTGTAAACTTAATCCATAGCTGTAAAAATGACAATGCGCATCAATCAAGCCTGGATAAATAAATTTCCCTTCGGCTTCTATCGTATTCTTGGATTCATATTGTTTTGCAATTTCACGATTTGTGCCAATAGCTACAATTTTTCCCTTATCAATTGCCATAGCCGAAGCCTCCGCAAAAGAATTATTGACCGAGTAAATAGTTGCATCTGTAATAATGGTATCAACGGAAATCTTATCCTTTTGATCACAGGAAATCAATAAAAATAAAGCAAGGAATGATGTAATAAATCTCATAATAAACATTTTAGTTATGCTAATATAAAAAAACTCCACCTAATTATTTTAGACAATGCCGTAATTATATTTTTTTCAAATTGTAAACTTCTCCATAAAAATAGTTCCCATAAAAAAACGCTCTCGAAATGGAGAGCGTTCTATCTATTTATAAAATCTTATTTTAATACTGTTTATGCTTTTGCATATGCATCATCATGCACACTAGCTACTGCTCTTCCTGAAGGATCATTCATGTTCTTGAATGCTTCATCCCATTCCAATGCAATTTTTGTACTACACGCCACACTTGCTTCTTGCGGAACACACAAAGCTGCGGCATCACTTGGAAAATGCTCATGGAAAATAGAACGATAATAATATTCCTCTTTTGAAGTTGGCGTTTGTAGAGGGAACTTGTATTTAGCATTTGCTAATTGTTCATCCGAAATTTCAACAGCTACAACCTCTTTCAAAGTATCAATCCAACCGTATCCTACACCATCACTAAACTGTTCTTTTTGTCTCCAAGCAACACTTGGCGGAAGCATTTCTTCAAAAGCTTTACGAACTACCCATTTTTCCATAGGATGTTCCTTGTTGATCATTTTATCTTGTGGATTAACTCTCATCGCCACATCCATAAATTCTTTATCTAAAAACGGCACACGCCCTTCAATTCCCCATGCTGCTAAACTTTTGTTGGCACGCAAACAGTCATACATGTGTAATTTACCTAATTTACGTACGTTTTCTTCGTGGAATTCTCTTGCGTTTGGCGCTTTGTGGAAATACAAGTATCCTCCAAAAAGTTCATCTGCTCCTTCACCCGATAATACCATTTTGATTCCCATAGATTTAATAACTCGCGCCATTAACCACATAGGTGTTGATGCTCTAATAGTAGTCACATCATACGTTTCTAAATTGTAAATCACATCTTTAACTGCATCTAAACCTTCCTGAATAGTGAATTTTATTTCGTGATGAATAGTCCCAATATGATCTGCCACTACTTGTGCTGCCGCTAAATCTGGAGAACCTTCTAATCCTACCGAGAAAGAGTGCAATTGTGGATACCAAGCATCGGCAACATCACCAGATTCGATACGTTTTTGCGCATATTTTTTGGCTACAGCCGAAGTTATAGAAGAATCTAACCCTCCCGAAAGCAATACTCCATAAGGCACATCGCTCATCAATTGTCTGTGAACTGCGGCTTCTAAAGCAACTTTAATTTCGTCAATGCTGGTTACGTTGTCTTTTACGGCATCGTAATCTGTCCATTCTCTTTTATACCATTGTACAAATTCTCCGTCTTTACTTGACATATAATGTCCCGGAGGAAACAATTGAATTTTAGTACAATATCCTTCTAATGCTTTCAATTCTGAAGCCACATAAAAAGTTCCGTGTTCATCCCAACCTATGTATAATGGAATAATTCCCATGTGATCACGAGCAACAAAATACTCATCTTTTTCTACATCATAAATGGCAAATCCAAAAATTCCGTTCATTTCATCAATAAAATGAGGTCCTTTTTCTTTGTAAAGTGCTAAAATAACTTCACAGTCACTTTCAGTTTGAAAGTTGTATTTCCCTTCAAATTGTTTACGCAATTCTCTGTGGTTATAGATTTCACCATTTGCAGCTAAAACAAGTTGTTTGTCTTCACTAAATAAAGGTTGTTTCCCTGACGCAGGATCAACAATTGCCAAACGCTCGTGAGACAAAATAGCTTTTTCATTACTAAAAATTCCACTCCAGTCCGGTCCACGATGACGGATAATTTTAGACATTTCTAATACTTGCGGTCTTAAAACTTCCGCTTTTTGTTTTAAATCAAAGGCACATACTATTCCGCACATAACTATATATTTTTAATGTTTTTGTTTATTTTGATAGGGCAAAGATGGAGTTATAGTTCTAATTGAAAAACACAAATGCCATTTTTAATTACAAACAACAACTAAAAATGATTATTTGTATTTAAAATGTAATTAAAAAAGAATAAAAACAGAATTGAAGTTGTGGATTGTAAAATGGGACGCGGATAAGACAGATGCAACTCCCGGAGTTTCGGGACGGATTATAACGGATTTTATTCAATATTCTCCACTAAATACTTCGTACCATTAATCTCAAAAGTAAACCCTTTTTGATTTCCCATGAGTTTATTTCCCAAAGGCGATTGTGGTGACAATGCGATAATATTGATCCCTTCGACATTGATTTTAGGAAGCGCCACACTCAGGTATAAATAGATTCCGTTCGCTTTTACCAAGCTCCCTACAATGATGGTTTCGGCAATTGTAGTGGCATCAATTTTATCTAAAACTGTTTTTTGATCCAGTACTTCTCTCAATTTACGATTGAGTTTTTCCTGCTCAATATGCATCATTGACAAAGCGGTTTCGTGTTTGTCTCCGGCAGAACCTTTGGCATCGTTCTTAGAATCTTCGGTAAGCGCTACAATCATGTCTTTGAAAACATCGATTCGATCCTGAACTAATTGTAGATAATGCGTATGTATTTTTTGCTTGAAAGTCATAATTTAAAGTTTAACCACAATGTTCACAAAGAAAGCACAATGTTCACGAAGTTTTTTTATTATAGTTTCTGTATTTAGAAAAAGTTTAATCATAAAGAAGACAAAAGGCTGACTTCTTTATGATTAAACTTTCTGTAGTCTTTGTATCTTCTTTGTAAACTTTGTGGTTAAGTAACAAATTAAAAATCAAATTTATAGTTCACTCCTAAAATTACCTGAAAACCTTGAACCGGATAATTCTGCCATTTTTGGTAGGCATTATTAGTGATATTATTGGCTCTTGCAAAAGCAGTCAATCGATCGCTGTATTTGAATCCTACATTTGCATTTACATCAAAATAAGATTTTAAAGTTACAGGAGCGGCATTCGCTGAAAAATCAGTATTTATCTGGATATCTTTACGCTCGCCTACATAAAACACATTTGCACCAGCGAACCATTTCTCAGTTATATTGAAATCAAGATTTGAATTTATTTTTATTGTTGGCATATTCCAAGCTTCTTGCTGAAAATCATTGGTGTAACTACTGAAAGTTCCGTTGATTCCAAAAGATACAGCTGAAGAAAAATCAGCTTTTAATTCTCCATAAAAACGCAATGTTTTCATATCGTCATACACCACTTGAAAGGAATTTCCAAAAGCATAATCCTCGTTACCCGCATTTTCAGTATAATCATTGCTTCTAAATAAAGCTTTATTCCTTTCGTTTGCATACGAAGCTTTTATATTATAACTTACTGTATTGGTTAATTTTCCTTTTAATCCGGCAAAAATATCATACTGCTTATCTGTTGGCACAATATTCAATGTTGGTGATAAAAACGGATTTTCATTGACAAAATCCATATAGGAGTTTTGCTCTAAATCCCCTTCGGCTCCTGCATAGAAAATCATCAAATCACCAACAACTTTGTAAGAAGCATTGAATTGTGGATACACTAAAAAGGTATTGTTGCTGTTTTCATTATCCATACTATAAAACAAACCAACTCCAATATTCAGCGTCCAATCATCTTCCTGCATTACAAAACTGGGAACAATTCCAAAATTTGTAAAACCATATTTTACTCGCTCTGTATTGGTATTTAAATAATTTTTCTTGAAACTACCGCTAACATAATCTACAATTATATTTGTTTTTACAGCGCTTTCCATTACATCAAATTCTACTGTTGGTTTTGCATAAAAACGATTTTCAGAAGATCCAGAAGCATCCGAAAAATGATTGTATTTCAGACTTGCTTTGTTCAAAATACTTTCGTTAAATGCTACATTTCCGCCTAACGATATCGTACCGTAAGTTTGCTGAGGATTAATTCCGTTAATCAAAACCATTCTGTCTTGAGGAGTCAAAGTGCTGCCAAAATTTGCAGGTAATCCGTACCAATTATAAATTTGGTTTTGATAACCCAAATCCAAATTCCATGACACGTCTTTTTGATTGGAACCATACATCAAGTCCAACGATGTATCGTAAAAACCATCCTCTAATGCTATATTTTGGATTCCGCCTTCAGACGAATGATGACGAAACATTCCACCAACATAATCTGTGTCATTAAGATCATGATTCACGAATAATTCCCCAATAAAGGTTCCGTAATTCCCCACTCCAAAAGTGGCGTAATTTTTAAACAAATGGGCTTGCTTTTCTTTCTCTACCCCTTCTGCTTTCCCTTTGGATGGTGTAAAAGTTGAAGCTACCGGAAAAGAGAAAATCGTGTATTTTATCTTTTCTTTTTTGGCATTTGCGTCTTCATCCAGTTCAGGAATTTCTTTTACTTTGAAAGCGTCCGAAATTTTTGGCGTATACGGTTTTACAACATTTACGGTCTCTGTTCCTATTTGCTCTTTCTTTTGTGCAAACGAAAATTGGAATACGAAGAAGAATAAAATCCCCAACCCAATTCTCCCCGAAGGAAAGGGAGCCGAAAAAGTTGCTGCCTTATTTGTGAATGATTTTATGTTTAATTGTTTAAATGTCATGTTTTATTTTTTTTACTTCTTATTTCTAACGCTAATAATCTTAATCTTTAAACTTCCCATTCGCCTTTTGCAATGAATTGCGTTTCTCCGCCTATTTTTATATCAAAATGATTTTCACTTAATTTTCCATCAAAATAAATCTGGGAAGCTCTGTTTATAAAATCTCCCTGATGATTGACTATTTTAATTTCTGGTGAATAATATTTCAAAAGAAAAGCCTGTAAACAAGTGCTGGCACTTCCCGTTGCAGCATCTTCAATAAGTTGATTGTTTTCAACACATAGCATTCTGCTAATGAGTTTTGCATCTTCTAAACAATAAAAATATAACGCTCTATGATTGGTTTTACAGTGTGTATGCAACCATTCGTTCATTTTATCCTTGTCAAGAATTAAATTCTCCAATGCTTTTTTATTTTTCAGAGGGACAATAACAAAGGCACTTCCGGTACTTACTTCCTGAATGGAAAATTTATCATCAAAATCAGCACTGCTTAAATTGCTGAAGGATAAAAAACCTTCTGCTGAAAAAGTATCTAAAAACTGAGGTTGAGCCGCCTCCAACCAAACCAAATCTCCCGATTGATGCACTGGAATTTCACCAATTGGAACCGATAACGTAATCTTTTCTGGTTGGCCTTCAAATATGGTATTCATCAAAACCCACGATGTTCCTATTATTGGATGTCCAGCAAACTTCATTTCGTGCTCTGGAGTAAAAATTCTAATTGTTGCTGCTTTATTTTCAGGGTCAAGCTTTGTTATAAAAGTGCTTTCCGCAAAGTTGATTTCACGGGCAATTTTTTGCATCTGTTCGTCACTAGAGGCTTCAGCCTCTAAAAAAACAGCCAATTGATTGCCTGCATATTTTTGCTTTGTAAAAACATCAACGATGTAAAAAGGTAAATTCATTCTATTTGTTTTTTGACTTTCGATTATTCTAAAAATTTCATGCCGATTTTTGTTGTTTTCCAACATACAATCACAGCCTTCTTTATTTAGTTATCGATGAATTTGTTTTAGATTCCTCAGCTTTTATAGTATCCAATTCTCTTTGTGCATCTGAAACTACATCCGTAAAATCAGTAAAATTTTGGATTACATTTTCTAAAATGTAGGTTGCCTGATAACTGTCTTTCAGTCCGTAAAAGTTTTTCGCCATTAATACTAATCCTTTCGCACCAAAATATTTATAGCTGGAATAATTCTTCGCTAATTTTTGAACGGCAGTATTAGAAGCTTCAAACTTTTCGTCTTTATTTTTAAAATAAGCATCATAATACAAGGCTTCGGCAGCTAATTCTCCTTTGGCAATCGTCATTAATTTTGCGTAGGCAACTTTCGCTTTCGCTTCATCACCTGTTTCAATTGCCGCACGCGCTATGATAATTTGCGCATCACTTTTTACATTATCATCCGTTTTAGGATTCATCAATACTTTCTCCGCGTAAATAACTGAATTTGGATAATCCTTTTTGTCATAATACGATTTCATCAAATTAGATTGTGCAAAAGTTTTATTCTGAGAAATATCCGCTTCGTTTTCTAAACGGGATAAAACCGGAATTGCTTTCTCATACTCTTTATTTTTAAGGAAAATTTGAGCTAATCTTGATAACGATTGTTCTGTAAATTCACTTCTGGATTGCGCAATTACATATTCATAATTAGCAATAGATTTACTCTCCGAACCTTCAGAATAATACAATTGAGCAAGATAATAATTAGCTTTTAAAGCATGAATCCCACGAGGAAATTGGTTTATATAACCACTAAATCCTGCTATTGCCTGTTTAACATTATTTTGTTGAAATTGTTTTTCAGCAGCTTCATACGTGTCATTATCAAGCTCTGCATCTGTTACAGCAACAAAATCCAACGTACGAACCCAAGTTGCATATTCATCAACTCTGCCATTGTCCACATAAATCAATCTAGCGGTGGCTACAGCTTCTAAAGCCTCTGGAGTTCTAGGAAAATCAGCAGCTACTTTCTTAAATTTCAACAATGCCTGCTCGTCTTTATCCGTATTATAATACACTAATCCCTGACGCAAAATAGATCTGGAAGTGAAAGAACCTTTTTTAAATTCCGTATTTAAACGGTCATACGTTTTAACGGCAAGATCATTTTGATTTTCGGCAACGTACGTATTGGCCAATTCAAAAAGTGCATCGTCTCTGTATTCTGATTTTGGATACAATTGTAAAAAAGCATTTAGCTCATCTATTTTCTTGTCATTTTTTGCTATAAATCCATAGCAAATCGCTTTTTGAAAATACGCATAATCTGCATCTACACTTTTAGATTCTATTACTTTACTGTACGCATCCATAGCCGGACCGTATTTTGAAGTTACAAAACGGCAATCCGCCAAACGCAAATACGAATCATTCAAACGTACTTTATCCGAAGGTGCTTTTTCTATTTGATTTTGGAAATAATTACCCGCTTGATCGTATTCTTTCAATTTAAAATACGTGTATGCAATATTGTAATTGCTGTTTTTAAATTCTGGTGTTGTAGCCGCTTGGTTTGCACCAATGAATTGCTTGAAACTTAATAACGCGTCTTTGAAATCATTCAAAACATATTCTGTTTCACCTTGCCAGAAAGTAGCACGAGCAGTAAAAACGGCATCTTTTTGTTCGCTCACAGATTTTGTGAACATCTTCAAGGCTTCCGGATAATTCCCATCGGTGTATAATTCTAAACCTCTGTAAAAAAGTACTTTTTGGTACGCTAATTTGTTTTCTGGTGATTTATTTTTTTCCAATAAAACTAAGGCTTCTTTGTAGTTTTTAGACGAAATATAAGAATCTATCAATAATTTCTCCACCTCTGAACGGCTTGCACTATCTGGATATTTTTTCAAAAAAGCTTGCAAAACCGCTGGTACACTTTGATACGAATTCCCTAATTCATAACTTAATTTTGCATAATTCAAGCTCGCATCTTCTTGAATTGCCAAATCAAAATCCATTTCAGAAGCGTTTTTGAAAGCATTCAAAGCCTGCTGTTTTTTATCGGTATTCAGGTAACTTTCTCCCAAATGATAATAGGCATTTTGCGCTACAAAATCTTTCCCTCCAATGATTTTATTGAACTGAGAAATCGCGTTTTCGTAGTCTTTTTGTTTGTAATACGCATATCCCAATTGATAGAAATCCGTATTATTCCATTTTCCTTTTTTTCCTTTATAATCTACTAAATATGGAATAGCTTTATCATATTGTTTCAAATTGAAGTAGCTTTCGCCAATGATTTTACTCAGTTCTGATTTTTCCAAAGGAGTTGATTTAGCCATTGCTTTCTGTCCTAAATCAATTGCTTTTTGGAAATTCCCCAACTTAAAATTCATATCAGCCTGATAATACGAAAGCTTTTCTTTGTACTTTTCTTCACCTGAAACTTCATCAAAATACTTTGTTGCCTGCTTGTAATCATCACCTTCATACGCCATAAATCCCAAATAATATTTGGCTTGAGAACCATATTCAGCAGAGTTTACGACTTTATTCAAATACACTGTAGCTTCTTTTTTCTTTTTGGCATTAAAAAAACTATACCCTTTCTGAAAATTGAATTTATCTTGGTCGTTTCTGCTTAAACTGCTTTCGTCTACTTTATCAAACCATTGTAACGCTTGCGGATAATTCCCTTGGTTAAAATGATAATGTGCCACTTCAATGTACGCCTGATTTTGTTTTACGCTTGTAGGATAATCCGAAACAAATTGCTCCATCAATTCATCCGCATTGGATTGATTGGTTCGAATGGCGCAATTAGCGGCATAATAGGCACAATCTGATTTTAGTTCTTCAGTAGTCGCTGTTTCCTTTACTTTATTAAAAATTAGTTGCGCCGATGCATATTGCGCATCTTTAAATAAAGAAACCGCTTTATTGAAATCTTTTGAATCGTGAGTGTAAATTGTTGATTTTTGTGCCGAAACAGAGGCAGTTATAATGAAAATTGGAATAAAGAAGAGCCAAGAAATTTTACGCATTGTGATTTTATTTTAATAATTCAAATGTATCATATTCTGAAGTCTATAACGAATCGTTATCGGCTTTTATTATGAACATTTTTTTTAACACTGAAGAATTTAACTTTATTCATCCCTTTAAACTCCGCCACTTTGACTTATTATTTATAATTATCAGAATTCTATCTAATTGAATAGAATTTATTTTGAATAGAACCGTTATCTTATTACTTTTACCCAATAAACAAATGCAAACTATGTCACAATCCGTACTGTCTCTAAAAAATGTAAATATTTACCAAGAAGGTAAATCTATTTTATCCCAAGTAAACTTGGAGGTAAAACATGGTGAATTCCTTTATATTATTGGAAAAACAGGCTCTGGAAAAAGTAGTTTAATGAAAACTTTATATGCTGATTTACCTTTAACAGAAGGAGAAGGAAATATTGTAGATTTTGATTTAGCCACATTAAAAGAAGATGACATTCCGTTTTTGAGAAGAAAGATTGGAATCGTTTTTCAAGATTTCAAATTATTACCGGACAGAACTGTAAAAGACAATATGTTATTTGTCCTAAAAGCTACCGGCTGGATTGACAACGTAGAAATGCAAAACAAGATTGACGAGGTTTTAAATAAAGTAGGGATGAGAGAATTTGGCAATAAAATGCCGCATCAACTTTCTGGAGGAGAACAACAACGTGTTGCCATTGCCAGAGCTTTACTGAACGACCCTGAATTAATCCTTGCTGATGAACCAACAGGAAACCTTGACCCACAAACCAGTGCCGAAGTTTTAGAAGTATTAAAAAGCATCAATGCTAACGGAAAAACCATCATTATGGCCACACACGATTATGCATTATTGATGAAATTCCCATCTAAAACATTGAAATGTGAAGATGCAAAAATCTTTGAAGTGGTTCAGAGAACGGCATAATGCTTTCCATTCTTGTTCCAATATACAATTACAATGTTTATCCTCTTGTTTTAGAGTTGCACAAACAATGTATGGATTGCGGAATAGATTTTGAAATTCTATGCCAAGACGATGCTTCAAAATCAGGTTTGAATGTACTCAATGAAAATGTGAATGCATTATCAAATTGCAGTTTTGTCTCCTTAAAAGAAAATCTGGCACATCGTGAAAACAGAAATTCCCTTGCCGAACAAGCAAAATTTGATTATTTGCTTTTCATTGACGGCGACTCAATCATTATTCATGACCAATACATAAAAAAATACATTGACAACCTTAATGATTTTGATGTTGTTTATGGCGGTAGGTTACATCCTGAAAAATGTCCTTCTAACAACCAAAAACTACGTTGGAAATACGGAAGGTTTATTGAGGATAAGTCTGCAATAAACCGAATGAAAAAACCGTATCAATCGTTACTTTTTAATAATACCATAATCAAAAAAGACTGTTTCAACAAAGTAAAATTTGACAAAAACAGAAAGAAATATGGTCATGATGACACCCAACTTTCGTATCAATTGAGTTTATTAAAATCTAAAGTAAATCACATTGAAAATCCTATTGAACACGGAGATATTGATACCAATTTGGTTTATTTGAACAAGACCAAAGAGTCTTTAGAAAATTTGATTTCACTGTACGAAGAAGAAAAAATTGATATTGAATTTGTAAGACTGATTCAATTGTATCATTTTTTAAAAAGAACAAAATCCAATTTTATCATTTCAAAAATGCATACCTTTTTAGAGAAACATCTATTGCAGAATTTGACCGGAAACAATCCTAATTTATTTCTTTTTAATTGGTTTCGAGTTGGCTATTTATGTTCGATAAATGATAAAAATTAATCCTTTTTGAGTCCAATAAATAATTGATTCCAAGTTTGCATAATAGCATCTATATTGTATTTTTCGCTGGATAACTTTGCCTTTTTCCCCATTTCTTTTCTTAATGTCGCATTTTCGATTAAAGTTACTACAGCCTCTACATAATCTGATTCGTTGCCGTTTTCAATCAAAAAACCGTCTTCACCATGAGACAAAATTCCTCTTGGCCCACACGGACAATCATAAGCAACACAAGGCAATCCGGAAGCCATCGCCTCAATTAAAACCATCCCAAAACCTTCAAATCGAGACGTCATCAGATAAAATGAGGCTTCTAAATATTTTTTATCTATATCCTGAACCGGTTCATAAAAAACAACATTGTCTGAAATATTTAGGTTTTCAGCCAACAATTTTAAATCGATATTTTTAGCTGATTTGCCGTAAATTTCCAAAGTCCAATCCGGGTGTTTTACAACAACTTTTTTCCAAATTTGCAACATTCTGTCAAATCCTTTTTCATACGTATGACGGCCAACAGCTATGACTTTTTTACTTTCTAAAGTACTCGATTTTTCTGAAGTAAACCACAAGGGATTTGGAATAACAATTGTATTATCTATATTCCATTCTGCAATGCTTTCGCTCGTTACAACAACAAATCGATCGTATTTCTTTATCCCGATTTTTTTTAAAGCATGAATACCATTAGACACAACTTTGGTCAAGAAATCATCCCTTAGTTCTCTTTCTTCAACAAACTTGGAACTGTGCATTTCTAGAATAAGAGGAACTTTATTTTTTAAAATAAAAGGAATTGAATATGCCTTTAAACCATTATCACAAACAACAACAATATCGGGTTGAATTGCTTTAATTTTACTTTTTAACCCTTTCGCAAAAAAATTAAAAAACTGAAAAAAGTTACCTTTCAATGGTAAATCGTGAAAAACAATATTGGAATTAAAAGAATAAAACAAAGGATAAAAACCCTCGTTTTGAGTCAGAATATGAACTTCATATCCCAATTTTTCAACCAGATAATTAGCTTTTATCGAAAGGACTCTGGCTACACCGCCTTCGTTATTTATGTTGGGAACTATATAAAGAAGCTTCATTTTTTGGATTCCAAAAATTCATCAAAATCCCTAATATAATCTTCTTCTTTGAAAACACCAGATGCCAAAACCAAACAAACGGCTCCAGAAGAAAAATTTTGCAATTCTCTCCAAATGCCTGTTGGTATTAGCAATCCAACATTTGGCTTGTTCAATATAAATGATTTTTTTTCTAATCCATCCTGAAGAACAACCTCAAAACTTCCGCTCAAAGCAATCAGCGTTTCTTGCTGCGCAATGTGCGAATGCCCACCTCTGTATGCATTACTCGGCACATCAAAAAGATAATACACACGTTTGAATTCAAATGGCAAAACATCCTCTTGAATAAATGCCAGATTCCCACGTGTATCTTCCACAACAGGGATTTTTAATAATTGTATGGCGTTAAGAGTTGTTTTCATTTTTTATTATTTCTAGAATCAATTTTTGCCATTGAAGTCCTATAATTTTAATATCAAATTTTTTGATACTATTAAAGCTGTTAGATTTACAATGATAATAAAATTCTTCATCAAAAGCCATTTTATTTATTGCAGCAATTAACAGCTTGAAATTTTGATTTTCGACCAAAATTCCGTTTTGTCCATCAACGATAATTTCATTAGGTCCTGAAAAACAGTCAAAAGCTATTACTGGTGTTTCGCAACACAAAGATTCAATAAGAACCATGGGTAATCCTTCGACTAGACTAGATTGAACCAAGAACTTTGCCTGTTTAATTATTACATATGGATGGTCAATTTGACCTGCTAAGTGAATGTATTTTGAAGAAGATGTTTTTAGTATTAATTTTTCTAAATTTTCTAACTCTGGACCTGCTCCAACAATTACCAAATGAATATTTGAGGATGATAAATCAGACAATAAATAAGCTTCTATAAGTTTACAAAACTGTTTCGTTACTGCTAATCGACCAACAGCAACTATATATTCAAAATCAAATTCATCTGATTTCTGAGAATTACATATTGATTTTATTTCATCAATGTCTATTGGATTATGAATTGTTTCTAAATTAGAAAAATTTAGTTCATTTTCAATTAATTTTTGTTGTGCTTTAGAAACGGTAATTATTTTATTAAAATTCCTAAAAATATAGTTTGAGAGTACTTTATATTTGAATAGATAGCTCTCATATCTTCCGCTGTGAACGGTTTGTATTTTTGGTAATGTATAAATGAATTTATAAATGAAAAACTCTTGAAAATAAACAACCCTAAATCTAAAATCAATTAACAAATCAAAATTTTGTTGATCTACATATTTTTTAAATGTAATAAACCGATTTATTTTATTAAATAATCCATTCGATTTACTTCTGAGTCTACCTAAATTAAGCAACTCACCACCATGATTGTAAGTTACTTGATCGATCATTATTATGTTATGCACCTCAAAATTATTTTTATGCAAATACTGCGATAACGTTGATAGTACTCTTTCGGCCCCTCCATTACTTAACATATATCCTATTAAGGCTATTTTATATTTTCGGGGAGTTTCGTTCATTTAAATCACTATTTTTGTTCAAATATAATAAACAAAACTGATTTGAATTCCCATAATCCACTAGTGAGTATCATTTGCCATTGCTATAATCATGAAAAATTTGTTGTTGATTCTTTGAACTCCGTTTTGAATCAAATTTATACAACTATTGAAATCATTATTGTTGATGACTGTAGCAATGATAATTCAGTATCAGTAATTATTGATTTTGTAGCAAAGCACCCTGAAATTATATTTATAAGAAATACACAAAATTTAGGAATAACAAAATCGTTCAACAATGCCCTAAAAACTGCCAAAGGAGAATTTATTATTGATTTAGCAACTGATGACATTTTGCTTCCTGATTGCATTGCATTGCAAGTAGCAACTTTTCAAAATAGTCCTTATAAAAATCTTGCCATTGTCTATGGAAATGCAGAATTAATAGCGGAAAACGGCAAATTTAAATCCTATTTCTTTGAGGTTAATGCTTCAAAAAAAGTAATTACTAAAAGACCAACTGGTGCGATTTATGCCACAATAATAACATCTGGAAAGACATTTTGTTCCGTTTCAGGCATGATAAAAAGAGACGTTTATGATACTTTGAATGGATATGATGAAAGACTCGAATATGAAGATTATGATTTTTGGATTCGAGCTTCAAGAGATCATGAAATTGATTTTATTGACGAAATTCTTATTCAAAAAAGAGTGGTCACAGATTCTTTGGAAACTTATTTTTTCAAAAAAAATAACGCCAGAGCAAAAAAAATAAATCACTCAACTCATTTGATTTTGAAGAAAGTAGTCCAAATGAATAGAAATAAAACAGAGGATTTAGCACTACAAAAAAGAGTGCATTATGAAATTATACATTGCTGGAAAAATAAAAATTATAGTTTATTATTTAAAAATCTTAGCTTACGGATTGTATTGTCTTGGAGAAAGAATTTCAAGACTTATTAAACAGTCAACAATTGTTCTAAATTCTCATTTTCCCCTTCCCAATCTCTGGAAATATTTGTTCTAATTAATTTTGCTGGAATACCTCCAATTAAAACATTTTCCCCAAGGGAAGTATAATCTTTATTGCACAAACTATTTGAGGCAATTGTACAATAATTTGGAGTGATTGTATTTTGCATAATCGAAACTCTATTTCCAATATAATTATGACTTCCTATGAAAATCGGAGCTGTTATTTTGAATTTTTCTCTCGTCTCTGTATCAAACATTTGATGAAAATTGGTATCAATAATTTGAGATTCTGATCCAAATCTTGCGTAATCCGCCAATACAATTTTTTCAACACAAATCAATTTACCATTTGAAGCTAGTGAAGACATATGTCCCATTTCGCAAACTCCATTTTCACTAACAAAAACAAAGTAATCCTTACCAAATTGAACATGTCCTTTGAATACTATTTTTCCAGCTATAATAATTTCAGCAATTCCTTTATGACGTGTGTTCATTTCATAAGCCTGACCAAACCCAATCATTCCTTTTTTAATATTGCCTTCTATTTCAATTTTTCCAATTATACTAGTAAACTTTACGCTTCCATAGAAAAAAACCGGAAGCTTTTTAGCTGTATTAAAAGGAAATTTTTTGAAATTAAAGTATAGCGTTTTTGTCCAATTTATGGAATAATAAAATTTAAGTTTTTGATACCTTAACTTTGCTTTTCTATAATTATTTTTTAAAATCTCAATCATTCTTTCTCTTAATTATAGCATTAAACAACCCTTTTAGCTCCACCTTTTTATTCATTTGATATAAAACAAAAACCAATGAAAGAACAACCATTACTGACATTGAGCTGTATTTCAAAATCGGATTCGAAATATATCTAAATAAAAAAGTAACAAGGCACATCAATATACAAATTAAATAAATTTGATAGAAATCGTTGTCAAAATAAAATCCATATCTTTTCTTTGCAATTATTTTTAGACCAAAAAAATGAATCAAATAATAGATACAAAAACTAAATCCAAGCCCTTCCAGTCCACAAAAATAATAACCTAAAACATTTAAAAATAAAGACACACTATTGAAAACAACAGCAGTTTTCAGAAACATTTTCGAATCTCCTTTGGCAATCAAAATATAGCCCATCGACCAAGAAACCGCTCTGAATAACATTGCCAATATTCCAAAACAAACCATTGGAATAATAGTACTAAATTCTGACGTAAATACAATTTTAACGATAAGCGGAATCAACGTTAAAAACAAAATTATTATAGGCGTTATAATCAATATCGAAATGAACGATTGTTGAACTACACTTGTTCTGACTTTTTCATTCTCATTACTAATTGAAGCCAATCTTGGAAAATAATCGGTACTCATTGCCGTGAAAATCACCCCAACATAAGAATTCAACAAGGTAAAACCCGCATTATAAAACCCGACTTGTTCTAAACCTCCTTGCTTTCCAACATAAATTTGGATTAAATAGGTTGTCAATAAAGTCAACAAACCACTTAATGTCAGCATGACTCCAAGCCTGACAATACTCTTGCCCTCCGTCATTAATTGATCCTTTGTTATGCCCTTTCTTTCAATTTTTACTTTTTTCGAAAAATAAAAAGAAAATAACAAAGCGGATAAAGAGGCAATAATTATGGTCGGGACAATGGCATCGATTCCATAAAAATAATACAACGGAATGGAAAACAGCAAGCCGAATACATTTCCATATAGATTCGCTTTCGCCAAAAACCTCATTTTTCTTAATCCTTGTAAAACTACTAATTCCCCTACTGTCAATTGCTTAAACAATAACGTAATGGAAAGAAAAACAAACGAATACATTTGGTCTGAATTTCCAAAAGTAATGATGCTTAACCAATTTGAAAAAACTATAGTTAGCAACGCCCCAACAATTCCCGTTATCAAAGCTACCTTTTTAACCACCAAAACAGTGGCTGAAACCGTATTTAAATCCTCGTTTTTATAATCTCCTGAAATATGTTTAACTGCACTTGTTTCTATCCCTAAACCTGAAAAACCACCTATCATACCAATGGCAGAATTCAACAAAGCTACAATCCCCATTCCTGTAGGACCTATGAAAACAGCAATTAATTTGGTTCGGATTACGGCAATAATAATCGTGAGAAATTGAACGCCACCAAAAAGTGATGTCGTTTTTAAAATTTGATGGTATGATGTTTTACTAGCAGACACTACTTAATATTTATTTAAAACTGAAACAATATAACTCACTTCATCCATCGTCAAAACTGGGCTTATAGGCAAACTCAACACTTCATTATGAATTTTTTCGGTGATTGGAAAAGATAAATAATTCCAATTAGATAATGCTTTTTGTTTGTGTGGCGGAACTGGATAATGTATTACGGTTTGAATACCATTTTGGTGTAAATAGTCTTGTAAATCGATTCTGTTTTGTGTTCGAATGACAAACAAATGAAAAACATGGTTATTTGATAAATCCCAATTTGGCACTATTATTTTATCGTTTTTAATTTCAGACAAATAACGTCTGGCAATAGTTCTTCGCCATTCATTTTCAGTGTCTAAATTGGGTAATTTCACGTTAAGGAAAGCCGCTTGCAATTCATCTAATCTTGAATTTACTCCTATATAATCATTATAATATTTTGTTTCCGAACCATAATTACGAAGTGATCGAATGACTTCTGCTAAGTCCGAATCATTTGTGATAACGGCACCGGCATCTCCTAATGTTCCCAGATTTTTCCCGGGATAAAAACTATACGCTACGCTTGATTTTTGATTGCTGATTCTTGATTTCTGATTTCTGATTGCACCATGAGCCTGAGCCGCATCTTCGATAACCAACAAATCATTGGCAACAGCAATTTCATGTATCGCATCCATTTCTGCCAATTGTCCATAAAGATGAACTACTAAAATAGCTTTTGTTTTTGAAGTGATTTTATCTGAAATTAAATCGGGATTGATGTTGTAAGTTTCCAACTTTGGCTCAACCAAAATAGGAATTAAATCTGCTTGTAAAATAGCCAGAATACTCGCAATATAGGTATTTGCAGGAACAATAACTTCGTCTCCTTTTTGTAATTTCCTTAATTGAATATACCCTTTAAAAATTAGAACTAGGGCGTCAAAACCATTTCCCGTACCGATGCAATGCTTTGTACCGCAATAATTGGCAAAACTGGTTTCAAATTCCTTGACTTCATTCCCTAAAATATACCAGCCATTGTCTAAAACCACTTTCATTTTTTCCTGAAATGCAGTTTCATACGGTTCGTTAATTTTTTTCAAATCAAGAAATGGTATCATATGAGATTCATTTTATAAAAATCCTGACTGTAAACAGAGCATCCTAATTCTTCTTTTTGTTTCAAAAGTCCTATATTATATCCTTTTTCATTGTCATCAGTAACGATACCCATATCAAAAAAAAGCTTTCCTTCGCTCTTATATTTTTGTATCAAACGAATGAATAAAAAATCCAATGCGCGCAGCTCCTCTCCTTTTTTGGTGGTAGCTCCATATTGCGATTTTACTACAGTTTCTGTCTCGAATAACGTAATACCAGCAATAATAACGCCCTCATAATACACTGAAAACTGTTTGATATTATTAGGGAACATTTCCTTTAACTTTTTGATTTCCTGAAGGGTATGGACCGGTTTTGCATTATGTTTCTCGAATAGTCTTGGCACTAAAACCAATTCCCAAAAAGATTCAAATTGATGTTCTTCCACCAATTCTAAATCGAGCGCTTCAATTTTTCTGAAATGCTTTAATTTACTTTTTGAAATCGTCAAAGGCATTGCCAAATTTATTGCGAGATTCATTTCTTTTTTATCTAAAGAAGCGCCTCTTTTAAGTAAAAAGAAGTCGGTTTCATGATTCCCGCCAGAAGAGTAGAAAAATGGAATTGGTTTACAATAAAAAGATTCTATCTCATTTTCTTTAAAAAAAGACAAAAGAGAATCTAAAATTATTTCTACTTTTTCTCCATTTATTTTAGCAGAATAAACCAATCCGCCGTACGTCAAACCTTGATGGGAAAAAACTTTTGCTCCAGCTTTATTTGCCGGCAAAACAGCTATCAGTTTTTCATCCTCAAAAACCATCAAGGAGAAATCCTCAAATCGCTCTTTGTGGTATTCCATAAAATCACGGTGAAATAAAAAGGTAGCGTTTTTGGCTTGACCAATAAAGGCATTCCAATTTGTATAATCGCTTTCCTGGTATTGTTTGACGGAATAATTTTTCACTATTTGATTTTAGACTTCGTGAAATTAAGCATTTTTTATTTATGTTCTAAAGTAGGTAAATACCATTTGAATTTCACCGCCATCAAACGAACCGAAATGATAACTAAAGAGGTTGTCAGGTATAAAACATCATTTTCTAAATTAAATTCCCGAAGAATAAAGAAAACTATTCCACCCAAAATACAGATCGTTGCATAAATTTCCCTTCGAAAAATAACGGGGATTTCAGTACACAAAATATCTCGAATAACACCTCCAAAACAAGCTGTCATGGTTCCTAAAGCCACACAAATAACTGGATGAAGTCCAATATTTATTCCTTTTTCGAGACCTATCAAAGTAAAAACACCCAACCCAATAGTATCAAATAAAAACAAAGAAGTTCGTAATCTGTCGAATTTTTTTCTAAAAATAATGGCCAATATAAATCCGATGATTATTACATAAACGTATTTTAAGTCCAGCATCCATCCCACTGGCGTCCTGCCAATCATTATGTCTCGCAAGGTTCCGCCACCCACGGCAGTTACAAATGCAATAATAAATACACCAAAAGGATCCATTTTTTTATTCATTGCCGTCAAAGCGCCAGACATGGCAAAAGCCATCGTACCGATGATGTCTAATAAATGGAACATACTGTTTTTTTGGATTTAAAAATGGATAAAAAGAATGCTTTTAATTGAATCTAATTCAGGCAAAATTAAAGAAAATACTCGTGTAACCAACTCCTATTGGCTACATTTAATCAACGTGTATTACAGCAGATAAATATTCGAATCCAAATATAGAAAACTGAATTTTCTCTATGTATCTTTGTTTTCTATAAATTAAATAGTTGTACCTCTTGAAACAAATCACTTCGATACAAAATCCATACATAAAATCTTTAGTGCAATTGCAGGAAAAAGCAAAAGCGCGCAAACAATACGGAACCTTTTTAATTGAGGGAAAACGCGAAATTTCTATTGCCATCAAGGGCGGTTACGAAATGGAAACGCTGTTATTTTTACCTGAAATTTGTTCGGAAAACGAAGCCCGTCAATTATCTAAAAATGCCGAACTGATAGAAATCAATAAAGAAATCTATCAAAAACTCGCTTACAGAGATACCACTGAAGGCATTTTGGCTGTAGCCAAAACCAAATCGATGCAATTATCTGATTTGAAATTATCTGAAAACCCATTGATTCTTATTGCCGAAGCGCCGGAAAAACCAGGAAATATTGGAGCTTTGCTTCGTACTGCCGATGCTGCTAATCTTGATGCGGTACTAATTGCCAATCCAAAAAGCGATTTATACAATCCAAATATTGTGCGTTCCAGCGTGGGTTGTTTGTTTACCAACCAAATTGCAACCGGAACAACATCCGAAATTATTGCGTTTTTGAAAGAAAGAAAAATCAATTTTTATTGTGCGACTTTACAAAACTCGACTTCGTATCACACACAGGATTATACTACGTCAACAGCACTGGTTGTAGGAACAGAAGCCACCGGATTGACGGAGGAATGGCGAAAAGAAGCAACCCAAAATATTATCATTCCAATGCAAGGCGAGATCGACTCCATGAATGTTTCGGTTGCAGCAGCCATCTTGATTTTTGAAGCCAAAAGACAGAGAGGGTTTTAGATTAACAATTTTTGATTGCATATTTTAAAACAATAAAATATAAATACTATGAAAAATAAACTCTTACTTGTAATCACTTTAATTACTACGACACTTTCTTTCGCGCAAATCAGTTCCACTCAAGTCGATGAATTAGTAAATCGCACCTTAAAAACATTTGATGTACCTGGAATTGCTGTCGCCATTGTAAAGGACGGAAAAATCATTCATGCCAAAGGATATGGCGTAAAATCAATTTTAACAAACGAAAAAGTGGATGCAAATACGCTTTTTGGAGTTGCATCCAATAGTAAAGCGTTTACGAGTGCCGCTTTGGCAATATTAGTAGATGAAGGAAAAGTGAAATGGGATGATAAAGTAATCAAATACCTTCCTAATTTCAAGATGTATAATGAGTACGTAACGAATGAATTTACGATTCGAGATTTATTGACACACCGTAGCGGATTGGGGCTTGGTGCAGGCGATTTAATGATGTGGCCTGGAGGCGGTAACTTTACACCAACAGATATTATTGAGAATTTACAATATTTGAAACCAACTTCGGCTTTTAGAACCAAATATGATTATGATAATTTACTTTATATCGTTGCCGGAGAAGTAATACAATCGGCAAGTGGAAAAAGCTGGTGCGATTTTATAGAAGAGCGTATTATAAAACCATTGGAAATGAATAATAGTGCCGCTTCTTTTGTTCGATTGAAAGACACGACAAATGTAATTGCACCGCATGTACCTCTTGATGGGAAACTGCATGTGATAAAACGCTATAAAGATCCAATTTTAGATGCAGCCGGCGGTATTTATTCCAGCGTTAACGACATGAGCAAATGGGTAATCATGCAAATGAACAGTGGAAAATATGGCTCTGCTAATAAGCAACTATTTTCAGAAAAAGAACACAATGAGATGTGGCAATTGCAAACTATAATTCCTGTAACTACGAGAGCACCATACAATACTCATTTTAGCGGATACGGATTAGGCTGGTTTTTGAGTGATGTAAAAGGCTACAAACAAGTAAGTCATACTGGAGGATTAGAGGGTATTGTTACCCAAGTAACACTTTTACCTGAATTAAACCTTGGAATTATTGTTCTAACCAATCAACAATCAGGAGCTGCATTTTCAGCGATTACCAACACTATAAAAGACAGTTTTTTAGGAATACAATCAGAAGATTATGTGACTAAATACAGCACTAGTTTAAAAGAATATGAAACCTCTGCTGATAAAGTAACCGATGATGTTTGGGCTACTGTATCAAAAAATAAAAAAGAGAAAATCAAAATTGATTTCAAAAGTTTCATTGGAACATACAAAGACAATTGGCTAGGTGAAGTAGTACTTTCAGAAAGAAAAGGAAGATTGTATTTTGTTTCAAAACGATCTCCACAACTTACTGGTGAAGTTTTTTTCTACAAAGACACAAATTATGTAGTAAAATGGGATAATACCTATTTTCATGCAGATGCACATTTGTTTTTTGAATGCGACACAACCGGAAAAGCAATTATGATAAAAATGAAGCCCATTTCTGAATTGACTGATTTTAGTTATGATTTTCAAGATTTAGATTTAAAAAGAATAAATTAGAGAGAAACCTTGTTTCTTTAGCCTTAAATTCAAATATACATTTGCATATCTCCCAACTTATTCTTATTTTTAGGAAATGAACAATGCCGTTATGACAGAAATAGATTTAGAAAAAGAAAACAAGGCAATTGCCCAAGAATATAAAGAATTGCTTCGCATAAGTTACCAAACTTTAACACCTGAAGACAAAAAATTAATCCGGAAAGCATTTGATGTTTCCGTAGAAGCTCATAAAGAGCAACGCAGAAAATCAGGTGAAGCCTATATCTTCCACCCAATTGCTGTGGCAAAAATTGTTGCTTCCGAAATAGGTTTGGGAGCTACATCCATTGCTGCTGCATTATTGCATGATGTGGTTGAAGATACACCAACTACTATTCAAGATATCGAACGTTTGTTTAATCCTAAAGTGGCTCAAATCGTTGAGGGATTAACCAAAATATCCATGGTTCAAAAGGATTTGAATGCATCATTACAAGCCGAGAATTTCAGGAAAATGATTCTTACACTGAATGATGATGTTCGAGTGATTTTGATTAAACTAGCCGATCGTTTGCACAATATGCAGACTATGGAATCGATGCAGGAGGACAAACAAACCAAAATTGCATCGGAGACTTTATACATATACGCACCATTAGCGCATCGACTGGGGTTATACAACATAAAAACGAAGCTTGAAGATTTAGGATTAAAGTACACTGAACCTGCAGTTTACAACGACATTGTAAGTAAGATAAAAGAAACCAAAGAAGAACAAGATGCTTACATCGCTGATATTACTGCCGTTCTAAAAACCGCTTTAGATGAAGAAGGGATTGAGTACATTATAAAAGGTCGTCCAAAATCTATTTATTCTATTCGTCGAAAAATGAAGGCGCAAAACGTAAGCTTCGATGAAGTGTATGATAAGTTTGCCTTGCGAATCGTTTACAAATCAAATCCCCACGACGAAAAATTTCTCGCCTGGAAGATTTATTCTATCGTAACGGATCATTACAGACCAAGCCCAAGTCGTTTACGCGACTGGATTTCGTCACCAAAATCTACTGGCTACGAAGCATTACATATTACAGTAATGGGACCAAAAGGACGCTGGGTTGAAGTTCAGGTTCGAAGTGAACGCATGGATGAAATTGCCGAAAAAGGATACGCAGCGCACTACAAATATAAAAATGGCGCTACTGAAGAAAGCGGTCTGGATGTATGGCTTAATTTACTAAAAGAAGCTCTGGAAAATTCAGAAACGAATGCAGTAGATTTTGTGGAAGATTTCAAAATGAATTTATATTCTAAAGAAATCTTTGTGTTTACCCCAAAAGGAGAAATAAAATCATTGCCAAAAGGCGCCACTTCACTTGATTTTGCTTTCAGCATTCATTCCGAAATAGGAATTAGAACCAGAGGAACACGCGTTAATGGAAAATTAGTTCCTTTGAATTTCGAATTAAAAAGTGGTGACCAAATTGAAGTCATTACTTCGCAACATCAAAAACCTACTGTCAACTGGCTGGATTACGTAACTACATCCAGAGCCAAAACGAAAATAAAAAATGTTTTAAACGAAAACACCAAGAAAATTGGCGAAGAAGGAAAAGAACTCCTAACTCGAAAACTAAAGCATTTAAAAATAACATTGAACGAATCAGTGGTTAACGAATTGGTTAACTTTTTCAAACTAAAAACCAGTTTAGATTTATTTTATAGAGTGGGAATTGGTGCCATTGAAAACCAACAACTCAAGGATTACGCAGCCCAAAAAAGCAATACTTTCATTAATTTTTTCAAAAATAAAATGAAACGTTCGCCAAGCACCGCTGACGAAGACATCCATAAACCAATCATTAGCAGCAGTTACGACATGCTTGTTTTTGGTAAAGAACACGACAAACTGGATTACAAATTATCGCCTTGTTGCAACCCAATACCTGGTGATGATGTATTTGGATTTGTAACCATCAACGAAGGAATAAAAGTGCATAAAAAAGATTGCCCGAACGCCATTGGGATGCAATCCAACTATGCCTACCGAATAATGACAGCTAAATGGATTGACTCTTCGCAAGAAGAATTCAAAGCCATCATAAACATAACCGGAATGGATGTTTTAGGACTCACAAACCAGCTAACAAAGGTAATTTCCAACAATATGCATGTTAATATTCAGAGTATTTCTTTGAGTACCGATGCAGGAATTTTTCATGGTCAAGTTGCGGTAATTGTTCAAAACAATACTATTTTGAAAAAAATGATTAACAACATCAAAAAAATTGACGGAATCGATAAAGTAACAAGGGTTTATAAAACATAGAAAAAAATCCGGTTTTTAGTTTCAAATCTCAATTTGTTCAAGGCGAAACTAAAAAACTTGAAACTAAACAAACCTTAAACTTTATACTTTAAACTAAAAAATTTATCTTTGCCCGCATATGACACTCATTTCCACAGATAACACCAAAAACCAAGAAATTGTAAAAAATGTTTTTACAATGTATCTTGAAAAAAAAGGACATCGCAAAACTCCTGAACGTTATGCTATCCTTCAGGAAATTTACGATAGCGAAGAACATTTTGATGTAGAGAACCTTTATATCAAAATGAAAAATAAAAACTATCGTGTGAGTAGAGCAACTCTTTACAATACGATTGAATTGCTATTGGATTGTGCTTTAGTGCGTAAACACCAATTTGGACAAAATCAAGCACATTATGAAAAATCATATTTTGACAAACAGCACGATCATATTATAATGACGGATACTGGCGAAGTAATTGAGTTTTGTGATCCAAGAATTCAAAGTATCAAAAAAACAATCGAAGAAATATTCGACATAGAGATTACCAACCATTCCTTATATTTATATGGAATAAAAAAACAAAAATAGTACGGATAACTTACTAGTTGTCCCTTCAATATATCACTAACTACAAAATAACAGATAGAATGACCGTAGATTTATTACTAGGATTACAATGGGGAGATGAAGGAAAAGGAAAAATTGTTGATGTTCTAACTTCAAATTATGATATTATTGCTCGTTTTCAAGGAGGTCCAAATGCAGGACACACTTTGGAATTTGACGGAATAAAACATGTTCTTAGAACTATTCCTTCTGGTATTTTTCATAAAACTGCTGTAAACATCATTGGAAATGGAGTAGTAATTGATCCTGTTGTTTTTCAAAAAGAAATTGAAGGTCTTGAAAAATTTAATTTAGACATCAAAAGCAAATTAATCATTTCAAGAAAAGCACATTTAATATTACCAACACACCGTTTATTAGACGCTGCTTCTGAGGCTTCTAAAGGAAAAGCAAAAATTGGTTCTACATTAAAAGGAATTGGCCCTACTTACATGGACAAAACCGGAAGAAACGGTCTTCGTGTAGGTGATATTGAATTAGAAGATTTTGCAGATCGTTACAGAGCTTTGGCTGACAAGCATGAAGCAATGATTAAATTCTACGATGTTGCTATCCAATACAATTTAGAGGAATTAGAAAAAGAATTTTTTGAAGCTATCGAAGAACTAAAAAAATTAGATTTCATCGATAGTGAAGAATATTTACACCAAGCTCAAAAAGCAGGTAAATCAATATTATGTGAAGGAGCTCAAGGTTCATTATTGGACGTTGATTTTGGAACGTATCCATTTGTAACTTCGTCTAACACAACTGCTGCAGGTGCATGTACCGGTTTAGGGATTGCCCCAAACAAAATCAAGGAAGTATACGGAATTTTCAAAGCGTATGTAACACGCGTAGGAAGTGGTCCATTCCCTACTGAACTTTTTGACGAAGATGGTGCAACTATGGCACGTGTAGGAAATGAATTTGGATCGGTAACCGGAAGACAAAGACGTTGTGGCTGGTTAGACTTAGTAGCACTTAAATATGCTGTTCAGGTTAATGGTGTAACGCAACTGATGATGATGAAAGGCGATGTACTTTCAGGATTTGAAACGTTGAAAGTATGTACGGAATACAATTATAAAGGAGAGAAAATTTCTCACTTCCCTTATAACATCGAACCAGAAAATGTAACTCCGGTTTATCAGGATTTCAAAGGTTGGAAACAAGATTTGACTGGTATGACTACGTATGATGAATTACCGACAGAGTTAAAAGAATACATTGCATTCATTGAAAAAGAAGTGGAAGTTCCTATCAAAATAGTTTCTGTAGGTCCAGACAGAAAGCAAACTATTCTAAAATAAGATTACTAAACGCTCTGAAATTCAGAGCGTTTTTTTATACTTTAGTAATCGAATAGCTAACCCATTTTCAGCTCACCATGATACCAAAACAAGAAAAATTTTTACAGTACGCAATTCTATTTGCTTGTTTTAGTATGCTTTTGTCTTGTAGGGAGGAGCAAGATATCACTTTAAACACTGTCAATCAGAAATATAGTGTCAAAGGAAATAAAATTTTGAAAGACAACCAACCCATTCAGTTGATTGGAACAAATTCATTTCAAGTTTTTGGGGCAAATGACCTAAAAATGAGTAGTTGGAATATGGACATAGCGCGGGAATTTATAGCTAATGTTCAAGAACAACCCTTAACCGGTATTCCTATAAAAGACAGTAATGGTTCTTTTTTACATTCATTACAAAGTATTGTGGATGGAAATCGAAAAAATAACAGAATTACTATTTTATGCGGTTTTGGTTGGGACGGAAAAACAGAAACAGAATTTACAGGCAAAAGTCCTTCAAAAACCATTTGGTGGAAAGCGTACAAAGAAAAACTACAAGAATGGGCGTTGCATTTTAAAAATCAACCAGATGTATGGATCGAAGTATGGAATGAACCCTACAGATTTGACAGAGCTGATGGTTATACTGATGAAGTCTGGGAAAAAGACATGACAGAACTTGTTGCCATTATTAGAATTACAGGCAATCCCTCTATCATTCTTGTACCTTGTGCTGAACAAGGACAAGACGAAAGTGTTTTGCTAAAAAAAGGGAATTCTTTTCTACAAAAAAATTCTAATATTGTCTTTGATATTCACGCTTATGAAAAATGGCTATTAGATAATGAAACTGCAATAGACAATAGGCTGGATTTATTAAAACAGCAAAATTTACCAGTCCTTTTTGGAGAAACAGCACCTATGAATGCAGGGATTTTAATGAATCCTCGTTATTTTCTTAATGCTGTATACAATAGAGGATTTTCTGTATGTGCATGGGTATGGAAATACGATAAAAATGACCAAGATGCACTGCTCACTGCTGATGGCGCTCCTAATGATACCAACAATAACAACTGGGGCTCCACGTATAAAAACCTAGCTGCTAAACCTCGAAATCCTTAAAAATATTTTTACAAAATAAAATGAAAAATCCAGCTATTAAAATCCAAAAAACCGAATTGCTATCAGACAATTGGTACATCTTAAACAAAGTAACTTTTGACTATCAAAAAAAAGACGAGTCCTGGATTACCCAAAGAAGAGAAGTTTACGATAGAGGAAATGGCGCCGCTATTTTGCTTTATAACACACAACAAAAAACAGTTATTCTAACACGACAGTTTCGCCTCCCAACCTATCTTAACGGAAATGAAACCGGAATGATGATTGAGGTTTGTGCCGGACTTTTGGACGCAGACAATCCGGAGCAATGCATCATTAGAGAAACCGAAGAAGAAACAGGATACCGCATTTCTAAAGTAAAGAAGGTAATGGAAACGTATATGTCTCCGGGTGCAGTAACAGAAATTTTATATTTATTTGTAGGTGAGTACGATGAATCCATGAAAGTGAGTGACGGTGGCGGAGTAGCACATGAAGAAGAAAATATAGATGTAATGGAAATGTCTTTTGACGAAGCCTATGCTATGATTGAATCCGGTAAAATGCAAGATGCAAAGACCATTATGTTGTTACAATATGCCAAAATAAACAGTCTTATTTAATGAACAACACCACTAAAGGGGTTTTATTTGCCCTATTAGCTACCTTTCTTTGGTCCGTAAATATGGTAATCGCCAGTGGGATAAAAGGTCATATTCCTCCTGTTGGATTGGCTTTTTGGCGCTGGACAGTTGCTTGTATTGTTTTGGCTCCATTTGCTATAAAAAGCACTTATGAAAGTTTCAAAATTGTAAAGAAACACATTCGCTATCTTACACTTACCGCTGTATTAGGTATCACTATTTTTAACACGCTGATTTATTTTGCAGGAAAAACAACAAGTGCAGTTAATTTATCATTAATCGCCATTTCGATTCCGTTATTTATTGTTGTACTCTCGAGAATTATTTTTAAAGAGAAAGTTTCCAATGTAAAAATAGTGGGAATTGCAACCATAATCACAGGAGTTTTAGTGCTTATTTCCAAAGGTTCCTTACAAGCATTACTCCATATCAACTTCACCATTGGGGATGTATTGATGCTAGTGGCTTGCTTCTTTTTTGCTTATTACACGATATTAGTTCGACAAAAACCAGATGAATTAAGTCCAAAAGTATTTTTGTTCAGTGTTTTTGTAATTGGTACAATTTTACTGTTCCCTTTTTATCTGTATGAACATATCTATTATAAAAAAGTGATTTTTGACACTAAAACAGTCTTGGTAACCACATACGTTGGCGTTTGCGCTTCCTTAATTTCTTTTTATTTATGGAACGAAGCCATTCGATTAATTGGAACCTCAAAAACAGCATTGATTTATTATTTGATTCCTGTATTCAGTGGGATTCTGGCGTATTTTTTTCTAAATCAAGCTATTTTGATAACCCAAATCATCAGTATGGGAATCATTATTTCCGGGTTATTAATTACCAATAAAAAATAAAAATCATGCTTTTTACAAAATAAAAAAGCAGAATAAAAATAAATTCATTCTGCTTTTCTATTTAAAAAATATTCTAAAAACCACTATTTATTAGGCTGCGGTGTCATTCTTAAATACGGTTTTACCCTCTCGTAGCCTTTTGGAAATTTAGCCGCAATATCTTCATCTTTAACTGCAGTCGAGATTACTACTTTATCACCATCTTTCCAGTTGGCCGGCGTTGCAACGCTGTAATTAGCCGTCAATTGCAAACTATCAACTACACGCAAAAGTTCATCAAAATTTCTACCGGTTGATGCAGGATAGGTCATCATTAATTTTATTTTCTTGTCTGGTCCAATTATAAAAACCGAACGAACCGTAAAACTCTCACTTGCGTTGGGATGAATCATATCGTATAATTCAGCAATACGCTTGTCTTCATCGGCAATTATAGGGAAATTTACAGTTGTATTTTGAGTTTCGTTGATGTCTTTGATCCACTCCATGTGCGAATCTACTCCATCAACACTCAATGCGATTACTTTTACATTTCGTTTTTCAAATTCAGGATAATAATTTGCAACTGTTCCTAACTCCGTGGTACAAACAGGTGTGAAATCAGCTGGATGAGAGAACAAAATACCCCAAGAATCTCCCAACCAATCATGAAATTTTATTTTTCCTTGTGACGTTTCTGCTTCAAAATCAGGAGCATTATCGCCTAATCGTAATGTTGCCATAGTAGTTTATTTTATTGATTAGTAACACTGTAAGTTATTGAAATAAAAGCAATAAAGGAGAAAACTAATCTTAAAATTCTACTAATTTTTGTAAAACCCAGAAAGCAATACTTCAAAAAAATGTCATTATGAAAACAAATGCCCAAGCCCTGATCGCCCCGAAATTTTGGGAGCAATCCTTTTGTTTTTTTCTTAAAAAAACAAAAGATATAGTGTAGAGCAGGACACGAGCGAAGCGAACTGACGAAGTAAAAAGCTCCCCTGAAAAGACGTCTTATTTTTTCTTTAAATTTGGTAAAAAGAGTGCTATAATCCCTATCAAAGGCAAATACGCACAAAGATAATACACATACGTTATGCTGGTGTGATCTGCAAGATTCCCTAATAAAGCAGAACCTAAACCGCCCATTCCAAAGGCAAAACCATAGAAAAGGCCAGAGACCATTCCGAGTTTTTTAGGCAATAATTCTTGTGCATAAACTAAGATTGACGGAAATGCAGAGGAGATTATGATTCCTATTAAGACTGATAAAACGCCTGTCCAAAACAAATCGACATACGGCAACAATAAAGTAAAAGGTGCGGCTCCCAACACCGAAAACCAAATTACATATTTTCTTCCAAATTTATCGCCTAACGGTCCTCCGATTAAGGTTCCAATGGCACAAGAAGCCAAAAATAAAACCAAATGAAATTGCGCTTCCTGAACCGATAATCCAAATTTTTCGATTAAATAAAACGTAAAATAGCTGGACATACTGGCCATGTAAAAGAATTTTGAAAATATCAGAACCAACAAAATTCCCACTGAGATTACTATCTTTTTTTGGGATAAATTAGGCAAATCGATTACAGCTTTCTTGGCACTTCTTAAACTTAAATGGTTTTGATACCAAAGTGCGATTCTACTCAAAACTATCAATCCGATAATGGCAACAACCACAAACCAAATGATGTAATATTGTGAATTAGGAACCACAATTAAGGCGACTAATAAAGGACCGATAGCCGTTCCTGCATTGCCTCCCAACTGAAAAATGGATTGTGCCAAACCACGCTTTCCACCAGATGCCAAAAAGGAGATTCGGGAAGCTTCAGGATGAAAAATCGAAGAACCAATACCAACCAAAACAACCGAAATTATAATCATTGAAAAACTGGAAGCATACGATAAACACACAATTCCGGATAAGGTAAACAGCATTCCGAAAATTTGAGAAAAAGGCTTTGGTCTTTTGTCCGTATACAAACCAACCAAAGGCTGTAATATAGAAGCCGCCAACTGATATGCCAAGGTGATTAACCCGATTTGTGTGAAGGTTAAATTGAAATTTTCTTTTAAAATAGGATACGCTGCCGGAATTACGGCTTGTAATAAATCATTCAATAAATGGGCGAATGCAATAGAAAATAATATAGAGTAAACGGTTTGCTGAGCAATAGGAGTTGTATCAATTTTTGATACAGTATCAAGAGATGAATTCATATTTTTAAAAAACTATATTACTAATTATTGATCCATATTCGATTAAAAAAAATTAAACAAACTGAACCACAAAATACCAAAATAACAAGGTGATAAACGACAATGGGATTCCAAAACCTATCATCATACTGCTTAAACGAGGTTTTAAACCGTGAGTAGAAGCTAAAATACAAGCGGTAATCATGGGCGCCATCGCTGACTCTAATATGGCAACTTGAATAATTTTAGAATGCTGCTGCAAAATTACGACATACAACACGTAAATGAGAGCCGGAGTCAATATTAATTTATACAAAAGTCCCAGTCCTAAAAACTTCCAATGCTGGCTTTTCCGGTCAAAACGCAGTTGCAAACCAACAGAAAGCAAAGCCAAAGGTGTCACTCCACTTCCCAGTTTTTGCAATAAAAGCTGAACGTAATCCTGAAAATCGAAATTAAAAACATTCATCAAACAGGCTATCAAAAAAGTTATAAATGGAGGAAAAAGAAGAATCTTTTTGGCGATTTGAAAACCGCTTGGGTTGCCACTGGAATATAACGTTGCAACCAGAATTCCTAAGGTAGAAAGTACCACAAAAGAACCGGGCTGATCGACTAAAATAGCCGTTTTCAAACCTTCTTCTCCGTATAATGCTTCAATTATTGGGTAACCTAAAAAGGAAGTATTGCCCAAACCGGCCGTTAAAATTAAGCAACCAATGAGTTTTCTAGACCAGCCAAATTTACTGCCTAAAAAACTAAAAAATAGATAGGATACAACAAATCCAATCCAAGCAACTCCAAGTGGGAATAACAATTCATTACTCCATTTTATTTTTGGAATGTAATATAAGGCCAGCGCTGGGAGACAGATATAAATAACAATCTTGTTTAATAGCTTATAAACAGTTACAGGAAACCCTTTTATATTTTGGAATACAATACCTAGGAATAAAAAAACAAAGATTAGGATGAAATTAGTCATAGCTTAATTTGATTACAAAAATACCATTTAAATTTATCTTGAGAAGTAGAAAAAACTGCTTTAGATGCTACAATATGTTAAAAAAAGCAACAATAATTGGAAATTACAATTTTAGACGTATATTTGTAATATATTTTATTACAGTATGATTTCAGGTAAATTTGCAATAACATTACATATCCTCACCTTACTCACTAAATTCCCAGATGAATATTTATCTTCAGAGTTTATAGCGGGAAGCATGAACTTACATCCCGTTTTGGTAAGAAAAGAAATTGCAAACCTAAAAAAAAATAATATTGTAGAAAGTAAAGAAGGCAAAAACGGCGGTACAAAATTATTAAAATCGGCATCAAATATTTCGTTAGACACTATTTTCAAAATGACTTTTGACACAGTTACTTTGGGATTTTCAAAAAACACACCCAATCCAAATTGTCCTGTCGGAAAAAAAATAAATGAAAATTTAGAAGATTTATATGAAAATATCAATGAAAAAATTAGCTTACAATTAAGCGGTATTACATTGGAAAATTTTTCTAATCAATTTTAAAACTATTTTTTTAAACTAAACTGTAACATTTTTTATTACTTTTAAATACATATAATTATGAAAATCGCAATTATCGGAGCCACAGGATTTGTAGGTTCAGCAATTTTAAATGAATTGGCAAATCGCAATCACCAAATTACAGCAATAGCCAGAAATCCAAAAAAAGATGAAAACACAGCTGTCAAATGGGAAAAAGCAGATATCAATAACGTTGATGAACTGTCTAAAATTATTGCAGGAAATGATGTGATTGTAAATGCTTTCAGCGCAGGTTGGACTAATCCAAATTTATATACCGATTTCCTTGAAGGTTCAAAAGCGATTCAAGAAGCTGTTAAAAAATCTGGTGTAAAACGATTCATCACCATTGGCGGCGGCGGAAGTTTGTTTATAGGTCCAAATCTACAAGCAGTAGACACTCCGGATTTTCCAAAGGAATATTATGCAGGAGCAACTGCAGCAAGAGATTATTTGAATATTATTAGAGAAGAAAAAGAATTGGATTGGGCATTTTTCAGTCCGGCTTTTTTAATGCATCAAGGCATCACAACAGGAAGAACAGGTAAATACCGTCTAGGGTTAGAAAACCCGGTTTTTGATGAAAATCAGAGAAGTATTTTATCCGTTGAAGATTTAGCAGTTGTTATTGCTGATGAAATTGAAACTCCAAAACACCATCAAGTGCGTTTTACAGCAGCGTATTAATTCCGCATGTTTTCTAAAATAAAACAGTTTCATAAGGCAGTTGCTTTTTGAAACTGTTTTTGTTTTCACTACTTTTACTATTCTAAAAAATAGTTTTGCCAAATAAAAAACACCATCCAAGCGCGTTAAACGAAAAACCCGGAATTTCTGCTCCAGAAATTATCAGCACCGTTGCTGTTGGGCATATTCAGCAATTTAGAAAGATACAACCTTCGGCAAAAGAACTCGTTAAGGGAATTTTAGAGGAAAATATAACTGCGCTGAGTCGTGCGATTACTTTAGTGGAAAGTACGAATGTAAGTCATTTGGCGAAAGCCAATGAAGTGATAAATGCTTGTTTGCCTTATGCCAACAAATCAGTTAGAATTGGCATTACAGGAGTTCCCGGCGTTGGAAAAAGTACCTTCATTGAAGCTTTTGGAAAATATTTGACTGGTTTAGGAAAAAAAGTAGCGGTGCTTGCCGTTGATCCCAGCAGTACAATTTCGCATGGAAGTATTTTGGGTGATAAAACCCGAATGGAAGAACTCGTTAAAGATGAAAATGCTTTTATACGACCTTCAGCTTCAGGGGAAACATTAGGTGGTGTGGCTCGAAAAACCCGTGAAACCATTACACTTTGTGAGGCTGCCGGTTTTGATACCATCATCATAGAAACGGTTGGCGTAGGCCAAAGTGAAACCGCCGTTCACAGCATGGTAGATTTTTTTCTTCTATTAAAAATTTCTGGTGCAGGTGATGAATTGCAAGGCATCAAACGCGGCATTATGGAAATGGCCGATGCTATTGTCATCAATAAAGCGGATGGTGACAATATAAAAAGAGCTCATCTTGCTAAACTGGAATTTAATAGAGCATTGCATCTTTTCCCTGCCAAAAAATCAGGTTGGACGCCCACAACTGCTGCCTGCAGCGCTATTACCCATGAAGGAATACCTGATGTTTGGGAAACCATTCAAAAATTCCTGGAACTGACTAAAGGCAATAATTACTTTTTTGAAAAGCGAAAAGAACAGAATCAATATTGGATGCTGGAAACCATCAACGAGCAATTGAAAACCAATTTTTACAGCAATGCTGAAATTCAAAAATCATTGGATTCAACTAAAAAAGCGGTGCGAAATGATGAAATTTCACCCTTTGCAGCCGCTCAAAAATTATTAGAAAAGTATTTTAAAAAAGACTAATCTATTCTGTTCTTCTTTTCCCTTCTAAATAAGTTTGGTATCCATACTTTATCATTAAAACACCAAGAGCAATCTTACCAAATTTACCAATAACATATCCTACAATATGTCCAGAATTATAGGCTTCACTTTCGTTTATATTTGATTTAATTTCAAACGGAAAAAAGTTAAAAACCCCTTTAATTATGAGTATTGTGCCAAAAATAAACATGAAATACATAAATAAATTTTTCATTTGGATATAGATTAGGTAAGACAATTTAACTACTCCTCGTAAAGTTTAATTTCTCTATCATAAAACTCATTGGCAAGAACTATTAATCCTTCCATTTCTGCATTTAATTCTGCTTCGTCAAGATCCTCCGCTTCTTCCATAAACTCTACCTCATCATCTTTCAGATTGATTATAAATCTAGGGTAATCAAGGTGTATGATGAAAATATCCTCAGGGAAATCAGTATTATCGCCTAGTAAAAATTTTGGTAATTCCATGAATTTAATATTTAAGTATTTATTATTTTATTTGTTATGATTTTGTAACACCAACTTTCTTGTTAATCTCGCAAAGCGAATATACAAAAATAAAGCGGCAGCAGTTAATCCCGCCAAAAGTCCTATCCAGATTCCAACGGCTTTAAGTTCCGTATATTTTCCTAAATAATAGGAAATAGGAAAACCAATAACCCAATACGCCACAAAGGTAATGTACATAGGGATTTTTACATCTTGCAAACCACGTAATGCTCCCAAAACAACGACTTGAATTCCATCCGAGATTTGGAAAATAGCTGCAATCAATAGTAATTTTGAAGTGATTATGATGATTTCTTCGTTGTCCAGCATTTGAGCTGAATCGGTCATATTCAAGAATAAATGCGGTAAAAAATTATGGAATACCACAAATATTATCGCAAAAAAAGTTTCAAGTATAATCGCCAATAGAAAAATAGATCGTGCAACAACAATCAACTTTTTAAAATCATTCATTCCTTTAGTATGACTCACTCGAATCATTGCCGTAACACTTAAACCCATTGCAACCATAAACGTGGAGGATGCCAAAATAAGTGCAATCTGATTGGCAGCCTGACTATTTTTACCCAAAGAGCCTGAAAGCCAAATTGCAGCGGTAAACAAAGTTACTTCAAACAACATTTGCATAGCTGAAGGCATACCCAGATTGATAATCTTTTTCAAAATTGATTTTCTGATTTCTTTAAAACTGAAATTCTTAAAATATTTTTTCAATGCCGAATTCTTTTTCATCAGGTAATGCATAAAAACCACCATCATTATCCTTGACAAGACCGTTCCCAATGCAGCTCCCAGAATTCCTAATTTTGGAAAAAACCAAATTCCGTAAATCAGTACATAATTAAAAAAGACATGCACTACGTTAGCCATAAATATGGCGTACATGGAATATTTTGTTTTAGACAATCCATCGGCAAATTGTTTGTAACCCTGATACATAATCACCGGAATTAAAGAAAATGCAACCCAATCAATATAAGGAGCAGCCATTTCAGCCACTTCCTTGGGTTGGTGCATGAAATACATAATTTGTTTAGACAACACGGTCAAAATAAATAATGCAACTCCTAAAATCGTACATAAAAGCAATCCGTGATGAAAAGTAGTACGGATTTTTTGATCATTTTTTTCGGCATCAGCCTCAGCCACTAATGGAGTTATTGCAGTAGAAAAACCTATCCCTAAAGACAAAGCAATGAATATAAAGCTATTACCCAATGAAACTGCCGCCAATTCAGTTGAACCCAATTTCCCAACCATGAAATTATCAACGATTCCTATTAATGTATGTCCTAGCATTCCCAGAACTACAGGATACGCTAATTTAATATTATAAGAAAACTCTTTGAAGTATTGAGATAAATTCACTTTTGCTTTTTTTTGATGGCAAAGATAATTAGAAGCTTTCAATTGCATCAATACTATTACATATATAACACTTCTTTTTTAGTGCATAATTTCACCCAACAAGGAATTCTATAACAAAACCAAGTAATTCTATAACAAAACAGGCTTATGAGGGCCATACATTTGTAACGTTGTTTAGAATTAAATAAAATCAAGACAACACCAAAAAAAATTATTAATAAAAAATATTACAATTATGAAAACGACAGGAAAAATCAAAATGTTATTTGTATTCGCAATAGCAATGATGTTTGCTAACAATGTACAAGCACAAGAAACAACAACTACAGCTACAAATTACGATCAAGGATTCCGTTTAGGATTTGGTGCAAATGCAGGATATTCAACTAGCGACCCATACAAATTAGCACTAGGAGCTGATGTAAGAGGACAATATGATTTATCAAAAAGATACTCTTTAACTTTAACAACTGGTTACACTAATTTATTTGTAAGCAAAGCTGATGGGTTTGCTGGTCAAACAGAAGGAAAAGATTTAGGTATTATCCCAGCTAAAGCAGGTTTTAAAGCTTTCGTATGGAATGACCAATTTTACCTAATGGGAGAAGCTGGTGCAGCATTTGCAACAAGTAATGTAGAAAATACCAGAGATAAAACTTCTTTATTGTTATCTCCAAGTATAGGTTATGCAACGAAATACATAGATATTTCTTTGAACTATACACACTACAATCATTTTGATCGTTTAAACAGTAACGGTTCTCTTGGTAGAGGAGTAGGACAAGTTGGTGTACGTTTAGCTTATGGTTTTCAACTATAAAAAAATATTGAGTTAGTTATGAAAAATGCGCTGAAATTCAGCGCATTTTTTGTTTACTATCGGGAGTACTTTTTATCTGTCAACGTTTTCATAAAGGCGATAAGCTGTTTTTTTTCCAGTTCTGTAAGGTTCAATTTGTCTTCGGGTAACGTTTGATTTTGTAAATTAAACCCCAATCCTTTTCCACCGCCGTCATTGTAAAAATCAATCACTTCTTCCAGTGTTTTAAAAACACCATTGTGCATGTAAGGCGCCGTCAATTCTACATTTCTTATGGTTGGTGTTTTGAAAGAATTTCGATGAATTTCGGCTTTCGTTAATTCAAATTTACCCAAATCAGCATCTAATTTTTTATATTTATCAGGAACGCCCAGTACTTCACTTTCTGATTTCATAAAACTTGGTGGTACGGTTCCGTTTGTTAATGGAATAAAATGACACGTAGCACATTTTCCTTTTCCGGTGAATAAATTAAACCCTGCAACTTCATCTAAATCAAATTTTTCCTCTCCCTGCATAAATCCATCAAACTTTGAATCATAATTACTCAATGATCTTATGTAGGATGCTAATGCATTTTTTATTCCAAATTCATCTATTGCTGTTTTAGGGAATGCCTTTTTGAACTTGGCAACATAACTCGCATCTTTTTTTAAAGCTGCTACTGATTTTGCTAAAGAACCGTGCATTTCATTTTCATTGATAATTACCGCTACAGCCTGATCTTCTAGATAATTGACTCTGGAATCTGAGAAGAAAGCACGCTGAAACGCAATATGGGTAAGCGTAGGCGTATTTCTTTTTACCAAAGATTTACCATCCAATGAAACTGATTTCTCCAGACCATCCGTAAATGCTTTATCTGAATGGTGACAAGAAGCACAAGAACGAGCATTATTTCCCGATAAAACAGGATCATTAAATAATAACTTTCCCAATTCTATTTTTTCAGGCGTTGTTTCATAATCTGGAAATGCGGAGAAAGCTTCGGCATCAAAAGCGTTTTTATCAAAAAGTGTCCGTGCAGTTGTTTTCAGTCCTCTTGTTTCTTTTATAAAAGGAATCTTCAAGCTGACTTGTGTTTTATGCAAACCGATACTTAACGGATTGGCGATTTCTCGAATAAAAAAAGCACGGTCAAATGCATTAAAGTTGATATTTGTTTTTAAATATTCCTTGCCTTTTTTAATCGTTTTTAAAACTTTCTGAAAAGATTCATCGGCTGAATTATCCGCATAGATTTTATAATATTTCTCGATACTTTCTAATGCTGATGCTGCTTCCGGAATAGATTTTTGAGCAATCGGGGAATCAAATCCGGTTATCCCCAAGGTTATGATTCTAAAAACTTCCAAACGCATGGCATCAAAAACATGGGAATCTGTGAATTCATTTGTCTGCGACACTTTGTCCAAACGCTTTAAATTTGCCGATAAAATACCCATTTCTTTCAGTAATTCCGCTTTTGATTTTGGATTATATCCCGGAAAAATAAATTCTTCAATCACTTGAAATCCTTCTGGAGACAAAGTCTTTCCATCATTTTCTTCAAATTCTGCTAAGGCTGGACCATTTATAGCTTTAGAAACTACAGGAAAATAATATTCACTGATCGTTTCCACTTGTTTGTAACTGCTGTGCGCCAGTAAAAATTGTTTCTGGAGCTGAACTGTTGAGGAATTTAACTTTATTAAATGCTCCAGTTTAGAAACCTCATCTATGACTTTTAGAATATCTGATTTGAATATATTATTTACTGTTTCATGCTTAGGAATAGCATTTTGGCAAGAGAACAATACAATTAGAACCAATAAAATGAAACTGTTTTTCATGATAAATGCGAGTAACTTTAAAAAATTGTAAAAAACAAAAACCACGGTTCCTACTAAGAAACCGTGGATATTTGTAACTATTTGATTGGGTTTATTATCGTGCTAATCCTTTGATTAAAACAATTTGGCTTGCCTGATCTTCATTTGGACGATTTGTTCCTCCATCAACGCCTTTGTATTTTGTCCCTCTCCAAGTATGAGGTTGAACACTTAGTAAAAAGGTATCATCAATCCCTAATTGCTCTGAAACATCAATCATGGCTCCGTATTCCCAATCCCCTAATTTACTTGTTCCTCCTACATTATATTTAGTAGCATCTGTAGCCGTACGACGGTGGTCTAACTCAACAACCACTTTCAATTGTTTTGTCGCTATATTGTATTGGTAGATGTAAGCATCATGCGTTTCATCACCATATCCATTCGCATCTTCCTGAACATAAACGTAGTTTTTTGTCACACAGATGTTATCCGGATTTTGGAATTTCCCTGCAATTCCGGTACGGTCATCTCCGTCAAGAATTACTTCAAGAGTACCAGCCAAAGGATTATTTACATCTAAGTTCAATTTGTAAACTCTACCGTATTTTGTTCTTGAAGCATCTGCATTTGCACCAGAAGTATTTTGCCCTGTAACATTAAAATAAATTTCTCTTGCTCCGGCATCTGTACCTTTTTTATAATCCAAATCCTCTACTCTTCCAAATTTGATTCCTTTCAATGTATTCACAGATGCATTTATAGCCGCTCCTGTCATTGTAGTATGGTTCTCAATTTTTACAAAAGAAACACCATACGATTGATTGACAACCATATCTTTCTCTCTCTGATTGTTATCCGTTCTTTTCATCATGTACAAAGAACCGTTCGTTAAATCACCAACAGTGTTTGAAACATACATAAATACCTGACCACCATACGTTCCTGAATCATCATCTCCAATCACAACCACCGTTTTTCCTGCAAATGCAGACGCTTTTAACGGTAAAGCATTTTCAGCACTTATTCTTCCTAAAGCAGGTAATTCTTTAGAAACTGAAGCAGAAGCAACATCTCCAAAAGGATTTATGGCATGAGTACGCGATTCTTCACCAGATTCTCCACAAGTCAAATACAATGGACCAAAACCATTTTCGGCAACTGTTGCCATTGTAGCACCACATAACCTCCAAGTTCCACCATTAGAATTCAATAAATATTCTCCTTTTGTAGGTTTGAATGTTTTGTCAAAAGTTACTCTTGATACCGCAAAATTATCTTCGTGATTCACCAAAAAAGTAAAAGTACCATCAGCATTTTTCAATAATCCTGATCCATCTGCAGATCCTCCAAAAACAAAATTTGGGCTTCCTGCCAAAACATCGTCAGAACCAATCAATGAAAAAAGCTCTAAGCTTTCAAAACCAGCTTGCTTTTTCAATAACACTGGAGTCGCTGATTGATTCACTAAAACAACACTCGTTGTTTCATTAGAAGATTTAGCATCATTCTCACATGAGATTAAGGATACTAAAAATAACATTGGTAAAATAATTCTTTTCATCTGGGTTGATTGTTTAAATTTCAAGCAAAGTAATGCCGTGAATTTAAACTCTGAATGAATTGAATATTAACAAAAAGCCAAGAGTTGGCTTTATTTTAAAGGCGAGAAAAACAATAATTTTACATACTAACAGTACCGTAATGCAATGATAAACTTCAAGTAACTTTCGCAAGAAAATCTATTACATTAATTCTCTTTCTTCAACATCTCTTTATACATTTCAAAATTAGCTTTAACTTTTTCGTCTAACTGCGGTTCTTTAATATCAGTACGTTTTTGCATTTCTTCCCAAATAATTTTGGCAACAATATAACGTGCCATTTCCTTATCATCCGCAGGAATAATATACCAAGGTGCATTTTCGGTAGCAGTTTTATTAATTGCCTCTTCATAATACTGCATGTATTTCTCCCAATGCTCGCGCTCTTTCAAATCTCCGGGCGAAAATTTCCAATGGTGCTCCACTTCTTCCAGTCGGCGCAGTAACCGTTTGCGTTGTTCTTCCTTACTCATGTGAAAGTAAAACTTCAAAACAATCGTTCCGTTTTGCGTGATGTGTTTTTCAAAATTATTGATTTGCTCCATCCTATTTTCCCAAAACTGTGGTGTTATATCAGCCACTTTTTCGATTCCCGGCAAATTTTCATTCATAATATATTCCGGATGCACACGAGTAACCAAGACATTCTCATAATGCGTTCTGTTAAAAACAGCAAATTTCCCTTTTTCAGGCAAAGCCAAATAATGTCTCCACAAGTAATCATGCTCCAGCTCCGTAGAATTGGGTGTTTTAAAACTATGCACCACAACCCCACGCGGATTAAATTCCTTAAAAACTTCCCGAATCAGGCTATCCTTCCCTGATGTGTCCATGCCTTGCAAACAAATCAAAACGCCGTATCGATTATGCGCATACATAACATCCTGCAACTCGCTCAATTTCGTCTGAACTTTATCCAGTTTTTCCTCTTTATCATCCTCACTGGCTCCATTAAACAAGTTCGTAGGGATTTTAGACAAATCAATTTTGCCAATCACTTTAAAATCATCGGGATTTATAGACTTCATAAGAAATATTTTATCTTTGTAAACTCAAATATAACAAATAATGAGGATTAATCCTGATGAATTTCAGGAGCATTTTCCAGCTATTCGTTGCAATCTTTCTAGTCCTGAACTTGTTTCAGGATCCTGAAACAAGTTCAGGACTAGAAAGGATTTCCACTGCTATCTGGGCTAGGCACTCGTTTTCAAAACAAAAACAATGGAAAAATTCACACTCGAATTACTATTTCAAATCATCGGCATTGGTTCAGCATCAGGACTTATTTACAAAGACAATTCCCTACTGATTATTGGTGACAACAGCGGTTTCCTTTATGAATATCAAATGGATTCCAAAGATTTAAAACGCCATCCATTACTGGAAAACCCAACAGAAAACACGCTAAAAAAAGACAAAGCTGATTTTGAAGCCATAACACATTTTGGGGATAGTTTGTATGTTTTTGGTTCCGGTTCCACCGATAAAAGGAATAAAATGATACAAGTCAATTCTACTGATAAAAAGATAATCGCCACAAATAATCTCACCGATTTGTATTAAGGGCTACTAAACAATAGTTCTAAGTTAATACATTATAAAAAAGGTCGAAAAGTTCAATAAAATCAATACTTCACATCAAAAAAGGTCGAAAATTTAATAAAAACAAAATTTCCAATTAAATGATAATAATTGCCTTTTAAATACCTTTTAAATATACGCTAATTACAGACTATAGAAAAGAATTACCGAATTAGGGACAAATATACTTAAAAACGCCAATTAGTAAGCGTTTAAACCATTTTTAAACACAATTTAAGCCTTCTATATGGGGGCTTTTTTTATGCTATAAAGTGGCAGATTGTAAAAAAGCGAAAAAGTTAATTTTTATTTAGGATGGACAGTTGGGTGGACAGTTGGGTGGACAAAGTTAATTTAATATAAACTTGTTTACATCGCTAATTTTGTAATTTGCATAGTGTTTTTGTATAAAAACAATAAACTCACGACACTTAATAACATTATTAAATTGATTAAAAAACGAGATATATTGTTAATAATCAATTAGTTACTATTAAATAAAAGATTTGATATTTAAAAAAAATCATACTATTCAAGTCTTATCACGCCAATCACTATTGCAATTGATCTAATATCCGACCTATGTAGCTCGAAAGGATCGTAGCTTTTATTGTCACTTACGATAGTTACGTATTCCTCTTTTATTGCCTTGCAAACACGTTTTATTATAACTCCTTGGATGGTATCTAAAACATAAACCTTATTCCATTGAAAGAAAGTATCTAACGGTAAATGTTTACACGCCACAATATCCCCGCTATTATATTTCGGATACATTGAACTACCTCTTACGCTAATTAAATAATCAGAACCTTTGAAAGTGGGAACTATAAAACGCTCTGCCTCGTATTCCATAACTTGAACATCTCCTGCTCCATAACCCGCCATCGCATCAACGGGAATAAGTGGTATTCCTTTTTCTTTGAAATAATCAATTTCATTTTGCTTTTCATCTTTATAAACTTGTTTAGGGTTGTCAATATTTCCCAAAATATTTCCTTCTCCAGAAATAATCCATTTTTTTTCTAAACGATTATCTAGTTTACAAAGCTTATCCACGAAACCTGATGGTATAGGTACTTTATTCGTCAGTATTTGTGAAAATGATGATTTGCTTTTATATCCCATCAAAGTTCCTATTTCCTCCTGATTCTTACCAATTCCCAAACTAATTAAGGTTTTGACAGCTATTTTAATTCTCTCTAATTCAGACATATAAAAGATTTTATGTAAAAAAGTTTATATTTTATATTGATTAATGTAAACAAGTTTATATATTTGTTTCAATATTTAAAACAAATAAGACAATGAGCAAAAGTATGACAAAAAAATATAATTCCTACGATTCAAATATTTTAGATGCTTTGTTTTTAAAATATGGCCTTTCAAAATATTACATCCGTCAAAGTATTAGTGGAACTGCCAAAGGATTAACTCCTGACTCAATTAAAAAGGATTATGATAAAATGGTAAAAGCCAATGAACAAACTGTTCAGAATCTGATTGATAAAACATTAGAGTAATATGCCGTATCAATATTCAAATAACATCATTGCGGTTGAAGCTGACGAGCTAGTTCCAAGTTTTTGGAACAATCTCGGGTCGCTGCAAAAAGAAATACAACGCTACCAAGAAAAACCTTTCGGAATCAAACGCCTGCAACTAGGTGGCAACGGCAGAAAGTTACTTATTGACTTCGATAGCCTAAAACCACAAATTCAAGAAGCACTTGGAGACCCAAGACGCACCGATAACCCTTTAGAAAATTTCTTTGAGTTTGACGCTGATGCCGTTCGTTATTACGGACGTTTCAAACGCTCAGGAAACAAACTGGAAGCCGACGAACAGGAGCGATACATTATTAACGCATCCGTTATGAAAGCTGCAATCAAGTTAGAGCAAGCTCGCACACAGGAGCGCATCAAACTAAAAGGATCACTTCGTGGAATTACCGCAACGGTAGTTAAGGATGTCGAAAATTTCAACAATACACTAAAAATTAAGCACGAAGTAACTCATAACCTTCCCGCTAGCGAAAAGCAGTTTAAAAAGCTTTTAAATGAGTGTAAAGACGATTTGTATTTCCCGCTGATAAAAGACCCCGAAGGCAACAAAGCTAAAAACGCTCGTAAGGTGGACGATAAAACCGAAATGATTTTTAACGGTTTATTCAAAAATCAATTACACAAGCCTACACCAACGGAAGTCGCCAAAAGTTACGACGCTTTCCTTAACAACTATGCGGAAGTCTATAATGAAGACACGGGAGAAATGTTTGATCCTAAAGACTTCAAAGCATTGTCAAGAGGTTGCATTATAAGCTACATCAACAAATGGGAAAACAAGTTAGCAACCCATAAGGCCAGAAGCGGCGACCGTCAGGTGTATATGGGAAACTTCAAACCGCACCATCAAATGGACTTACCCGCATTAGCAGGTTCTATAATTTCGATTGATGACCGTCAACCGCCATTTGTTTACAACACCAAAGGCGATAGAGCTTGGTTTTACCTAGGTGTTGATATTGCATCCCGAGCCATTACTACGGTAGTTTGGGGCAAAACTAAAGAGGGAATCATAGTTGATTTTTATCGCCAAATGGTTCGAAATTATACCGATTGGGGATTTTGTTTGCCCTATGAGCTAGAATGCGAAAGCTCATTGAATAGCAGTTTTAAAGATAATTTACTTAGACCTGGTGCAATGTTTCAAGAAGTAAAAATCGAAGCCAACAACGCACGAGGAAAGTACATTGAGCGCATCAATGGAAAGCTTCGCTACGAAATGGAAAAGGGAGCATCGGGATGGTTAGCCAGACCTACAGCAAAAAGCGAAGCGAACCAATTGAGTGCCGCCAAAAAAGAGATTATTCCTTATGAAATATTGATAAATGAGCGATTGCTAGAAATAGAGCAATACAATAATATGGCACATCCTGACAATGATAAAATAAGCAAATGGGATTATTTCGAGCAGAAACAAGATCCCAATCTAAAACCAACTAACTGGGAAGCAATTTTACCAGTAATAGGTCATAAAACAACCACTTCCTGCAATGTTGGTTATATCCGACTCCAAGGACAAAAAAGAGCAATAGCGGAAGATGGAAAAATTTTAACAGGCGAAGCTCTTATTCAAAAAATGAGAATCATCGAGGGCAAAGAGTTTGAGGTGTATTGGCTTGATGGTAATGACGGTCAAGTCTTGAAAGCTTTGGTTTACTTAAACAAGCGTGTGATTTGTGAAGTAATGGAAATGCCAAGATACAACAGAGCCAAAAACGAAAGAACTGGAGACCATCAAGACGAAGCTCTCAAATTACAATCGGCTTATGTTGCCTCGGTAGATGCCTTTGAAAAACGCCAAAGAAGCAAAATAGAGAAAATCGGAATCATTGATAACAGTCCGAAAACGGTTAACTCTAATTTCAGAATGCCAAACCTCAAACGATTTGAAGTTAGCGAAGAGCCAGTCGAAGTATTCGCAGATGAAGACCAAGACGATGAGTTAGTTTACATACCAAAACCAACAGCCACCGCAGGATGGCGATCTAATTTCTAACCTATAACAAGCCCAAAATGAACCTGACAAACGTATTTAAAGAAAAAGTAAGATTAGCAGTATTAGAAAAAAGGGAAACTTACGGCGGTTCAGATGCCGATTTTTCTAAAAGTTTAGGCATAAACAATGCCATTTTTAGCCGATTAAAAAAAGGGGAGATAGAAAAAGTATTGAGCGATACCGCTTGGATTACCCTCGGACGTCAACACCAAGTAAAAGTATTTGAAGACAACTGGAAAGTGGCTCGAACCTCGGTTTATACTGAAATCGAAGACAATTTAAGCTTTTGCAAAGAGTTGAGCCGTTCAATGGTATTGGTTGACGATTGTGGGATCGGGAAAACCTTTTGCACCAAGCACATCATCCGAAAAATGAAAAACACTTTTTATGTTGATTGCTCTCAAGCCAAATCAAAACAGCAATTCATCAAACTTTTAGCCAGAACCATCGGAATAGATAACAATGGCAAGTACAATGAAATTTTAGAGAATGTAAAGTACTACATCACAACCCTAGAAAAGCCTTTAATCATTCTAGACGAGGCAGGTGATTTACAATATGATGCCTTTTTAGAGTTGAAAGGGATTTGGAACGGAACAGACGGTTCTTGCGGATGGTATATGATGGGAGCAGATGGCTTGAAACGAAAAATAAACAAAGGATTGAGTGCTCAAAAGGTAGGTTATGCCGAAATATTCAGCCGTTTCTCTGACGAGTTTATCAAGTTAGTACCGAATGGAAAAGCCGACCGTCAAGCCTATTACACGGAACTTATCGGAGCAGTAGCCACGGCAAACGTAAGCGATAAATCGAAAATAAAGCCGCTAATAAACAAGTGCATTTCCAAAGAAACTACACTACGCTATTTAGAAACCTTGATAAAAATAGGCGCATAAATGGCTAGAGGAATCACAGCGAAAACACTCTTAAACAAAAAGTTTAAAACGTTCAAGTTTAGTGGGATTTGGCAAAAGGTGCTAGGTGAACAGGAACGAGGTGGGATTTGGGTTATTTACGGCAACGAAAAGAACGGAAAAACCACACTGGCATTATTGCTCTCAGAATACTTGACTGAATTTGAAAACTTGAATTATGTATCGGCTGAGGAAGGCACGGGGTTTACATTTCAACAGAACCTCACAAGAGCTAAAATTGATTTTAAGAATACTAAAATTAAGTTTTACGATTACTTGGAAATTGAGGAACTGGATGCAATGCTAACCAAAAGACAATGTGCCAAAATAATGGTTATCGACAACTCTACCGCATACGTTGACGACTTTAAAACAGCTGTTTTAAGAAGATTGAAAAGAGAATTTCCGGATACGCTATTCATCATAATGGCACACGAGGAAAAAAATGAACCAACCACGGCAATGGCAAAGCTCGCAAAAAAGCTATGCAATGTTTACATCAGAGTCGAGGGCTTAACGGCATTTGTCGGTGGCAGATGTCCAGGGGGAGAAATAATAATAAACGAAGAGAAGGCAATGCTATATCACGGTAGCGAAATAAAAAATTAGTTATGAAAACAACCATCACCAACGAATCAACACAAGATTATTTAATGAGTAATCTAGAAGTATGTGAAACCAAAGAGGACTTGATCCTTGTGTTTTGGGAATATTGGGTATCGAGTGTAACACTAAACGAAAGGGAGTTTCAGCAAGTATTCGCCAATTCATCTGTAAACAAATGGTTTATGATGGAATTTACGAAAGAGGAAAATGAATTTAAAGCATTGATTTCACGCTATCCCGACACCAAAGGAAAAGACAAAGATTGGCTTTGGTGTAAATGTGTTAGCAAACTAATGTCACGCTTCCCGCTAAGTTTATTGCAAAATGCAAAAAAACGAATTGAGAAACCTCAAAGAACCAAAGTGGCGGGAATTAAAATAGAAACATCAATCCTAAATCAAAACTAGCCAATGAAAGAATTCCAACCGCCCCAACGTCTTGAAGATTTGCTTACCGTTTTAGAACACTGCTCCACAATCGATAAAAAAAGCTTTGGAAAAAGCAAGGTTTTTACAATAGGCGAACGCATCGCCATCAATCAGGAGCGAGGTTCAATATTTAGCCAATTAGCTTATGAATCTGGAGAAATCCAAATCAACGAAACCAGAAATTACCAAGTACCACAACACATTGAAAACAAAATAAAATTCACTTTAAATAAAATCAATAATCAATTATGAATACAACAGCAGAACAACCAGTAATTAGTTTAGATCAAGCAACGCCAGAACAACTAAAAGCCGCTTTGGCAAAAGTAGAAGCTAAAAAAGATCAAGACCGTGAAACTTACAAAGAATTAGTCTTGGAAACTGTGCCAAAAGCAATGTTTCAACTTTGCGCAGCTTCGGAAGTAATTAGCGCAGCCAAAACCGCTACTTTCAAATACTTCGAGGATATTCTTGACTTAAAAAACAAAGTCTATGGTTTGAAAGAAAAACAGCAATCGCATACTTTTTCGACCGACAAAGAAGAAATCCAAATCGGTTACCGTATCAACGAAGGTTGGGACGATACCGTAACAGCAGGAATACAGAAAGTAGAAAATTACATTTCTTCACTTTCTAAAACGCCCGAAACGGCAACCTTGGTTTCAATGCTTTTCAATATGCTAAAAAAAGATGCTAAAGGAAACTTGAAAGGCTCACGAGTTTTGGAACTGCAAAAAGCTGCAGCCGATTCTAAAAACGATGAATTTATAGACGGTGTTGCAATCATTGCTAGTGCGTATAAGCCTGTTCGCTCGTCTTGGTTTATAGAAGCCTCATTGATTAACGATGACGGAACTAAAACACCAGTACCCTTGTCTATGTCTTCAGTAGGTTTTTCAGCCAATTATAAGTTTGATTTTTTTAGCGAAAAAATACCCGCAGACGATGCAGTCGAGTAACGGAATTATAGTACTGCTGGTAATCCTACTGGCAGTACTTAACGGAAAAGATATAGTCGATTATTTAGAGTGGCTACGCTTTAAAATTAGGACTTACTTTAAACAGATGCAAGATTATGGCAACAACTAAAACAAAGCCCCCAGTAATTTACGGCGATGATTTGCCCATCACAACCTATCAAATTAACACCATTAACCGCAATTGTCAATGGAATGTCGAGATAAAAGAAGAATGGGTACAATGGGTAACGGGTGATAGCTCCAGAACCTCACTAAAAAGTATTACTCAAGGCGAAGCAGTCAGGATTATAAAACAACAAACAGGAGCTGCGGATATTCCAAAAACTGAAAGCGACAATTGGGGCTATTTTGACAACAATAATCCACAGCATAAGCGAATTCAAGCTGATTTAAGAACCGCAAACATTGTTGTTAAAAATGAAAAATGGGGCGAAGTTGGGGATATGTTAGGCTGGTTTAACCGATTTTTAAAGAGCAAATATAGCCCCGTTAAAAAGCCTTTAAAGCAAATGACCCCGCAAGAGGTTTCAAAGATAATAGTAGCTCTGGATGGTGTGGCACTTTGGAAAAATTCAATTTAAAAATAGATAATTATGTTAGAAAATATAATAATAGTAGTAGTGGCTTTAATGTTTTTGAGTGCTTCTTTTTTAATAGGTCTTTTTGTTGGCATTGGTAGCGCATTAGATATAGTTGATGCAGATCATCAATGTGACATTGATGGTGTTGATTATGATGACTTATATTGTTTTCAGTGCGAAATGGAAATGTCTGTCAAAGAGATAGAAGGACAACTTCACTGCGGGAATTGCGGATTACGTCATTAAAATGGAAGCTTACAGTATCATCGAGGTTTGCCCTCACGACATAGCCGAAATTAGAACCCTAACCGCCGTATGTGGATGCGAAACCACACAGCTCTTGTGTACTCAATGCGGGGAAGCATTACAACCACCAAAAACCGAATGTTAAAATGAAAACAATCAAAACTAAAGTCACTCCCGACCAAATAATGGCACTCGAAAAGTTGATGGAACAATTAGTTGATTTTAAGCCGCCAGCAATAAGTAACAAAGTGGTTAAATCAGTATTGGAAGATGTTGCCGATAAAATTCACGTTAGGTATCGAAAAATCATAAAAAGTGCTGATTTATTTAACGCTAAAAAAACAATTGGTTTAGAGCTGAAATATCACGAAGCCGCATCAATATACACGTTTATTCAAATGTCATTGTGCAACATTCATAAAGAAGAAAAAGCATACAACGATTTGTTGAAATTAAGCAATTATTTACATCAAAAGTTAATCTAATGCCCAGAAACAAGAAACGAATAAATCCTCCCTCAAAACGAGAAACGATATTCCAAACCGAAACCCGCTTGAAAAAAGAAGCCATCGAAATAGCTCAAAATCACACTCACACCAAACCCATTAAATACCTTTTAAAAAGATGAAACTAAAAAAAATATACATCGCTGGGAAGGTTACAGGATTACCAGCACGAGAAACTTATTTAAAATTTAAGAAAGCAGAACTATCTATTGCTGCTTCGGGATTTTCCGCAGTAAATCCTATCGAGGTGGTCAATGATGAAAACGCTCGTTGGGATGTCGCAATGAAAGTGTGCATCAAGGCATTACTGGATTGTGATGCAGTACTCATTTTACCAGATTGGATGCGAAGTAAAGGTGCAAAACTTGAAGTCGAGATTTGCGATCAATTAAAGATACCAACTTTTAATAACCTCGAAGACTTGAAGCGATGGAAGAGTTTACAACCTATAAAGTAATATTTAAAGAAACTGCCGACGAGTGGCTCTTTCAGTATCGGAAAGATGGAACGATTCACAGTTTTACAAATATAAAAGGCAATAGAATTTTAACCTTATTGGACAACAATCAATTCCCTGGTCTAAAAAAAAGAGTTGAAGAATGGGCAGAAAAATACAAGAAGCAAATAACGGTTGAATTGATGCTCGAAGATTATTCATTTGAAGCTTTTTGGGTAAAATACAACCTTAAAGTAAAGAAGGAACACTCACAAAAAGCCTTTGAAAAATTGAATTTAGTAGATAAGATTTTGTGTTTTGCAAAGCTTCCAAAATACGATGAATCACTTTTAAAAACAGGTCAAGCCAAAGCGCATCTTGTCACTTGGCTAAATCAAAAAAGATACAACGACGAATATTAATAATTAAACAACAAATAAAAATGAATGACACATTAACAGTCCCAAAGGACAAAGTATTAGCGGCTTATTTTAAAGCCAAATCGCCACGAAAAGTGATGTTAGAAAACCTTTTCGGCATCAAAACCTTTCAACCTGAAATCAAAGAGAGAATCAAATCTTTCGATGATGTTTTGAGAGAAAACGGAATCGTCAAACTTGATTTTGAAAAATCTTGTCAAGGCTTAACCACGGATGAAGTGGCATACAAACAAGTCAAAGAAATAGTAAAAGCCTTTAATGAAGGTTGGACTCCAGACTGGACAAATTCAAATGAGGGTAAATATTATCCTTGGTTCAAAATGGGTTCTCCTTCGGGTGGCGGTTTTTCGTCCGACGGCTACGTGCGCTGGCGCACGGGTTCGTTTGTCGGCTCTCACCTTTGCTTCAAAAGTTCAGATTTAGCCAAACACGCAGGACAATTATTTGAGAGTATTTACAAAGATTTTCTAACCCTTAATTCATAAACAATGTACACAAACATTAAAACATTCGAAGACGCTTGCAAGGTTCTTAATTTAGATGCTGCCACAGTAATTCCAGACTTTTCTTTATTTCCAGAAGCAGACAAAGAGGCGATGATCGCCCACGCTAAACTAATCATAATCGCCAAAGCCATAAACGGTGATTGGACACCAGATTGGACAAATGGAAAATGGGACAAATATTATCCTTGGTTCGTTATGGGTTCTCCTTCGGGTGGCGGTTTTTCGTACGACGGCTACGTTGACTGGCGCGCGGTTTCGGGTGTCGGCTCTCGCCTTTGCTTTGAATCAAGTGAAAAGGCAAAATATGCAGGAAATCAATTTGAAGACCTGTACAAAGCCTATTTTGTAAAAGCATAATAAATGAGGTTGTGTGGTGTCGTTGCTGTAGTTCTCCTTCAGGTGGCAGTTTTTCGTACAACGACTACGATAACTGGAACACGAATTCGAATGTCAGCTCTCACCTGAGCTAAAAAATTTTAAGCGCCACAGACCTTGCCAACACGGCAAAAAATCACAAAATTAATAGGTTCGCTAGTAGAGCAATCGAAAGCGAGCCAATCAAGCAAAGGCTATGAAAAGATTAAATAATTTATATCAACAAATCATTTCCATTGAAAATTTAACCCTTGCCGAAACGAAAGCTCGCAAAGGAAAATCTAAACAATATGGTGTACAGGTTTTCGATAAGAACCCAAAAGAGAAACTTGCAGAACTTCATAAAACGTTATTTGAAAGGCGATACCAAACATCGGAATACACCACTTTTACGGTGTATGAACCAAAGGAGAGGCTTGTTTTTCGACTTCCTTACTTCCCAGACCGAATCACCCATCACGCAGTAATGAATATCCTAGAGCCAATATTTACCAAGGCTTTCACAAACGATACTTACAGTTGTATAAAAGGAAAAGGAATTCACGCTGCAGCTCGTAATTTAAAAACGGCATTACAAGACCAGGATAATACAAGGTATTGTTTAAAGTTGGATATAGTCAAGTTTTATCCTAATGTAAATCACGATATACTAAAAGCGTTACTTCGAAGAAAGTTCAAAGATAACGACCTGCTATGGCTTCTTGATGAAATTATTGATAGCGCAGACGGTTTGCCCATTGGCAACTATTTAAGTCAGTACTTCGCTAATTTTTACCTTACTTATTTTGATCATTGGATCAAGGAACAAAAAGAGATAAAACATTACTTCAGATATGCCGATGACATCGTAATTCTATCGAGCAATAAACCCCATTTACACGAAATTTTAGCGGAGATTAAACAGTATTTAAACGATAATTTAAAATTGCAGGTAAAAGATAACTTTCAAGTGTTCCCAGTTGAAGCTCGTGGAATTGATTTTATTGGATATGTATTCTACCACACGCACACGAAGCTTCGGAAATCAATTAAAAAACGATTTGCAAAGGCAGTTTCAAAAACAAAAAACAAAGCCACCATATCCGCTTATTATGGCTGGGCAAAACATTGTGATTCCAAACACTTATTAAAAAAATTAATCCCTAATGACAGCATTTAAAGATTTAAACATACAAGCCGAAACCAACAACTTTACAGGCGACAAAGTCAGAATTAAAACCATTCTTAACGTAGAAATTAAAGTTTTAGATTTCAATATTAAAAAATCGAAAGTCAAAGAGAACACGGAAGTATTGACCATTCACTTTGAAAGAAATGGCATTAAAAACATTGTATTTACTGGTTCGACAATTTTAATGAAAATGATACAGCAAGTACCAAAAGACAAATTTCCATTTACAACAACAATCATTCAAGATAACGAATATTTTGAATTCACTTAAATGACAAAAATATGATACTAGGATTTACACAAGAATTAAATAACAAGCCTACTTATTTTGTAGAGCGTATTTGGGAAGGACTACTCCGATTCCATTTTGATACTGACAAAGAATATGATGCCTTTATGAATGAGCATAAAGAGAAATTTGGAAAGCATTGGGATTGGTTTCCAGAGGAACACGAACGGCTAATAAACACAAAAGCCCACACCATCCGAGAAGATAAAAATGACCGTTGGAAAGTTGGAACAATGATTGATTTTTTTATTAATGTACGTCAAAAAAGTATGTTTCGCTTTGCGCCAGTTCTACCTGTAATCAGCGCTCAAAAAGTTATAATTGTATGGTTTGAACTGTTTGGAAAGCGAATGGTAAGAGTTTTTATTGACGGTAAAAGTTTTGCAATGGTTAAGTTTGCCGATGAATTAATAATAACGGGCAATATGCTAGAACTAGCTCAAAACGACGGCTTCGACACCATTGAAGATTTCTTTGCGTATTTCAACGAAGATTTCAAAGGAAAAATTATTCACTGGACGGATTTAAGGTATTAAAACATACTGACCAAACAACACAATGGAAATGTAAACAACACTCATTGCCAAAGCAATCAACAATAAAATACTTATTTCTTTAAAAAATTGCTTCATAATTCAAAGATATTAAATAAAGCCTTTGTAACTCAAGCGGTTTTCTTACTTTTGAAACGTTAACATAAACTATAAATTATGAAAAAATTACTATTATTACTCTCAGCCATTTTACTAACATCTTGCTCCGAAAGCAAAGTTGACGAATTAGCGTCATATGAAATTGATGGTGCCTGGTATTGGGCAATTCAATTAAAGGAAGGAGCAACAAAGCAAGATGCTATAGAATATGTAAATATGTGGGCAAGCCCCAATCAAACATCCTTTTTTTATGTGTTTGACAATAGCTTTGATTTATCATTTTTTAAAAACGAAAAATTTACACCAAATGAATTTAAACATAATATATTAGTAAATAAGCCAAAGTACGGTTTTTATAAGATGATGCCCGCAGACGATAAATTATATGATGATGGTGTTTGGCTATTAGAACAATCACTTAAAAAATAACAAAAAAAGCCCAGCTAAAAACTGGGCTTTTTTTGTAATAAAAAGTTTTATATTTTTGTCTTATGACACGTAAGGAACGCCTAACCGAAAGAAATAACCAAGTGCGAAAATTATTCTATGAGCTTCACGCCAAGAATAAGAAGTGGCGCATTGATGCCGTTATTGATGAAGTGGCAAACAAAATGTTTCTTGCCAGCAGAACTGTTGAAGCGATCTTAAATTATGAGGGTATTTATGGCGATACCCCACCACCTCAAAACATTCAATTACAATTACTTTAAACTTTTTTTAAATGGTATTTAAAAAAGTTTGTATATTTGCATAGTCAGACCTGCGTAGTCGGGCAACGCTAAGGCGTATGATGTTTTAACATTATACGCCTTTTCTATTGAATACAATTAACTTCCCTGCTTTTAAAAACACCACTTCGTTAAACTTGTAGTTTTCATCTTTAAAAATGTGAATAGCCCTATTTTTCATTATTACATCGGTCAAAGGTTTATTCAATTGACTATCACTAATAACGGCAATTGCTCCCTGTTTTGATGCTCCATTGGCATTTCCTAAAATGTTTTTTATTGCCTTTGGGCGTTTAATATCATAATAGGAATTACCTACTCGCAAATCGGGATTTGAAGTTTTGGAGATTAAATTTGGAAAAATCATATTTCTAATTGTTTTTTCGTCTTTATAAATTTCAGGCATTAATTCTGCTACTTTTCCTTTTTTGGCAAACTCTTTGGCAGCGGTTAGTATGTCATTATAATCATTGCCTTTTTTAATTAATAAATGCTCACGAACTATCCCTTTTTTAGTTTCTAATATTGTTTTAAACTGCTCTTTTCTATCCTTTTGTAAAACCTTGTTATAGGCGAATTTTGTAGCATTGGTTTTAGAATCTTTGATTTGCTCATTGGTCATTGCGCTAGCATAAGGCATTTCGCCAAACACTTTTCCGCTCAAAGCAGCATTATTTTTGAAAATGCCTTTTACTAGAATATCAGGAACTGTCTTTGTTGGCTCTTCGTCTGTTTGTTCCAATTTGCAACGACATCCCCAATCTAACGGTACGTTGTGGGTTTTCCAAAATACGTGATTGATGGGTAGAATCAAGCCATCTAATGCTTGGTGTTTTTCACGTGTCCTGGCATCGTTTACGGCGTTGTATCTTAGGTTTGGATATAAGTCTGCATCAGCTTCAAAACTTTTCCATTGTTCCACGCTATTGGCAGTTGCTACAGTGTGGTGGTATTCTGTTTTTAGCCAACGTTGGTTGTATTCTACGTTTAATTCGGTAGCTTTCTTTTTGAAATCTGACCACGATACTACTTTGCCATCTTCGGTCAATGCGCTTTCGAGTTGTGCTCTAAAACTAGTCTCTTTGAAAGCCGAAAATTTCGCAATGTCATTTTTTAAAGATTGTGCTAAATCTGCATCGTAAAACTCGGAATCACTATTGTATCCCAAATCAAATGCTTTGCCTAAATGGGTATTGTAATACTCCCAAAGAGCTTGTTTGTTTTCTTCAGAAACATTCCTGTCATCAAACAATTGCCTAAAATAATTGTCAATAAGCCCGCTTAAAATGTCGTCCTGTTTGTCTAACTGTACAACTTTGTGGTCGTGGTCGCAACAATGAGAACGATATGCTAATTTAAGCAGGCTTAACGCTTTTTTGCATTGTCGGGTTTTGTTGGTGGCGGTGTCTGACTGGATGGCATTGTCTCAATTTCAACACCATAAACCTCCTCGACATATTGCTGTTTTAAGATGTAACCGTTTGTCATTAACTGGCTATCGATTTTAATTTGCTTTTCTGGGTCTTTAGTTTTTTCAATTGTAATTTTGGCATTGTCAGGAATCGAATAACCTAGCTTACGCATCGCAGGAACTAAACGTTTATTTAGGAAAGAAAGCATTTTCTTTTTATCACTTTTAATTACCTCTTCCAAAGTGTTTTCGTGTACATTTCCTTGTGCTTTAGATGCTCCGTTTTCCGTGGTCATCGTTTGGTGCAAAATTAACTTCGAAAGCTCTTTATCTAGAGCTTGAATTTTCATATAGAAAACATTGAAAGAATCTGATTTGCTGTTTTCTTTAATATCAATTTCAGTACCTAACGGAAATACTCCATAAGGTGCGCTTCCCATTTCCTCCAACCAACCCGCAACCTCATTTTTTACGGTTTCACTTTGACTGGCTACTTTGGCGATACGAATCGGAACACCAAATAACTCTTCAAATTCATCCCACGAACCCCACGAATGACGTTTCAAAATGGTGTAAACGGCTGCCTTTTCTAATATCCCTATATTACTGTAAAACTTAGCATACAGTAAAATATCATCTACTTCGGAAACATCTAAACCTTTATTACCGTTGATGTCATACAATAATATTTTTTGTCCAGGAACAAGCAAGCCACGGTCAATCATTTCAACCTCTTTTATATTGCCTTTTTCAAAATCTTTAATCCATAAAAGACCTTCGCCCTTGTAGGTGGTTTTATGCGCTTCCTCTAAAGTATAATCGAACCACTCTTGGTCTTCAATTAAAGCGGTCAATTTATCGTCCTTAATACCATCAATCGAAAAAATGTAATCTTCGTTAATGGTTCTCAAGGTTCTATCCTCGGTTACGGCAGTCAAATGTCCATCGAGCATAATATCGTCATAGACTTCCTGCATCGGAAAGAAGCGAGGGATTTCCGACTGATAATAAGCATATCTTGCCGCTTGCCAATCGTTGATTTCTTTCCGCCATAATCTACGTTGACGGCGAATGACGTCCACCATCAAATTGGTAATTTTGGTAATGTCTCCAGCATCTACATTGGATAAACTTACTTTTTTGCCAATGGCATTTCCTGAAAGATTGACTTTGCTCACTTGCCTTTTTGCGTTTGCTATGTTTCTATTTTTTATACTCATTTTATCGTAGCGTTTTATCTAATTCTCTTTTTATTTTGTCGGCAATTTGTCGGTTTAAATACTCTGATTTTCCAATAAATTGACGTTTCGGCATTCCATCTAGTCCTTCATTGTGTCGTGCGGCATAAGATTTGTAGGTTCTAAAAACTACTCTTTGACTTCCTTGGCTTACGCTGTATTTAAAGGAGTTTTTAAGTTTGTCGCCCCCTGTGTTGAAACCTACTAATATGGCACGGTCTGCGTTTCGACTACCGTATCGGTTTAGGCTTCCTTCACGTCCTACACGGTTTGTTTTATATCGGGTAATGTCGTTGCCAAAGCTGTCGGTTGTTTTTCGAGCATCCCACTTTTTGGTAGAAGTATCAGTAAAGCCCTGGTCTCTGAAATTTTTATCAATAAACTTTTTGCCTTCCACTCCCATAACTCGCAAAGCTTTGTCGGGAATATCTTTGGAAGCTCGAATTAAAAGCCTTTGTAAATTATTGAAACTACCAGCCATTTTGGTAGGTTTTGCGACTTCCGAGCTTCATAAACGGCACTTCGCTGTCGGGCGTTCCGTCACCATCCGAGTCAATCAATTTAGGTGGCAAATCGGGTTTTATTTTGCCCGTCGAAACCTTTTCGAGCCATAACATTGCTTCATCATATCGAAGCTTCGCAACCTCATTCAGTTGCTTGGTTCTACGGGTGTAAATTTCAAATAAGACAATCCCTTTAAGGTGTTTTAATACTGTAAGATTTCGTGCGTCTCCTGTAGCTCCAAAAACAGTTGCAGTATCAAAATATTGAAATAGATAGCCACCCATTACATCGATACTTTCAGCAATGATTTCCTCGACAATAGAATCATCATTATTGATTATTTTATTGATGATTTCGTCAAGTCCTACGGTTTTTAATTCTGATTTTTCTAAAAACATATCTATGGTGTTTGAGTTTGAAAGCCTATTTTTTGTTTTGTGTATTTTCCGTTGATGGGGCGATATATGAGAGTTGAAAATGAAATCTTGTAACTCATCATTTCGTCGGCTTCGTCAACGGTTTCCTCATTGGATAAGTCCAATTGTTTGAAAGTATCGCCTCTTAATCCTTGTAATTTTTCTACAATAGAATCAATTACATCAATTTCCATTAATCCGTGTTCAGGGTCGGTAGTTCCATTATGCTGATCCATCCATCCATCTTTACAATAAAAAGTAATATCGACTGTGGCTTTTCCTTCCTGCTTTTGTTCTACCATTGTTTGCCACGTTATCGCTTTGATTTCAATTAAAGCCGCTGTAAAATAACTAGGATAGTTTTCCTTTGGATTAGTAAATTGTTTGCGCTGTAAATCGACCAACTCCAAGACTGGTAATTCGGCTAAAGCTTCTTTTACTTTTATAAATAGTTCTTTTCTGGGCGTCATACTCTTCGGGTGGTTTTACGTTTCCCGATTACGGGTTTTTGGTTGCTTTCCTCTTTTTGGCTGTAGCCAAATAATAGCCGTCCTTTTCGAACACATTGTTCTAAAACGTCCAAAATGTCATCGGGTGTTTTGCACCCTTTTTCAAAAGCGACAATATGCTCAATGGCTTTGTCCATATCCATAGTATCTTTTAATCGCTCGTCAAATGTGATTAAACCACGCATAAACGTACTGGTCAAAGTGGCATCAATTCGGTCGTGTTTGTCTCCTGATGCGTGGTCAGGAAATGGAATGTCAACCGCATTGTTTTCTTCACAGGCAATTAGCCAATCGGTTTCATAAACAATTTCTTGTGCCGCTGTCGCATCGTAATAAGAGATAATTGACATTCCTTTGGCGTTATATTTTTTCTGCCATTCGTAGTGCATATTCATTGCCGTTGGTCGGTCAATTTGTTGGTTGAAGATTTCTAAAACGTGCGCTCTTCCTTTTTCGATAGAAACAACTCCACCCGCTTTATAATCGCCGCCGTCCTTATATGATAAATCCCAAAACTCAATCAATCCTTCAAAGATTTGATTGCCGTGTGTTTTCTTGAACCTGATCCATTCTGCTTTTATACGTTTTCCCTCCTCAACAGGGTTATTAAAATCCTCTCTTTGGCTGGTGTGATAATCGGTATCGGCAATGATGTCTTTACAATCCTGTACGCTGTATCGTTCTGGCCAACTCGGTTTAAAGTTGGCATCGCAAAGGTTAACCGTACTAATTTTAAGGTTTGGCGACTTCTTATTTTTTTCGGCATAGCCGTCAACGATTCCGTTTTTTACGATGTAGTTGTTTGCCATCACTTGGCGAAAGCGTCCTTTTTGTCCTGCCTTACCTAAATCGCCCGTGAGCTTCTGAACGTTCTCTTTGGTAATATCAATGTTCTTGGCTTGTTTTCGGTCTTCTAAGTCGTCCATTGACGCAAAGTCTGGACGGTTGGCATTGTTCCGCAAACCTCTAAAAGGTTGGTTCAATCCCAAGGCTTTAAACATTTTTTTGTCGTTGGTTTCAAACTGACCGTCTGCCCAAGAACCGTATTGCATTTGCATTCCAAAATCTTTGATGTACCGCTCATTACTTTCCAAATGCAGTTGCACATCCGAAAGTAAAAGTTTGCCAGCATCTAGCGTGCGCCCGATGATTAAACCAAAATTAACCTCATTGTTTTCTTTGAGGTGGCACAAGTTCCCTACATTAGTATGTATCGACTTGGCAGCACCACGAAACCAACGGCGTTGCTGTTTGATTAAAGGATTTTTAAATAGTTCGATATAACTCGTTAAATGAAACTTGGCACAAGGCGCATCTGCTAAAGCTAAAAGAGAATTCACACCATAGTAATATTCAAAAAACTCCAAATAATTTTCGGGTTTTAAAAGGCGTTTAATTCGGGCTTCCTGTTCGGCTGTGGTTTCCTTAAATAAGGATGCACTCGAAAGCAACTGGATTCTTTTGGATTCCAAGTTGTATTTTTCAAGGGCTTGTTTGAGTTCCGTTTTAGTCATTACTTACGAGTTCGTTGATATATTTGTCAAAATGTATCCTAATGGTCTGCAATAGTTCTAAAATTTCATCACGCTTTTTGCCCGTGTTGTTACCCGCTTGCACGACCATAAATTGGCTAAAGCTGTCAAAACTTTCCATTGTGTGAACTGCCTTTTTTCGGTCATCATCCATACGGTCAAAAGCGGCTGATATTTTAGCTAAATCATCGGCTTTGTGCGCTGGTTTTTTACCGTCACGAATATCAAGAACATACTGAAGGATCAATTTTTTAATTTCGCTAGGACGTATGGCAAAAAGTTCTTTTTCATTATCCCAACAATGAAGCTCACGCCAGTTCCCGAGTGTTTTGACACCAACACCCAGTATTTCAGAAATGTTGGTTAATGAAAATCCTTTTACAAACAAATCTTTTGCCTGTAATTTTTTGTAGTCGCTTTGAGCGGCAGTCATTCTGCCTTTGACTTTACTTGTAGTATCCATCGATGTTCAGGTTTCCGTTTTCCTCAAACTTTATGTTATTGATTTTCATTCCATCATACTCTAGGTTCTTTTTGGCATCAATCAAAAAAGGTGTGAAGTCGTCGTCGCTTAACATTCGATTAATACCCACACCCAGTTCAGGGAATTCTTTGAATTCGCCTTTAGTTGCCATTAAGATGTGTTCTTGGTGTTGGTTGTCAGAATACCCCAAAGCGAAGTCACCATTTTGCAACTTCAAATCGCCGTTGTTGTCTAAAATTATATCCGTCATAAGGGCAAAGTTCTACATATAAAGCGCATTGAAAAAAAGCAATACCAAAGCTTGTATTTATTTAATACAAAGCTTGTAGTTATTGAGTACAAGGCTTGGAAACTGGTTTTTTTTTACTTCAAAACCTCCCCAATTTTGCCTTCGAAACGTTACCAAAACCAAATTAAAAACAGCCAATGCAACACGACTTCATTATTAATACCGAAAACGTAAACGGCTATAATTACCGCATTTTGACGGACGGTATTGACTACACTCAATATGAGCGCAACCCTGTTGTCTTATACCTACACGATAGGGATAGTTACAGAAATAAAGGCACTGAGGTTATTGGTCGTTGTTTGAAGTTGTTTAAAAAAGACAGCCAATTAATAGCGACAATTGAATTTGACGAAAACGAACCTTTTGCCAAAACAATAGCCGATAAGGTAGCTGGCGGATTCATTAGAATGGCATCTATGTATGCGGAAGTAATAGCCGCATCCTCAGAACCCGAATTGGTATTACCTGGACAACTCTATGAAACGGTGACCAAATGTAAACTAGTGGAAATTTCGATAGTTCCCATAGGCGGAAATGATGATGCTTTGAAATTATCCAAAAATGATGGAAACGTGAAACTGAATAAATTGAACATAAAAAAAGAAGATATGTCTGAATTAAAAACAATTGCCCTAGCCTTAGGAAAATCGGCGGATGCGTCCGAAAGTGTGTTACTTGACACGATTACCCAAGTAAAATTGGAAGCTTCAGAAGCGGCGACTGCCAAAGCGAAGGTTTTAGAACTGGAAGCAGAAATTAAAGGAATTCGTTTGAGCGGTGCAACGGTATTGGTGGATCAAGCCATTAAATTAGGATTGATTCCAGAAGCTTTGAAAGCCTCACAATTGGGTGCTTTTGAAAATGACTTTAAAGGTCAAACCGCCATTTTATCTAAATTGATTACGGATAAAGAAACGGCAAACGGTGGCACGCAACACAAAGTGAAAGAAGTGGTTTTGGCTGGTAAATCGACAACTGGTGTTGTTGAAGCTGATGTCAAAGAATCGTTTGATTATTTGCAAAAACACGACACCGTGAAACTGGCAAAAATCCGAGAAGAAGATCCGACAAAATATGCGGAATTAGCCAAGGCATACGCTAACGGTGTACGATACACTAAGTAATAATAAAAATTAATCCCAAAAAATAGATTATGGCAGGTTTACAAAAAGAAGTATGGATTGCAGGTATTCAGGAAAACCCAATCCCAGATAACAGTTTTGTTTTTGCATCTACGGACAAATCCGAGTATGTAGAAAACAACAAATTACACCTAGCGGAAGCGGGTATCGAACCAGGAGTTCACGAGAACTACTTTGCAGGTTCTGAAACGGATTTGCCATTGGCAACCATCACAGACATTCCTAATGAAGTGGTTTTGAATACCTACTCTACGGATAGAACTCGTCATAGAGATTTGCAGGAAGTGGAATTGCAGTACAACAAACGTGCTTCAGTTACCAATCGTCACAAAACGGCTTTGGCTAAAAATATGGGTATTCGTGCCGCATTCGCCTGGTCTCCAGCTACGGACGATACAAACAACAAAATTGTGGTTGTTGGTGGTGGAAAGTTCTTAGATGCTATCATCGATATGCAAGCATTTTACAATGGTTTGGACATCTACGATGGTTTGAACATCTGTTTGACTGCCGAGCATATGGCGATTATCAAAAAAGAGGACAAAGTCTTGTACAAAGAAATCTTGAACACGTCAGAAATGTACGGTTTCAAAGTGTACCGTTACAACAAAACGGCTCTTTACACGTCTGCTAACGCTAAAAAACCTTTTGGTACAGTAAAAGCAGCGGGTGACAAAAATTGTTCTTTTACTTGGTGTACTAACGAAGTGTTCAGATGTTTTGGTGATACTGAAATGTATGAAACGATTCGTTCTGCAGCTTCACAAGCTGACGAAATATCTTTTGCTCAAAGAGCTCTTGTTGGTAACATTCGTGCAACCAATCCTAAGTATTTAGGAGCAATATTGAGCTAGTATGGCAAAAGCAAAAGAAGTAGCAACGGCATCCCAAGCGGATGCCATTGCTAAAACCGTATCGGACTATTTTGACCAAGTAGGCTCAAAAGATGAAGTCTATTCTACAGCAGACGGAAATGTGTTTGAAAACTTCGGTTTTGCACAAAATCACGCCACGACTTTGGAGGATAAGAACGTAACGCCACATACTAAAGCAACTGCGATAGAAGTGATTGACGAAGAAGAAGTAAAAGAGTAATGAGAGCAATAAAGTACATAGCCATTCATTGCACAGCCACTTCTCAAAATACGAGCATTAGCGCAATTCAAAGCTATTGGAAAAATCAGTTGGGCTGGAAAATGCCAGGCTATCACTTTATTGTCAAGCCTGATGGTGAGGCGGTTAATTTATTACCAATAGAGCAAGTTTCTAACGGTGTAAAAGGCTTTAATAGCCAAACAATCAATATTTCTTATATAGGAGGAATTGATTTGAATAACGCACCTAAAGACACACGCACACCAGCACAAAAGGCTTCTATTTTGAAATTGCTAAAAGACTTCAAACAAAAATTTCCAACCGCAACAATTCAAGGGCATCGGGATTTTCCTAATGTGCATAAAGCTTGCCCGAGTTTTGACGCTAAAAAAGAGTACAAAGATGTATAAAACACTAGTTCTTTTAGTTTGTTTTTGTTGTTTTTTGACTTCCTGTCGTACTACACGGCAGGACGTTCAAAAAAGCACATCAACAACTGAAAGTATCGTTCAGGAGAAAGAAACGTATCGTGATACGATTCTTTACACTCCAAAGGCTGAAACCAGTCTAAAAATTCCCGTCGCTGAATTGGTAATTAAATCGGGTTTAAATACGGTTTCAAAGCCTAAAATATTTAGCCAAAAAAACGGCAACGCTACCGCTAAAATTATAATTCAACACGACACAATAACGGTATCGGCAATCTGCGATAGTCTCGCAATGGTAGCCAAAATAAAAAAAGAAATTTACAGATCAGTGAGTGAAACTGCTCGATCTGATGTCGAGAATAACAAGAGTAAAACTGGATATACGGTTTTTGATATTGTTCTCTGGTTTATTGTCGGTTTATTCATTGGAGCTGTAGTGGCTTTCATTTTAAAAACATTGAAAATAGTATAGTATGGGTTTACCAAATATTACATTCAACATTTCAAGCAATGGCTTGGGATTGCCACAGGCAGAAATTCAGAAGATACCAGGATTTGTATTATCAGGTGTAACCGTTGCTGGAGCTAATAAAGTAACCGTGGGTACTTCTTATCAAATCTTTTCTTTGGAAGAAGCTGTTAACCTTGGCATTACTGAAGGCGGAACTAATGACTTTGCCTATCAACAAATCGCACAATTTTACGGCGAAGCCAAAAAAGGAGCTGAATTGTGGTTTATGCTTGTTCTTGCGGCGACAACAATGGAAGATCAAGCGGATTTAACTAAAGACTTTGCTCGAAAATTATTGAGTGATGCCAAAGGTAAGATTCGCATTTTAGGACTTTTGAAAAAATCAGGAGCTGGCGAAACAATAACCGAGGGCTTAGATGCCGATGTGCATTTGGCGGTAGTCAAAGCTCAAGCTTTGGCGCAAGATTTTGCAGACCGTTTCTATCCTGTTCGTGTCTTAATTTCGGGTAATAAGTTTAGCGGTGTGGTAGCTGATTTGAAAGATTATGCCACGACAAACTATAACAAAGTGGCTATTATGTTAGCCAATACGGACGGTTCAAAAGAAGCATCTATCGGCTTGGCTTTAGGACGTTTGGCAAGTACACCAACACAAAGAAAATTGAGCCGTGTAAAAGACGGTGCTGTAGAACCTTTTGCAGCTTATTTTACAAATGGAGCTACTGTAGCTACTTTGGACACTGCTTGGGATGCGATCGACAATAAGAACTACACCTTTATGCGAAGCTTTGCCAATTTATCAGGCTTTTACTTCACTGGAGATAAAACCTTGACTTTGCCAACAGACGACTTTAATAGTTTGGCTAGAGGCTTGGTAATGGACGAAGGCGTTTTAATAGCATACACGACTTTGGTACAAGAGCTATCTGACGAAGTTCCAGTAACCGAAGCGGGTACGATTCATCCCGCCATCATCAAAGGTTGGCAAAATGCCATCGAAAGCCAAATTAAATCCAATATGGTAGAGGTTGGCAAACTTTCGGGAGTGAGAGCATTTATTGATGAAAATCAAAATGTTCTGCAAACAAATAACGTCAATGTGGCTTTGCAATTATTGCCTGTTGGCTATTCTGATTTCATAACGGTAAACATTGGTTTTACCACAACACTAGAATAGTATGAGCGATTATAGTAGTAAAAATTACTCTTGGAATGACATTTCGATTGCCATAGGTGGTCGCATCATCGAGGGAATTGAAGACGTAGAATACTCAGCTAAACAAGAAAAATCTGTTTTGCGTGGTCGTGGCGGGAAAGGTCATAAGATTACTAGAGGAAACAAGGACTTTGAGGGCAAAATTAATTTGTGGCAATCCGAAGTGGAAGCGATGATTAAGGACGCACCAAACAAAGATATTTTAGCCTTGAGCTTTGATATTATTTGGTCTTTTATTCCAGACGATGGCGGTGCAACCGTTACGGACGTGCTAACAACTTGTGAAATTACCGAGTACAAAAAAGCAATGAAACAAGGCGATAAGAATATGCTTGTAGAGCTACCTTTTATTTTCTTGGACGTTAAAAACCAACAATAGTCCTTCGACTCCGTTCAGGGTGACAAAAAGAATGTAAAAGCCATCCAGCTGATGTAGACTGCACCCAAAAGTTTAGACAAATTTATAATTAATTTTGATAATAATGAGCTCGATATTGTATCGGGCTCATTTTGTTTAAATTAGACTTGATTCTATCGTTATTGTAATAAA
>NZ_JASCRU010000060.1:0-2939 GCF_030010285.1 Flavobacterium sp. XS2P24
AAGAAAGTTTCTTCTCCCGTCCCGAAAGACGGGAGAAAAGCGTACATAAGCTTACGGGTTATTAGTACTACTCGACTATGACATTACTGCCTTTACATCTATAGCCTATCAACGTGGTCATCTCCCACGACCCTTAAAAGAAATCTCATCTTGTGGTGGGTTTCGCGCTTATATGCTTTCAGCGCTTATCCCTTCCAAACGTAGCTACTCTGCGATGCCACTGGCGTGACAACAGATACACTAGAGGTTTGTCCAATTCGGTCCTCTCGTACTAGAATCAGATCCACTCAAATTTCTTGCGCCCACAGTAGATAGAGACCGAACTGTCTCACGACGTTCTGAACCCAGCTCGCGTGCCACTTTAATGGGCGAACAGCCCAACCCTTGGGACCTTCTCCAGCCCCAGGATGTGACGAGCCGACATCGAGGTGCCAAACCCCCCCGTCGATATGAGCTCTTGGGGGAGATCAGCCTGTTATCCCCGGCGTACCTTTTATCCTTTGAGCGATGGCCCTTCCATGCGGAACCACCGGATCACTATGCTCTACTTTCGTACCTGATCGACCTGTATGTCTCTCAGTCAAGCTCCCTTATGCCATTGCACTCTACGCACGGTTACCAAGCGTACTGAGGGAACCTTTAGAAGCCTCCGTTACTCTTTTGGAGGCGACCACCCCAGTCAAACTACCCACCAAGCAATGTCCCCCGCAAAACGGGGTTAGGCCTCAGACAAACAAAGGGTTGTATTTCAACAATGACTCCACAACGCCTAGCGACGCCACTTCACAGTCTCCAACCTATCCTACACATCATTTGTCCAAGGTCAATACTAAGCTATAGTAAAGGTGCACAGGGTCTTTTCGTCCCACTGCGGGTAAGCGGCATCTTCACCGCTACTACAATTTCACCGAGCTCATGGCTGAGACAGTGTCCAGATCGTTACACCATTCGTGCAGGTCGGAACTTACCCGACAAGGAATTTCGCTACCTTAGGACCGTTATAGTTACGGCCGCCGTTTACTGGGGCTTCAATTCAATGCTTCTCCGAAGATAACATCTCCTCTTAACCTTCCAGCACCGGGCAGGTGTCAGGCCCTATACTTCATCTTACGATTTTGCAGAGCCCTGTGTTTTTGATAAACAGTCGCCTGGACCTCTTCACTGCGGCCAGCATTGCTGCTGGCGACCCTTCTCCCGAAGTTACGGGTCTATTTTGCCTAATTCCTTAGCCATGAATCTCTCGAGCACCTTAGGATTCTCTCCTCGACTACCTGTGTCGGTTTGCGGTACGGGTACTTATTACCTGAAGTTTAGAGGTTTTTCTTGGAAGCCCTTAGGCGCACTATCTCTTTGTCCGAAGACTCCGAGTACTATCGTATTTCCCCAAGCCGCGTGGATTTGCCTGCGCAGCTTATAGGTAGGTACTTCAACGAACTATTCCGTCAGTTCGCGGCGCTTTCATCACTCCGTCACCCCATCACAGTAATAACTAGTACGGGAATATTAACCCGTTGTCCATCGACTGTCCCTTTCGGGTTCGCCTTAGGTCCCGACTAACCCACAGCTGATTAGCATAGCTGTGGAAACCTTAGTCTTTCGGTGTGCGGGTTTCTCGCCCGCATTATCGTTACTTATGCCTACATTTTCTTTTCTAACCAGTCCAGCATACCTTACGATACACCTTCTACCCTGTTAGAATGCTCCCCTACCACTTAGAGTAAACTCTAAATCCATAGCTTCGGTAATACACTTATGCCCGATTATTATCCATGCTCGTCCGCTCGACTAGTGAGCTGTTACGCACTCTTTAAATGAATGGCTGCTTCCAAGCCAACATCCTAGCTGTCTGGGCAGACAAACCTCGTTCTTTCAACTTAGTGTATATTTGGGGACCTTAGCTGATGGTCTGGGTTCTTTCCCTCTCGGACTTGGACCTTAGCACCCAAGCCCTCACTGTTATGAAACATTATATAGCATTCGGAGTTTGTCAGGAATTGGTAGGCGGTGAAGCCCCCGCATCCAATCAGTAGCTCTACCTCTATATAACTTTACGCATAACGCTGCACCTAAATGCATTTCGGGGAGTACGAGCTATTTCCGAGTTTGATTGGCCTTTCACCCCTACCCACAGGTCATCCGAAGACTTTTCAACGTCAACCGGTTCGGACCTCCACACTGTGTTACCAGCGCTTCATCCTGCCCATGGGTAGATCACACGGTTTCGCGTCTAACACTACTGACTAAAGCGCCCTATTCAGACTCGCTTTCGCTACGGATCCGTGGCTTAACCACTTATCCTTGCCAGCAACGTTAACTCGTAGGCTCATTATGCAAAAGGCACGCCGTCACCCCACGAAAGGGCTCCGACCGCTTGTAAGCGTATGGTTTCAGGATCTATTTCACTCCGTTATTCACGGTTCTTTTCACCTTTCCCTCACGGTACTGGTTCACTATCGGTCTCTCAGGAGTATTTAGCCTTAGCGGATGGTCCCGCCAAATTCAGACAGGATTTCTCGTGTCCCGCCCTACTCAGGATACCACTATCGTTATCTTCTATTACTTATACAGGGCTATCACCTTCTTTGGCTCTACTTTCCAGTAGATTCTAATTCTATCCGCAACAAATAACGTGGTCCTACAACCCCAATATTGCCTTAACAACATTGGTTTGGGCTAATCCGCGTTCGCTCGCCACTACTTACGGAATCACTTTTGTTTTCTTCTCCTCCGCCTACTTAGATGTTTCAGTTCAGCGGGTTTGCCCACCTATCGGTGTACTATGTCTTCAACATAGTGGGTTGCCCCATTCAGGTATTTACGGATCATATCGTGTGTGCCAATCCCCGTAACTTTTCGCAGCTTATCACGCCTTTCATCGCCTCTGAGAGCCAAGGCATCCCCCATACGCCCTTATTTTGCTTATTGTACCAATCTCGTTA
>NZ_JASCRU010000061.1:0-2894 GCF_030010285.1 Flavobacterium sp. XS2P24
GGTCCATCGGATGAGAACAATTTATCGGTTGATTTTTCCTACTATATCAATACATCAGAAGATTTCAAACTCTCCTTTGGATTGAAAGCATCAGCAAACCTTTTGAATGTCAATTTTGATAAATTGAATCAGTATGATCCAAATGATTATAGTTTTGAAAACAACATAGACAATAAGTTTTCACCCAATATAGGTATAGGACTTTACTGGTATTCAGATAAAACCTATATAGGACTATCTGTGCCTAACTTACTTGAGACACAGCATTTTGATGGGTATGCAGGAGTAGGGTCTGGTTCTTACATTGCACGAGAGCGTGTAAACTATTACTTAACGGCGGGTCACGTATTCGATTTAGACTATAATCTAAAGTTCAAGCCAGCAATGATGACAAAACTAGTTCAAGGAGCACCTTTACAGGTAGATTTATCGGCCAATTTTTTGATCAATGACAAGTTTACAATAGGGGCAGCTTACAGATGGAGTGCAGCTTTGAGTGCAATGGCAGGATTTCAAGTATCCGATTCATGGTTTATTGGATACGGATACGATATGGAAACCACACGTCTTGCAAATTATAATTCTGGATCTCATGAAATATTTCTTCGCTATGAAATATTCAACAAATACAACAGAATTACATCACCTAGATTCTTTTAATTTAATATAACGTTATGAAATTAAGCGCCAAACATTTCGGATGCTGTGCAGTTTTTTTAGTATCAACATTAGTGGGATATACTCAAAAAAAAGGTGTGACAATCGCTGATAAAAAATTCGATAACTATTCTTATGTTGATGCTATAGCTATCTACGAGAAAGTAGCAGAGAAAGGATACAAAGACGAGAAAATGTTTCGAAAATTAGGAGATTCCTATTTTTTCATAGCCGATTTAATGAAGGCTGAGAAATGGTACACTGCGCTTTTTGACATGAATGCAGTACAAGAGCCGGAGTACTACTATAGGTATTCCCAGTCGTTGAAAGCAGTTGGGAATTATTCTAAGGCCGATAAAATGCTAGAGCAATTTATAGCAAAATCGGCTGGAGATCAGCGGGGGAAGCTCTTTGAAAGTCAACGAGATTACCTGAAAGAGATTAAGGAAAATTCGGGGCTTTATGAAATATTCGATGCAGGAATAAACTCTGCCTACTCAGATTATGGAAGTGCTTATTACAATAATACTATACTTTTTGCCTCTGCAAGAGATACGGGTGGAGTAGCTAAGAAAGTGTTTAAATGGAACAATGAATCCTTCACCAACTTGTACAGCTCTGAGATAAGTACACAAGGTAGTTTAGGCAAGCCAGAAGTTTTCAATAAAAACATTAACAGTAGGTTTCATGAGTCAACCCCCGTTTTTACAAAAGACGGCCAAACCATGTATTTTACACGCAATAATTATCTAAACGGGAAAAGGCAAAACGATAGTAGACGAATTATTTTGCTAAAACTCTACAAGGCCACAAACGAAAACGGAAAATGGGTTAATGTACAAGAACTTCCTTTTAACAGCAACGAATATAGTGTAGCACATCCAGCTTTGAGTGTAGATGAAAAGACATTGTATTTTGCATCAGATATGCCAGGTACAAAAGGTATGTCAGATCTTTTTAGTGTGAGTATCAATCCAAATGGCACTTACGGTACTCCAAAGAATTTAGGACTCCCAATAAACACAGAGTCGAGAGAAACATTTCCTTACATAGCACAGGACAACAAGTTGTACTTTGCTAGCGATGGACACCCAGGGCTAGGTGGATTAGACGTATTTGTAACAGATTTATTAGCAAACACAGGAAGTGAAGCCATAGAGAACATTGGCGCCCCGATAAACAGTACCCAAGATGACTTTTCATTTGTGATTGATGCAGAGAACAAAAAAGGATTTGTAACCTCTAACCGTGAGGGAGGATTAGGGTCAGATGATATTTATAGATTCAATAAATTACCCGTTCCAGTATGCGTTCAAGTACTTCAAGGCGTAATCAAAGATCAAGACACAGGATTAGTCATGGCAAATGCCAAGGTAAGTTTGTTTGATGCCAATTTCAATCTTATGAAGGAGATCACAACTCTATTATCTGGAGCATATACATTTGAGGTTGAATGTGGGAAAGTGTATTATTTACGCGGAGAAAAGCCAGAATATGAAACTAAAGAGAACAAGATTGTAATAGCAAAAGTATCAGGAGAAACACAAGGACCATTAGCATTAGAGCCACGAAAAAGAGCAGTTGATGTGGGTACAGACTTAGCCAATACCCTGAATATTCCAATTCTTTATTTTGATTTAGACAAGTCATTCATACGAAAAGACGCAGCATTTGAGCTCGAAAAAGTATTGGCAGTCATGCAGCAATACCCAAGGATGACGATAGATATTAGATCACATACAGATTGCAGACAAACCATTGCATACAACCAAGCTTTATCAGATAGAAGAGCCAAAGCAACAAAAGCTTGGCTGATGAAAAGCGGAATAGCTGCAAATCGATTAACAGCTAAAGGATACGGAGAGTCACAACTTGTAAACGATTGCGGATGCGAACCAACGAACAAATCAAACTGTACAGAGGAGCAACATCAAGCCAATAGAAGAAGTGAGTTTTTAATTGTTTCGATGCAATAAATCATTTTTTAAACCTTAAAATACCTAAAAAATGCCCACAAAAAGGTTCTGCTTTTTGTGGGCATTTTTATTAAATAAAGTCAAGTAAGATTGCGCATTAAAAAAAAATTCCCGCTGATACAACTACCAGCAGGAATTTCAAACAAACCATTTATATAACTAACTAACTAACTATCTTCTGTCTATTCTGATGGCTACACTTCCTGATACTCTAGTATCCTCGATTTTGGCTTTTGTACCATTTGTTCTGTAATAGTAGTA
>NZ_JASCRU010000062.1:0-2519 GCF_030010285.1 Flavobacterium sp. XS2P24
AACATCGGTGTCGCATAAATCAGCAGCAGTAGGGAAAGCAGCTTGGGCCGTTGCCAAAGCTTCAGCATCGCTACATTCTACCGTAGTGTTTAAAGCAGTTGCTTGAGTAGACCAAGTTGGAGCTGTTGTATCTTGAATCGTAATCACTTGAGTAAATACAGCCGAAGTGTTTCCACAATCGTCGTTTACCGTCCAAGTGTTGGTGTACGTTCCAGCATTGGCACATTCAGAAGAAGCAACAAACGCACCGCTTACTTTAGTGATATTGGAAACATCGGTGTCGCATAAATCAGCAGCAGTAGGGAAAGCAGCTTGGGCCGTTGCCAAAGCTTCAGCATCGCTACATTCTACCGTAGTGTTTAAAGCTGTTGCTTGAGTAGACCAAGTTGGAGCTGTTGTATCTTGAATCGTAATCACTTGAGTAAATACAGCCGAAGTGTTTCCACAATCGTCATTTACCGTCCAAGTGTTGGTATAAGTTCCTGCATTGGCACATTCAGAAGAAGCAACAAACGCACCACTTACTTTAGTAATGTTGGAAACATCCGTATCACATAAATCAGCGGCAGTAGGGATGGCAGCTTGAGCCGTTGCCAAAGCTTCAGCATCGCTACATTCTACCGTAGTGTTTAAAGCAGTTGCTTGAGTAGACCAAGTTGGAGCCGTTGTATCTTGAATCGTGATTACTTGAGTAAATACAGCCGAAGTGTTTCCACAATCGTCATTTACTGTCCAAGTGTTGGTGTACGTTCCGGCATTGGCACATTCAGAAGAAGCTACAAACGCACCGCTTACTTTAGTGATATTAGAAACATCGGTGTCGCATAAATCAGCAGCAGTAGGGAAAGCAGCTTGGGCCGTTGCTAAAGCTTCAGCATCGCTACATTCTACCGTAGTGTTTAAAGCTGTTGCTTGAGTAGACCAAGTTGGAGCTGTTGTATCTTGAATCGTAATCACTTGAGTAAATACAGCCGAAGTGTTTCCACAATCATCATTTACCGTCCAAGTGTTGGTGTACGTTCCTGCATTGGCACATTGAGAAGAAGCAACAAACGCACCGCTTACTTTAGTGATATTGGAAACATCCGTATCGCAATTGTCTTTAGCTATTGGACTTAGAGATTGAGCATTAGCCAAAGCTTCTGGATTATTACATTCGATAGAAGTATTTAAAGCATCTGCACCAGTAATCCAAGTTGGAGAACTAGCATCTATAATTTTGATAGTTTGAGTTGAAGTTCCTTTATTTCCACATGCATCGGTTACAGTCCAAGTTCTAGAGATTACTTTATTTCCTACACAAAGACTAGTAGGTTTCAAACAAACACTTTTAAATTTAACACTACCATTTACATTAGCTTGTTTTTTTGAATATACAAACCAATCTCCGTTCATAGATCCTATAAATTCTTCAAAACTAGAAACAAAAGAAGATACACCAAGAATACTATTCGAAGAAGTAGTTTCTCCATTTGGTATCAAGTTTTGATTAATTCCTTCTTGAATAAAATCGTTATTATTCCATTTTGTATAACCTGAACTATTAGGATAAAAAACAGGTAAATATAATTCTTGAGTATTTGATGATTCATCATCACATTCTCCTCCTTCACAATAAGGTCCAACTAATTTAATTGCTTGACCACTTGGAGCAACTAAAATAAATTCAGCTCTACCTTTTCCTTGATTTGTTTCGAATGCCAAACTAATTTTTTCAATATTAGCAGCTGTTAAATTATCAAAGCCAGATATAGTAAAAGGAAAATAATTCCCATTTCCTGCATTTATTTCTTGTTCATCAAAACTTCCAAAACATTCAGAATCAACATACGTAGCTAATGGATTAGAATCGCAATTATCTTGAATATTAGTTACTGTACCAGTTAAACTTGTACTTATGTCTGCAAGACAATTTTCATCACTTGAAATTGTTATGTCTGCAGGGGTAGTAAAAGTTGGAGCACTATTGTCAATCACAGTAATAGTTTGAACAAAATTAGCAGAAGTGTTTCCACATCCATCAGTAAAGTTCCAAGTTCTAACTCTTACATAAGCATTGGTACAATTAGCATCTGCAGTTGTTACATCACTCACTAAAACTTTATTTGGAGCAAGGGTACAATTGTCGGTAGCAGCAGGAGATAAAGCCAAAGCAGCAGTTATACCTTCAGTATTGTTGCATTGTAATGTTTGGTTTAATGAAGCTGTTGTTGTAGTTACAACAGGAGCCGTATTGTCAATTACAGTAATAGTTTGAACAAAATTAGCAGAAGTGTTTCCACAACCATCAGTAAAGTTCCAAGTACGTACTCTAGTATAAGCATTGGTACAATCAGCATCTGCAGTTGTTATATCACTCACTAAAACTTTATTTGGAGCAAGTGTACAATTGTCGGTAGCAACAGGCGATAAAGCCAAAGCAGCAGTTATACCTTCAGTATTGTTGCATTGTAATGTTTGGTTTAATGAAGCTGCCGTTGTAGTTACAACAGGAGCGGTATTGTCAATTACAGTAATAG
>NZ_JASCRU010000063.1:0-2247 GCF_030010285.1 Flavobacterium sp. XS2P24
CGTGAAATACCTATGATGTGTTGCATGCTTAAAAATACGAAAAATCTTCTTTTTATACCAACATTTTGTTATATTTGTTAATAAGTAAACGGAAGTTTTTTCACAGACTGACGTTGGGCGACATTCTAAAAAAAAATCGTACTGAAAAATAAATATTGTAAATTTACAGACTAAATAAAAATTTAAAAGTAAATGGACATATTAAAAGAGAAAATAAAGGAATTAGCCGAGGTTTATTCATCAACTTTAAAAGGTAAAATTGAAAGTAGAAAAGTTGAAATGAAACAGGATGATAATTCCCATTATCTCATTTATAGAGTTCTTGGAATTTCAACAGCCGAAGGCGAACTTATAGATATTTACCAAAATGCGGGACGTTTTCTGTATAAATATGCAGGCTCTTTCCTAGAAGATTCAGCAACTCTTTGTTTGAATTACAAATTCCCTGATGGAATTAAAACTAAAGTAGAAAACACAATCGGTCAAAGACCAAAAACGTTTGAAATTGATTTTTTGAATGGACTTGATGCAATAGAAGTTAAATGGAGAGATGCTACAACTGACGGCGACCATATAACAAAAGAACACACTAGAGTAAAAGTAATAAAACAACACGGTTTAAAGCCAATTCGTGTAATGTTTTACTATCCATTAAGAAGCCAAGCAATCCGAATACAAGAAACTTTAAAAACTTTGTATGCAGGGGTTGAAGGAGAATATTACGCTGGAGATGATGCTTGGGAATTTTTACTAAATTATTGTGGAGTAGATTTAAAAGCTATTTTAACAGAGATTGCTAATGAAAAAACGCCCGAAAATGGAAACTAACAAAATATATCACGGAAATTGTGTAGAAAAACTTCAAGAAATTGAAAGTAGCAAGGTTGATTTGGTGTATTTTGATCCACCTTTTTTTACACAAAAAAAACATTCATTAACGAGTCGTGATAATTCTAAAGTTTATGAATTTGATGATAAGTTTAACTCATTAGAAGAGTATCTTAAATTAATTGAAGACACATTAATTCAGTGTAAAAAAGTATTAAAAAATACTGGAAGTGTTTTTTTACATTGCGACAAAACAGCTTCGCATAATATAAGAACAATTTTAGACAAAGTGTTTGGTAGAGAAAATTTTCAAAGCGAAATAGTTTGGTCATATAAACGTTGGTCAAACTCAAAAAAAGGGTTATTGAATGCTCATCAAATAATCTTTTTTTATTCTAAAACTAAAGATTTTAAGTTTAACACTTTATATACAGATTATTCTGCAACAACTAATCTTGACCAAATATTACAAGATAGAGAGAAAAATGAGTTTGGTAAATCAACCTATAAAAGAGATACAAATGGAAGTATCGTTTTAGGAAAAGAGAAAAAAGGTGTTCCACTATCAGATGTTTGGGAAATACCATATTTGAATCCAAAAGCAAAAGAAAGAACTGGTTACCCAACACAAAAACCTGTTTTACTTTTAAATCAATTAATAAACATTGTTACAGATGAAGGAGATTTAGTTTTAGACCCATTTTGCGGAAGTGGAACTACTTGTGTTTCTGCTAAACTCTTAAAAAGAAAGTATATTGGAATTGATGTTTCTATTGATGCTGTAAATCTTGCTAACTCAAGACTTGAAGAAATGATTGTTACACAATCTGCATTATTAAACAAAGGAACTGAAGATTATCTTGAAAAAACGGAAAAAGAATTAGCTATTTTAAGTAATATAAATGCTTTTCCTGTTCAAAGAAATTCTGGCATTGATGGTTTCCTAAAAGAACATATTGACGGAAATCCAATTCCAGTAAAAATTCAAAATGATTATGAAACCCTAGAAGATGCGATTGAAAAATTAGAGAAAGCAACAATAGGAAAAGAGTATCCAATTAAAATTGTAATTCAAACAAAGGAAACTGGAATAACAAGATTATTTAATTTCCAAACAGATGTAAAAATATTAAAATCACTTGAATTGCAGGCTAAAGAATTTGCGTTAACAAGAACGATCGCCCAACACACGCTACAAGCAATTTGGGCATTTGGATTAATGGGAAGTTGGTTTTGTGTCAGATAAATTTGTGTTTATCCGAAGATTTGGCTTCCTTAATCCCAAACTGCTTGTAGCGCGAGAACGTCAGTCTGTGAAAAAACTTCCGTTTACTTATTAACAAATATAACAAAATGTTGGTATAAAAAGAAGATTTTTCGTATTTTTAAGCATGCAACACATCATAGGTATTTCACGTC
>NZ_JASCRU010000064.1:0-2075 GCF_030010285.1 Flavobacterium sp. XS2P24
TTCATAACTCCTCAACTCTAGAATTTCTTCTTTTATTTAAGTCTAAAATAGTTGTCTCGGACAGACTCGAACTGTCGACCCCTACATTATCAGTGTAGTACTCTAACCAGCTGAGCTACGAGACACTCTTATTCTTAAATGGTATTATTTGAACTAACAGCAAGAGTAATAAAACGTTGGGATTTGTTTCCAACTTGAACTTTCGTCTTCTTTCCCTAGCGTGTATTGCTACTAACACTAAGGCTCTAGAAAGGAGGTGTTCCAGCCGCACCTTCCGGTACGGCTACCTTGTTACGACTTAGCCCTAGTTACCAGTTTTACCCTAGGCAGCTCCTTGCGGTCACCGACTTCAGGCACCCCCAGCTTCCATGGCTTGACGGGCGGTGTGTACAAGGCCCGGGAACGTATTCACCGGATCATGGCTGATATCCGATTACTAGCGATTCCAGCTTCACGGAGTCGAGTTGCAGACTCCGATCCGAACTGTGACCGGTTTTATAGATTCGCTCCTGGTCACCCAGTGGCTGCTCTCTGTACCGGCCATTGTAGCACGTGTGTAGCCCAAGGCGTAAGGGCCGTGATGATTTGACGTCATCCCCACCTTCCTCTCAGTTTGCACTGGCAGTCTCGTTAGAGTTCCCGACATGACTCGCTGGCAACTAACAACAGGGGTTGCGCTCGTTATAGGACTTAACCTGACACCTCACGGCACGAGCTGACGACAACCATGCAGCACCTTGTAAATTGTCTTGCGAAAAGTCTGTTTCCAAACCGGTCAATCTACATTTAAGCCTTGGTAAGGTTCCTCGCGTATCATCGAATTAAACCACATGCTCCACCGCTTGTGCGGGCCCCCGTCAATTCCTTTGAGTTTCATTCTTGCGAACGTACTCCCCAGGTGGGATACTTATCACTTTCGCTTAGCCACTGAAATTGCTTCCAACAGCTAGTATCCATCGTTTACGGCGTGGACTACCAGGGTATCTAATCCTGTTCGCTACCCACGCTTTCGTCCATCAGCGTCAATCCATTAGTAGTAACCTGCCTTCGCAATTGGTATTCCATGTAATCTCTAAGCATTTCACCGCTACACTACATATTCTAGTTACTTCCTAATAATTCAAGTTTAGCAGTATCAATGGCCGTTCCACCGTTGAGCGATGGGCTTTCACCACTGACTTACTAAACCGCCTACGGACCCTTTAAACCCAATGATTCCGGATAACGCTTGGATCCTCCGTATTACCGCGGCTGCTGGCACGGAGTTAGCCGATCCTTATTCTTACAGTACCGTCAAGCTGGTTCACGAACCAGTGTTTCTTCCTGTACAAAAGCAGTTTACAATCCATAGGACCGTCATCCTGCACGCGGCATGGCTGGATCAGGCTTGCGCCCATTGTCCAATATTCCTCACTGCTGCCTCCCGTAGGAGTCTGGTCCGTGTCTCAGTACCAGTGTGGGGGATCTCCCTCTCAGGACCCCTACCCATCGTTGCCTTGGTAAGCCGTTACCTTACCAACTAGCTAATGGGACGCATGCTCATCTTTCACCGTTGTGACTTTAATTATAAAGTGATGCCACTCTATAATACTATGAGGTATTAATCCAAATTTCTCTGGGCTATCCCTCTGTGAAAGGTAGATTGCATACGCGTTACGCACCCGTGCGCCGGTCTCTAGTTCCGAAGAACTATACCCCTCGACTTGCATGTGTTAAGCCTGCCGCTAGCGTTCATCCTGAGCCAGGATCAAACTCTTCATCGTATATTGTGCGAGCTCAGATAAATCTTCACTCTTTGTTTATTCGACTAAATTCTAGTGGTTTTTTCAAATCTCTCGATTCTATTACTCTTTCTTCTTTTGTTCCGATTTTCATCGGAACGGCTGTCAATTCAATATGTCTAGGAACGTGTTCTTCTTTGTTTTTCCCTTCGTTAACACTACTTAAAGTGTTTCTCGAAGCGGGTGCAAAAGTACAACTTCTTTTTTAACTGGCAAGAAAATTTTGAAGTTTTTTTTGGAAATTTTTATCTCCGTTTTACTACCGTTTTCTTATCAGCTTGTCAAGGAACTTTG
>NZ_JASCRU010000065.1:0-1927 GCF_030010285.1 Flavobacterium sp. XS2P24
CCATTAACACCATAGAAAGCGGCAATAGTATTGCAATCATTTTGCTTGGAATCTATTGATTTCTTTTAAAAAAGACGCAAACTCCGATGTTACATGAGTTCCGTTCGCTACTAAATTCCAATCTCTAAAAACTATTTTCCCAGTATCTTCATTAAGCCATCTTCTGCTAGTGATATGAAGATATACCTGGTGTCCACGAATTGAAAAATCCTGAACGGTTATCTGGTCAAAGAAGCCTTTTGAACTTAATTTAGCTTCGTGATATTCTTTAGGAATCGAATTGATCTCTTTTAAATACAAATGAAGTCTCTCTTCTCCCTTTTCATAAGAAGTAAGCTCAAAGTATTCTACTATAATTTCGGGTAACAATAACTTAAGGATATCGATAAAAGAATCTTGCATTTCAGCATAATTTAGAAATACAAAAATCACCATTTTAATATTTTCCCACAACTTTTCGTATTGATCCATTATAAATAGAATCGGATAGCTGTTCATGAACGAAATTACAAACCATATGTCTATTACCACAACCCCAGAACATTTAGTAGTACCAATCCATTTGTAGCCCAGCGGAGCGCTGCTCGATTCATTGATTGGGCAAGTAGCATTAATGAGTCAGTAGGAGAATATATTATGCAGATAATCGACTGCAGAAACCAACCTGAATAGGCTTATAAAAGTTGTTTAGCAATACTAAACTTCGAAAAAAAGTTTGGTAAGCAGCGATTAATAAATGCCTGCAGGCGGGCACTTGATTTTAGAATTTACAATTTTAAGACCATACAGAATATTTTAGAAAACAACTTAGAGCATATTGATTTCGAGCAAGAACCCGAGCAGGAACTCCCGAGTGACGGTAACATCAGAGGAAAACAGTATTATAATTAAATTAAATCTTGAAAACATGAATGAATCCAAAGTAACAAAAATGAAACAAATGAAGCTTTACGGCATGTATAATGCTTTTAAAACAGCCATTGAAAATGGAAAAACTGACCATTACTCACTCGATCATTTTGTATCGATACTTATTTTGATGCGGAATGGGATGAAAGGCACAATCGTCGTATTGCGCACAGTATAACCAATGCCCGATTCCATTACAAGTCAAATATTGAAAGTATCAATTTTGACAAAATCTGTAATCTAGATCGCAACATAGTTCTGCGTCTGGTAGAATGTGAATTTGTAGAAAAAAAACGAAAACATCTTAATCACAGGAAGTACTGGTGTAGGCAAAAGCTATTTAGGCACTGCAATGGGTTATCAAGCCTGCATACAGGGTTTTAAGGTAAGCTCTTTTAATACTTCGAAGTTGTTTGCTAAATTAAAAATGGCCAAAGCAGATAGCTCTTACCTGCGCAAACTTGCCAAAATTGAAAGGCAAGACGTCATTATTCTTGACGATTTTGGACTGCAAGCATTAGATAGTCGCAATCGGATTACCCTTATAGAGATCATTGAAGACAGACATAATAATGGTTCTATAATTGTGACATCACAAATCCCGGTGCAAGGTTGGTATGATATAATTGGCGAAAAAACTATAGCTGATGCAATTTTGGACAGGCTTATACATCAATCCCACCGACTCGAATTACATGGAGAATCTATGAGAAAGAAAAGAGAATAAACAAAGGGTAATATTTTAAGTATATTTGAATACTAATTAACAGATGAAAAAGAGTAGTTTTTAATAAAAAATGAAGATGGTCAATATCACTGGAATTAGGTGTCATTTTGAATTGGAATCAGGTGCTCACTTTAAATTGGAATTGGGTGGTCAATATCACTGGAATTTGCAGACTACTACTATTACAGAACAAATGGTACAAAAGCCAAAATCGAGGATACTAGAGTATCAGGAAGTGTAGCCATCAGAATAGACAGAAGATAGTTAGTTAGTTAGTTATATAAATGGTTT
>NZ_JASCRU010000066.1:0-1886 GCF_030010285.1 Flavobacterium sp. XS2P24
TTTGCTACAAATTCAATCGAAGATATTTTCAAGATAAAACAATGGAAAGACTAATCATTGCTGGAGTCAATCATCAATGGAATGAATTATAGGCAACTAAACGGACAAGCATATAATTTTAAAATACTCTTCAAGTGATTATCATTATTTCCCACATAAAGAATATGCAAAATTAATATTTGATTCAATTTCATTGGTAAATGAAAATATTGATTTAGCAAAAAAATCAGAATTAATAATTCAATATATTTCAAGATTTGACAGATTAGAATATTCTTTAAATATTCATCTTTTACTCAATAAATTCTTTAATTCAGAAACTTCAGATGAAGCAGAAATTGTAATACGTATTTTAGAAAATGAAAAAATAGAAGAAATAATAATAGAATCATTTTCAACAAACATTAAAGAGTTTGAAGTAAATTCTTTAATTATAATTCTATTTAAATTCTGTGCTCAAATAGATAAAATAAAATTATTAAAATATTACAATTTAATTATATCATATCTGAATAGAAATAAACTTAACTTATTTCTATTTCAGGATTATATGAATTATTCTAATTTAATACAGATATCAGATCTGTTATCCATTGAACAACCATTTGAAAAAATTGTAAATGTATTACCTGAAAATGAAATTGTAAAAACCAATTCTATTGTAGAATTGACAATGAGAATAAGTAAACAAAGCAGAAAACCTGAAACAGTATATAAAATTTTAAATTCTTTTCACTTTCCAGAATGGTTAGAAAAATTAAACAAGCTTCCAAGATTTTCAAACATAACAAATTCACTTTCAGAATTAAACACTTCTACTGAAACAAAAAAACTTGTTTATAGTCTAATCCGAAAAATGGATTGGAATAAACTAATCGAGAAGGCAAAAAAGCAAAAAATAGACCAAATAGCAAAATCGTTACGAGAACTGCAGAAAATTGATATTTCTGTAGGAACAAATTCTTGCGCATTTATCTTTAATCAACTTATTGAAAACAATACAATTAAAGAAAAATTATTAATTTCAACTTTATCTGAATATTCAAAAGCATTATCTGATTTATCAAATATAAATTCTGAATCAGCCAAAATGTTTTTATCTAATGACTTAACAAATGGTGTTTTAAAAGACAAATTAGTAAACGAGAATAGTTTGTCAAACTTTAGAGCACGAGTTTTAGAGTTAAAACGTCTTGCAAATGACCCAAAAGAATTTATTTTAACTGTTAGTGAGATAACTACTAAAAATGAATTTATAACAAAAATTAAAACAGAAAAAGATATTAATTCCCTACTTTCATTTTATGAATTTGCAAAAGAAAATTTGAATGGTAAAAATTTTCAAACAATTCAAATTACAAAAAAAGCAATAGATGAAATTGATTCAAGTACTTCAATTATCGACTTATTAAAAAACCCTAAAATATTAAAAATTAAAGGCTTTGATAAAGATATTATTTTATCGATTAAACCAGAAGAAATTGATGAGTATATAAAATCAAAGAAAATAACATATTTAGAAGATATATTTAGAGTCCTTTCTGATTTTAATATAGATAAATCGATTAGTCTTTTTAACCAACTTAAAAATGAATATTTAATAGTTTCGCTATTATATATCGATTTAAATATGTCTCAATCACTAGAGGTTTTATATCGATTAAAGAATAAAGTGGATAAAAATGATAAACTGAATTGTAATGAAAAAGTAAGTTATTTGCTTAATGAATATTTAAAAAAATACACTAATATTGAAAGGCGTTATAATAAATTTGATTGTCCGCAATTACCCATAATTAAATAAAAGGCTTATATTTGATAAAAAAAGAGCGATGAATCTATTCAATTTTACAGCAAATTTTGGGAGTGAAGAGTCTTGTAGACTT
>NZ_JASCRU010000067.1:0-1876 GCF_030010285.1 Flavobacterium sp. XS2P24
AACAAACATGTCAAACAATATTACACAACAAGAAGGTGAAACCCTTCAACAACCTCAAGTTCCTAGTTCAGGTGTCTTGACTCCAGAAACAAATGATAGCATAATTGATAAAAATGAATCTGATGAAAAAGTTGATAAAACTGTTCCAGAAATTCCAGCTAAACCAGCTTCAGCATACATCTTGGTTACTGTTTTATGTTTTATGATCGCCTTTGGTGGTTTCGTTTTCGGTTGGGATACTGGTACCATTTCAGGTTTTGTTAACATGAGTGATTTCAAAAGAAGATTTGGTCAAACTCATGAAGATGGTACCCATTATTTATCAAAAGTTAGAGTTGGTTTAATCGTCTCTATTTTCAACATTGGTTGTGCTTTTGGTTCAATTTTCTTATCCAAAACCGCTGATATGTATGGTCGTCGTCTTGCTTTAATGATCATGATGGTTATTTATATTGTTGGTATTTTGATTCAAATCACTTCAATCGATAAATGGTATCAATATTTCATTGGTCGTATCATCTCAGGTTTAGCTGTTGGTGGTATCGGTGTTATTTCTCCATTATTCATTTCTGAATCAGCCCCAAAACATTTAAGAGGTGCCTTAGTTTCATGTTACCAATTGATGATTACCTTCGGTATCTTTTTAGGTTACTGTACCAATTACGGTACTAAAGTTTATGAAAACTCTGCTCAATGGAGAGTTGGTTTAGGTTTATGTTTCTTCTGGGCTATTATGATGATTATCGGTATGATTTCTATGCCAGAATCTCCACGTTTCTTGATTAGAAACAACAGATTAGATGAAGCTAGAAAATCAATTGCTTACTCAAACAGAGTTTCTGCTGAAGATCCTTCAGTTTACGCTTTAGTTGAAGAATTAGATGCTGCTATCAGAAAAGAAGAATCTGCTGGTAAAGCTACTTGGGGTGAATTGATCACTGGTAAACCAAAAATTTTCTACAGATTGATGTGTGGTGTCATGATTCAAGCTTTACAACAATTGACTGGTAACAATTATTTCTTCTACTATGGTACTACTATTTTCCAAGCTGTTGGTTTAGAAGATTCTTTCCAAACTTCTATTGTCTTGGGTGTTGTTAACTTTGTCTCCACCATCATTTCTATTTACTCTGTCAACAAATTAGGTGGTCGTCGTTCATTATTGATCGGTGCTGCTGGTATGGTTGCTTGTTACGTTGTCTATGCTTCAGTCGGTGTTACCAGATTATACACAAACCCAGAACATACTGAATCCTCAAAAGGTGCTGGTTCAGTTATGATTGTCTTCGCATGTTTCTTCATTTTCTTCTTTGCCACTACTTGGGGTCCAGTTGCTTTCGTTGTCGTTTCAGAAATTTACCCAATCAGAATTAAATCAAAGGCTATGGGTCTTGCTACTGCTGCCAATTGGTTGTGGGGTTTCTTAATTTCATTCTTCACTCCATTCATCACATCAGCTATTAACTTCTACTATGGTTATGTCTTTATGGGATGTTGTGTCTTTGCTTTCGTTTTCGTTTACTTGACCATTCCAAGTACCAGAGGTTTATCATTAGAAGAAGTTGATGAATTATATGCTTCAAATGTTAAAGCTTGGGAATCTGCTTCATGGACTCCAACTAGACGTTACACTCAAGATGCTGCTTACAACAAAGCTCAATCTGCTCAATTAGAACATGCTAAAGATAACAACTCTGAAGAAATTGCTTAAGCATATACTGTACAATACCATTTGAAGAATAGTAAAAAAGGGGGAGTAATTTTTTGAGGTTGTTGCAAACCATAGTTAATTTAATGATTATTTAATGAAGAAGTCATGTTTATTATCAATTTCCATTGGTAATATTCACAATATGAAAAAAAAGACAAATATAAG
>NZ_JASCRU010000068.1:0-1782 GCF_030010285.1 Flavobacterium sp. XS2P24
CATGATGATGATCCAGCTGTCTTTGGTGAAGTTGAAATTATTCAAGCCGGTATCGAAAAGGAAAAATCTGCTGGTACTGCTTCATGGGGTGAATTAGTTACAGGTAAACCAAGAATCTTATATCGTGTTGTCTTAGGTATTATGTTACAAACACTTCAACAATTGACTGGTGATAACTATTTCTTCTATTATGGTACTACTATTTTCAAGGCTGTTGGTTTAGAAGATTCTTTTGAAACATCTATTGTCTTGGGTATTGTTAACTTTGCATCTACTTTTGTTGGTTTATGGGTTGTTGAAAGATTTGGTAGAAGAAACTCATTATTAGGTGGTGCTGCTGGTATGATTGCTTGTTTCGTTATTTTTGCATCTGTCGGTGTTACTAGATTATACTTGAACCCAGAACATACTGAATCATCAAAAGGTGCTGGTAATTGTATGATTGTTTTTGCTTGTATCTACATTTTCTTCTTTGCTTCAACTTGGGGTCCAATTATTTATACTGTTGTTTCAGAAACTTACCCAATTAGAATTCGTTCCAAAGCTATGGCTCTTGCTACTGCTGCTAACTGGTTATGGGGTTTCCTTATTGGTTTCTTCACTCCATTCATTACATCTGCAATCAACTTTTACTACGGTTATGTCTTTATGGGATGTTTGGTCTTTGCATTCTTCTACGTGTTTTTCTTCTTACAAGTTTTATAAATAATCAAAATAATTAATAATGGCTTACATTGACTTAGAGTTAGTAAAGCGTGGTGGTAACAGAGCTATAGAGATCAATCCTCCTACTGGTGCTGATTTCCATATTACAGAACATGGTTCTGCATGGTTGTGGTCTGCATTTTGTGTCTTCATTGTCATTGGTTTGGTTATTATTGGTTTAATGTTTAGAAAACCTGCTAATGAGAGAGTCTTTTATTTCACTTCCATTTTACCAACAATGTTTATGGCTTTGGCTTATTTCACAATGGCTTCAGATTTAGGTTGGGCTCCAATTAGAGCAGAATTCAATCATGTCAAGACTGATACTCAATCTGAATTCCCAGGTTATAGACAAGTTTTCTACGCTAAATATATTGGTTGGTTCTTATCTTTCCCATTCCATGTCATCAATTTAGGTTTCTTGTCAAGAACTCCATGGGGTCAAATTGCATTCAACGTTTGTTTCACTGAAATGTATGTTGTCATGTTATTGATTGCTTCATTGGTCTCATCAACTTATAAATGGGGTTTCTATGTTTTAGCTATTGGTGCTTTGATCTTTGTTACAGTCTCTACTTTTGTCACATCAGGTAGATTGGCTGATAAAGTTGGTAAAGATTGTCATGCTTACTTCCATATCGCTGCTGGTATTTTAACTGTCTTATGGTTTATCTATCCAATTTGTTTCGGTGTCTCTGAAGGTGGTAATGATTTACAACCTGATTCAGAAACTATTTTCTACGGTGTTTTAGATGTTGTTGTCTTTGGTTTCTATTCATTAGCCTTCCTTCTTGCTACAAATGATTTCACTTTAGAACGTTTAGGTTTGTTGACTCCAGAATTTGAAGTCATTCCTCACGAAAAGAGTGGTTTGTCAGTTGCAGGAAGAGCTTCTGGTGAAACAGCTGTCTCAAGATCAGCTTCTGGTGTAACTTCACCATCTGCCGCCTCACCAAGACCTTAATTAGATTAATATGGGTCCCAATAGTGGGGGATTAATGGATTAATGATAATACCCTTTGTACATTCCTTTTTAAAACAAAATTTAATAATATAGAAAAATTTATTTTATGGCTT
>NZ_JASCRU010000069.1:0-1764 GCF_030010285.1 Flavobacterium sp. XS2P24
GAGGCTGTCTGAAAAAGGACAGCCTCTTTTGTTTAAATTCAATTTTGATTTATTACTGGTTTATTGAATATTTGAAATCTATCATTAAAAACAGCTCTAAGAGGTTATTCAATTCGTTTCTGAAGCGAAAAAAGGGTCTGAAATTGTACAAACGCACTTTTGCTATCCATTTAGAAAAGTTATGAGCAATAGCAATTAAGCCAAATTCAATATTTACTTTGGTTATTTTTGTTAATGTAAAACGCTTAAACCCTTTGTTTTGCTTAATATTTCCAAAAACGGGTTCTGGTTCTATGCATCTTTTGCTGTAAATTTCCTTTCCTAGTTCACTTTCTAAATTTTCCCTCGCTTTAGTTTTAAGTTTTTGAAGATTATGATTAATTTCTATCCTTCTGTTTCCCTGTGCTTTAAAACATAGTCCTCGCATTGGACAACCTTCGCAATTAATAGCTTGATAAACAGAATGATGTTGTAGAAAACCGGTTGTTGTTTTTGATTTTTTAGTATAAATGTTGGTCATTTTTTGTCCCATTGGACAAACCAAAAAGTCCTGTTCAGCATTATAAAAAAGGTTTTGTGCGTGAAATACGTTTTTCTTGTGTTTCCGAGTTTGCTCGATTCGATACATGTTGTACGGAATAAAAAAATCAACTTGTTTGTTTTCAAGTAATTGATAGTTTTCTTGGCTTCCATAGCCAGCATCGGCTATAACTTGTTTGGATTGTTTCTGATATGCTTTTTCAAAACCATCTAAATGACTTTCTAAGGTTGTGAAATCTGTAGATTTTTGATGCGTAGAATAATGCGTAATAATCTGGTTTTCTGTAGAAATTTGGATGTTATAAGCAGGTTTTAATTGACCGTTCATCATGTGATCTTCCTTCATGCGCATAAAAGTGGCATCGGTATCAGTTTTAGCATAACTGTTTCTATCCCCTAGAATTTCAAGGTGTTGTTCGTACTCTCTAAGTTTTGGCAACTGTTCATTTTCTAGTTTTTGAATGACTTTTTTTTGCTGCTTGGTTAAAAATGCTGCCTTTGTGTTTTTATTTATCGTTTGTATTTTTTCTTCTAATTTCAGACTATCCATTTGACTATCAACTTGATTGTCAGTATGCATAATGTCCGAATCGATGGCTTGACCAATTTCTGCCAAAACTGCATCTATTTTACCTTGAAGTCTCTCTTTGTTTTTTTCGACTGCTTTTTTCCAAACAAAACTATATTTATGTGCATTGGCTTCTATTTTAGTACCATCGATAAATTGTTTCTCCAGGCTAATAAGTTCTAAATCAACCATCATTTCAACGAGTTGACTAAAAAGTTTTTCAATACTTCCTTTTAATTTTTGCCCTCTAAAATCATTTATAGTTCTAAAATCAGGTTGTAAACCACCTGAAAGCCACATAAAGTAAATATTTTCCTTTATGGCTTTAGCTATTTTTCTGCAAGAATAAGTATTATTTAAATACCCATAAAACAGTATTTTAAGTAGCATTTTAGGATGATAACTAGAAGTCCCGCCGCCTTTGTACTGTGAGATAATATCAGGGATTTCCAATCTTTCAACAACGGAATCTATTAATCTAGCAGAATGATTTTCTGAAATTAAATCATTTAAGTTTATTGGGAATAATGCTTGTTGGTGTACCGAATGTTGCTTGAAAACGGGTTGCATAATCTTTGTTTTTAGTACTTAAAAATACTAATAATCAAGATTAAAAACAAAAAAACTGTCCGAAAATTACCTTTTCGGACAGCCTC
>NZ_JASCRU010000007.1:0-119260 GCF_030010285.1 Flavobacterium sp. XS2P24
TGAAGTCTACAAGACTCTTCACTCCCAAAATTTGCTGTAAAATTGAATAGATTCATCGCTCTTTTTTTATCAAATATAAGCCTTTTATTTAATTATGGGTAATTGCGGACAATCAAAAAAAAGTATTAGGGTTTATGCAAACCCTAATACTTTTTTTACTTACACACTTTATGGGATACTACCACAAAAAATTCTCTATTTTAAATCACTTGTTTAAAAAAGATATAATCTTAATAATTAATGTTTGATTTTTTTCCTTTAAAACTCAGGCGAATTTTCTAATATGTTTTTTCGATGTACTTCTTTTACCACTTTTGCATATTTTTCCGTCATTAATTTTGACGTATTGCCATATAACTCTCTTAAACTATCTAATTCTAAGCCAGCTAATATCTTCATATTTGCTCCGTGATGTTTTAGGGCATACATATTCATTTGTATTCCCAAACCTTTCTTTACAATTTTTTCCCATCGTTTTGTCGCTGTATCTCTATTTATGTGAGTAGGACCAGGGATGAAATCTTTGTGTTTTCCAATATTGCCTTTACCTGGTTTTCTAAAGCTCCCAAATAAAAAATAATCTTTTGGTAAACGTTCAAAATTCATTTTTTTATAATGTACCATTAAGTGCAAATTCCAGTGATATTGACCACCCAATTCCAATTTAAAGTCAGCACCTGATTCCGGAGCAAAATGACACCTCCATTTTTCATTAAAAACTACTTTTTTCATCTGTTAATTAGTATTCAAATATACTTAAATATTAGCCTTTGTTTATCCCTCTTTTTTTTCTCATAGATTCTCCATGTAATTCGAGTCGATGGGATTGATGTATGAGTCTATCCAAAATGGCATCAACTATTGTTTTTTCCCCAATGATATTGTACCAACCTTGCACTGGGATTTGTGATGTTACAATTATAGAACCATTATTATGCCTGTCTTCAATGATCTCTAAAAGAGTAATTCGGTTATGACTATTTAATGCTTGGAGTCCAAAATCGTCCAATATAATGACATCTTGCCTTTCTATTTTGGCCAATTCTCGCAGATAAGAACCATCTGCTTTGGCCATTTTAATTTAGCAAACAACTTCGAAGTATTAAAATAACTTACTTTAAAACCTTGTATGCAGGCTTGGTAACCCAATGCAGTACCCAAATAACTTTTGCCTACACCTGTACTTTCTGTGATTAAAATGTTTTCATTTTTTTCTACAAATTCACATTCTGCCAGTCGCAGTACAGTGTTTCGGTCCAGATTACGGTTTTGGTCAAAATTGATAGTTTAAATGTTTGATTTGTAATGGAATCGGGCATTGGCGATACTGCGTGCAATACGCCGATTGTGCCTTTCATCCCATTCGGCATCAATAAGCATCGATACAAACTCATCGAGTGTGTAATGGTCTGTTTTTCCGCTTTCAATAGTCGTTTTAAAAGCATTATGCATGCCATAAAGCTTCATTTGTTTCATTTTTATTACTGTGGATTCATTCATGATTATTGGACTTTAATTTAATTATAATACTGTTTTCCTCTGATGTTACCGTGAATAGGGAGTTCTTGCTGGGGTTCTTGTTCAAAATCAATATGGTCTAAGTTGTTTTCTAAAATATTTTGAATGGTCTTAAAATTGTAAATCTTATAATCAAATGCCCGCCTGCAGGCATTTATTAATCGCTCTTTCCCTACCTTTTTCTCGAAGCCCTGTATTCCTAAACAACTCTTATAAGCCTGTTCAGTATGGTTTCTGCTTTCGATGATCTGCATCATATATTCTGCTACTGACTCATCAATGCTACTTGCCCAATCAATAAATCGAACAAGACTCCACTGGGCTACAAATTGATGTGTACTGGCTAAATGCTCTGGGATTGTGGTATAGATATAAGGTTTGTAATTCCTTGGATGAATAGCTATTCGATTGTATTTATAGTATATCTCTACAGTTGATTTGGTATACAATAGTTTCACTTTTTTCTTTATATATTGATACGGAACACTTTAATAATTTTTGTCTTGACTTAATTGAACATGTCCGTTTTGCATGACTGTTGCAAAGGATTGGTATTTAATTTCAAAGCGTTCTTGTGGTAGTGAGCGGAGTTTTTGTTGCTCATCTTCTAAAAATAATTCTACACGATAGTAAGGACGTCCTTTGAGTTTTCGACTATTATGAGCATCTAATATATCCCATATCTGCTGGTTTAATTCTTCCAGAGAAAAGAATTTAGTTTCTTTTAGATTTACATAAATCCTTCGGTACAATATCTTGACAGCTCCTTCAACCAATGTCTTATCTCTTGGTTTATAAGCCCTAGCAGGCAAAATTGTAGTTTGGTAATGCTCGGCTAAATCAGCTAAAGTTTCATTGATAGTAGGTTCAAAACGACTGCTTTTTATTACTGCCGATTTTAAATTATCGGGGACAATTGCCGCAGGAGTGCCTTCAAAAAAACGCATAGCATTTTCTACCGAAGTAACAAAATCTTCTTTTTGCTGGCTCATTGAAGCTTCGGCATAGGTGTATGGCTACAAAAAACTGTACTTCTTTGATTTCTCCCGTGTCTTTATCAATGAACGAGAGTGTTTTTCCAGCATAATCCACATCCATTTTATCACCCGCTTTGTGATTCATTTGCATCACTGGATTGACTCGTTTACCCCATGTTTTGTAATGATGGCCAAATTGTGAGCTCCTATAGCCATCAGGGTTTACAGCAATATATTGCTCCCACATATGTTGTACGGTAACTCCAACTTTTTTTAGTTCCCTTCCATTTTAGGAAAAAAATCATGAAGTTTCTGCAATTTGGGGCTAATGGATTCCACTGTAGTGTGTGAAAACAAAAGTTCTAACTCGGCATCTGTTTTTTTCGTTAATTACTTCAAAACTTAATCCTAGCACTTCAAATAAAGAAATATACTTCTTTACTGTATTTCTAGAAAGAGATAAGTACTTACTTGTGAATAACTTACTTTTCCCGTTACAGTAGAATTTAATTGCTTTTCTAATTTTACTCATGTCTGTTATTTTGTTTGCCATAATCCGTATTTTTTAACGAATGTATGGTGCTTACAACATGAAAAAGTCAGTAGTTTTTAATGTTCAATTTTACCCCAAAATCAGGTGGTCAATTTGAACTGGAATAGGGTGGTCAATTTGACCGGTTTTTCCAATATGGACACAGAAATTATGATAGATTATTCCATGCATTTAATTTCATAGAACTTAAAGGAAAAAGTAATAGAAAATAGATTTCTTAAAATTACCGCTATAGCGGTAAAATAGCTTTTTGTCCTCCTTATTTAGGTCTCTTTATTGTTATTTATATAAAAATTACTGCTATAGCAGTAAAAATATGTGGTTTTAGTTTAATTACTTGTGATTTACATAAAATTTGTTTATTTTTACTGTTAAAGCGGTAAAAATGAATGATTTTAATTTAGGTCTCTTCATAAAAGAGCATCGTAAGCAAGCAGGATTGACACAATTAGAACTGGCTAATCTGTCAGGAGTAGGGAAGACTACCATTTTTGATATTGAGAAAAATAAAGAAACAGTTAGTTGGAATAATCTTTTAGCTGTTCTAAAAGTACTAAATATTGAAGTTCAGTTTAAAAGCCCAATCAATAAATAATTATGAAAAAAGCAATCATATTTGTTCACAACAAAAGAGCAGGAATATTGAGTGAAAATACTACTGGAGGGTATGAATTTATTTATGATGACAAGTATGAGAACGAACCCGTATCATTGACAATGCCATTGAATACTAAAACATATTCATTTGCCAAATTCCCTTCTTTTTTTGAAGGATTATTGCCAGAAGGGATTATGCTGGAAGGGCTTTTAAAAATCGGTAAAATTGACAAAAATGATTATTTCGCACAACTAATTGCAACAGGAAATGATTTGGTAGGAGCAGTAACGGTAAAAGAATGGAAAGATGAATAGATGTCCAATAACTTACGAACTATGTGGCACTGAAAAATATAGTGAAAAGGGACTTCGAATGATTGCTCCTAAACTTACTACATTACATGATTTACCATTTACTGCCGCTGAACAAAGGCAAGAAGCGGCAAATCGTGCCAAAAAGTTGTCCATTCAAGGAGTTCAACCTAAATTAAGTGCTGTTATTTCAGTGGCAAATCAACAATTTGAAATTGTAGATCAGTTTGGTAATTATATTATAAAACCTCAAAATGACATCTTTCCTGAATTACCAGAAAATGAAGATGTAACTATGAAGATGGCAAAAGTGTATGGGCTTGATGTGCCTCTTCATGGATTGGTTTATTCAAAAGATGGGAGTCTTTCTTATTTTATCAAACGATTTGACAGATACAGCAAAGGAAAAAAATACGCTACGGAAGATTTTGCACAACTGACAGGAAGCTCAAGAGATACCAAGTATGATTATACTATGGAAAAGTTAGTCAAAGTAATTGACGAATACTGCACTTTTCCTGCTATAGAGAAAGCAGATTTTTTTAAACGAGTTTTATTCTGTTTCATAACGGGTAATGAAGATATGCATTTAAAGAACTTTTCAGTAATTACAAAAGCGGGAAAAACAACATTGACTCCAGTTTACGACTTTTTAAATTCTTCCATTTCTATTAAAAATCCGCAGGAAGAATTAGCGCTATCTCTCAAAGGTAAAAAGAGCAATTTCAAATCAACGGAATTAATAGAGTATTACGCAAAAGAACGTTTAGGACTTAATGATAAAACGGTTACCACTATTTTATCTGATATGAATAAAAGCCTGTCTAAATGGATTGAACTTGTAGAAGTGTCTTTTTTGTCTGATACTATGAAAGAGAAGTATCTCAAGGTATTGGATAATAGGATGAAGAGATTTTAAATCCTTTATAGTTTTACGGTTTTCCGTAAAATTATAAAGGATTAAGTATCTAAATTTGTTAATAATCAGGTATATCTACGTATAAATAATCGTGTTAAAATCATTTATATTTGGTAGGTTTGATAATTAACAAATTGCAATACGTACTATGGCTTTAAGCTGGAATGAAATAAAAGACCGAGCATTACGATTTTCTAAAGAATGGGAAAATACTACCAACGAAGAAGCAGATGCCAAACCCTTCTTAGATGCCTTTTTTGATGTCTTTGGTATTAGCCGAAAAAAGATTGGAACCTTTGAACATAGAGTAAAAAAACTTTCTGATGCGGATGGTTACATTGACTTACTCTGGAAAGGAACGATACTTGTTGAAATGAAAAGCCGGGGCAAAAACCTGAATAAAGCTTTTCAGCAAGCCATTGATTATACCCATGGATTAAAACAAAACGAATTACCCAAATACGTTTTAGTATGTGACTTCTATTATTTTAGATTGTACGATACAGAAGAACAAACTACAGTAGAATTTACTTTAAATGACTTAGTCCAAAATGTCCAAAGTTTTGGCTATTTGTTGGGTTACCAAAAGAAAACATACAAAGAACAAGACCCTGCCAATATAAAAGCGGCAGAATTGATGGGAAAACTGCATGACCGCTTGGAAGAAATTGGTTATGAAGGACACCCGCTTGAGGTTTATTTGGTTCGAATATTATTCTGCTTGTTTGCAGAGGATACTACCATTTTTGACAAGCAACAATTTCAAGATTTCATAGAAAATAGAACTGCCGATGATGGTAGCGATTTAGCAGGAAAAATTCAAGAACTGTTTCAAGTGTTGAATACACCCAAAGAAAAACGCTTTAAAAATCTGGACGAGCAATTAAATGATTTCCCGTATGTAAATGGGAAGCTGTTTGAAGAAGTATTGCCTTCTGCCAGTTTTGACACTAAAATGCGATTGGCATTATTAGATTGTTGTTATATCGATTGGAGTAAAATTTCGCCCGCTATTTTTGGTTCGATGTTTCAAAGTGTAATGAACCCTAAAGAACGTAGAAACTTAGGAGCGCATTACACCAGTGAAAGCAACATCTTGAAACTCATTAAGCCTTTGTTTTTAGACGAACTTTGGACAGAATTTGAAAGTATAAAAGGAAACAAAAACAAATTACCTGAATTTCATAAAAAAATCAGCCAATTAAAATTTTTAGATCCCGCCTGTGGTTGTGGTAACTTCCTTGTTATTACCTACCGTGAATTGCGGTTGTTGGAGCTAGAAGTATTACGGGCAACTTACAAATCTGGACAAGGTGTTTTGGATATTCGGGAGATTATGTGGCTCGATGTGGATATGATGTGCGGAATCGAGTATGAAGAATTTCCCGCACGTATTGCCGAAGTAGCGATGTGGTTGATGGATCACCAAATGAATATGATGATTAGCAATGAATTTGGACAATACTTTGCGCGTTTGCCATTGAAAAAATCAGCCAAAATTGTTCATGGAAATGCATTGAGATTAGATTGGAATAATCTTAAAAAGAATACGAGTATTGATATAAATGCTAGTGTTACTAACATATTTGAAGTGAATGAACCTGCTGAAAACTATGATGTGCTAAATATTTACTCTAAAAAAGTGAACATTAATCCAATTCATTCGATTCAAAATAATCAAAACCAAAATAGTAAATGTGATTATATAATTGGTAATCCACCTTTTATTGGAAAGAAGGAACAAAACAGTGTACAAAAAAGTGATGTTGAACTCATTTTTAAAGGAATTAAAGGTTTTGGTTTATTGGACTACGTTGCTTGCTGGTATGTAAAAGCTGCTCAATTAATAAAAAACACAAAAACTAAGGTTGCCTTTGTTTCTACTAATTCAATTTCACAAGGAGAACAAGTTAATATATTATGGAATTTATTATTTAATCATTATGGAATTAAAATACATTTTGCACATCAAACATTTAGTTGGAGTAATGAAGCGAAAGGTAATGCAGCAGTGCATTGTGTAATAGTTGGATTTGCAAATTTTGATGTTCCAATTAAGAGATTATTTGAATATGAAAATATAAAAGGAGAAGCTCACGAAATAAAAGCTAAAAATATTAATCCGTATTTAGTTGAAGGGAAAGATATGTTTATTAGCAGTAGAAGAAACCCTATTTGTAATGTTCCCGAAATAAATTATGGAAGTTTTGCTTTAGATGATGGAAATTATACTTTGTCAGAGGATGAAAAAGAAAGTATTATAAAAATCAATAAAGATTCTGAAAACTTAATTCGACCATTTATTGGTGGAAGAGAGTTATTACACTCAGAAAAAAGATATTGTTTATGGTTATTAGATGTTGATCCTAGTGATTTAAAAAAGAATTATTTGATAATTGAAAGAATTAATGCAGTTAAATATTGGAGGTCAAATAGCGATAGAGTTACAACAAAGAGACTTTCTGAAACCCCAACAGTTTTTGCAGAAATAAGACAACCAAAAAGTAATTACTTAGCCTTTCCGACTGTTTCTTCAGAAAATAGAAAGTATATTCCAATAGGGTTTTTAAATCCTACGACAATTCCTTCTAATCAACTTTATATAATTCCGAATGCAAATTTATTTCATTTTGGAATATTAACTTCTATTATGCATATGGCTTGGGTTAAGTTTGTATGTGGAAGACTTAAAAGTGATTACCGATATTCTTCAAGTATTGTATACAACAACTATCCTTGGCCAGAAAATCCAAGTGAAAAGCAAATAAAAAATATTGAAGAAAAAGCCCAAAACGTTTTAGATGTTCGAGCATTATTCCCTGCGAGTTCCTTGGCAGATTTGTACAGTCCGTTGACCATGCCGCCTATATTGGTAAAAGCGCATAATGAATTGGATAAAGCAGTTGATGCTGCTTATAGTAAGCAAACTTTTAGCAGTGAAGCCAAGCGTATGGAGTTTCTGTTTGAGTTGTATGAGAAATATACGGCTGGGTTGTTTGTGAAAGAAAAGAAAGCGACGAAAATTAAAAATTAAAACAAATAAAAAACCCTGTAAATCAATTATTTACAGGGTTTTTTGTGGAGTCGCCGGGAATCGAACCCGGGTCCAAACAAGCAACTAAAAAGCTTTCTACGCGCTTATTTCCTGATTAGGTTTTCGATAGTGTGCTAGGCCAGAAACAGCCACACAATACTTATCTTCTTAATTTCGAAATCCACCCGAAGCTTATGGAAATCTAGGTTTAAATTTACGATTCACCTTTATCGACCGCTATAAACCAAAGCTTTCGAGGTAAATCCTGCTTCCCTATCTGATAGGGACGAGGCTAATCTTACTATGATTCAGATTATGCAGCAAGAGCGTAGTTTCCTTCGCCGTGTATGTGTTTTGAAACCTTTTATTAACGAGAATTGTCCCAGTTCTCGACGTGCTTACTTCTCAATTCGACTTGCTGTCAAAACCAGTCGACCCCTTTTTTATTTCAAAATCCAAAATTTAAATTTTGAGTTTGCAAATGTACACTTTTAAACTTGAATTAGTACTGCTAAACTTCTAACTCTATTTCAAAAATCATTCCTAAATGCTATTCATCACTTAATTTAAACGGATAGTCTCCAAATAAAACTGCTAACTTCCTTACATCGTATGTTTTTCGGGTAAACTTATTGGATAACGCAATAATGGTAACACTTTCTTTTTTCAAGGTAATGTATGATGAGGTATTGCCATGCCACCAACCATTATGAAAATAAAAGTTTTGACCTGTCTCCCAATTGATCATTCTGATACCAAGGCCATAGTTTTTTGTCCCTTTGCGTTCATTGCTATATCCTTTATATACTAGACTTAGCAACTTTGGTTTTAGGAAAGCTGAACAATTTCTGGCTCTGTCAAATTTTAATAAATCACGAGGTGTGGAGTAGATATTCTTATCACCATAAATCGCATCTAAATAGTCTTTCCCAATTTCGACTTTATTACCTTTGTAAGAAGTAATAGCGGTGTCTTTATCTCTTTCATAATCAAAAACATAGGTGTTTTTCATGCCTAATGGTTCAAAAATGATTTGTTTCATGGCATCTTTGTAAGGAAGTTTTGTGATTTTTTCAATTATTAATGCCAACATGGCATAATTAGTATTGCAATAACTAAAACGAGTGTCTGTTTTGAATTCTAAGCCAATATCCTTTGTTGCCATGATAGTCAGGATATCTTGATTGGTAAGTATGTTGTGTCTATCCCAGATGGTTTTATCACGATCCGTAAAATAAGCATAATTACGCATACCACTTCTGTGATTCAACAATGTTTGTATCGTAACATCAGGATACGGAAACTCTTTCAAGATAGTATTCACCTTTTGATCTAAGTCAAGTCTTTTTGCATTTATTAGTTTTAAAATAGCCGTTGCCGTAATTACTTTACTCACAGATGCTATGTGGAGCGGAGTAGATTTAGTAATTAATGTTTTATCTCTAAAATTGGAGTAACCTTCATATTTTTCATAAATAATTTGACCATTTTTAGCAACCAGAAAACTTCCGTTTGCACTATTGTTGGGCCAGTTTTTTTTATAAAAAGAGTCAATGGATATTTTTTTTGAATTAATGTATTGGGCAGTTAGTTTTGTCTCCGGTTCGCGTAACGGCTTCATCTTAGGTAATGTACTCTTTGGGAGTTGCGCATCATTTAATTCTATTTTCTTTTTCTCTTTATTGCAAGAACTTAAAACCAAAAAGAGGAGGAATATATGTAGTATATTTGTTTTTTTTATAAAATTCATTTCAGTAGGGCTTGAAGGGCAAATATAATAGAAACAATGCGCTTTGATGAGGTTTTTTATGAAACCTTAACACTATTTTATCAGTACAAGAGAACACCATTTTTGTATTATTTTGGGTCTCAGCTTATAGTAGTTTCTTGCTGTTTTTTTTTATGAAAAAAATAAATTGAATTTCGTTTAAATTGTTATATTTGTAACAAATAAACCAAATAAAGTTATAATAAAAACAAATCAAAAGCATAAAAAAATATGAAATTCGGAATTTTAAAAGAAAGAAAAAACCCGCCTGACAGAAGAGTTATTTTCTCACCTGATGAATTGGCCAGATTAAAACAACTGTATCAAGGTGCTTCTATAAAAGTAGAAAGTTCCGATATTCGGGTTTTTACGGATGAACAATATAAAAATTTAGGAATTGAAGTAACCAATGATATTAGTGATTGTGATGTTTTATTTGGGGTAAAAGAAGTTCCGGTAGAAAATTTGATTCCTAATAAAGCATATTTCTTTTTTTCGCATACCATAAAAAAGCAACCTTACAATAGAAAATTATTACAAGCCGTTTTAGAAAAAAACATTGATTTATACGATCATGAAACCATTGTAAATTCTCATAATCACAGGTTAATTGGTTTTGGACGTTATGCTGGAATTGTGGGTGCGTATAATAGTATAAGAGCTTTTGGAATAAAATTCGAATTGTTTAAATTGCCAAAAGCGGAAACACTTTCCGGTAAAGAAGCCTTAATCGCACATTTAAAACGATTGGTTTTACCTCCATTAAAATTTGTGGTTACTGGTACAGGAAAAGTAGGGAATGGGGCAAAAGAGATTTTGGACGCCATAAAAATAAAAGAAGTTTCAGTTGAAAATTATTTAACAAAGAACTATACACAACCCGTTTATACTCAGATTGATGTATTAGAATACAACAAACGTAAAGACGGACAAGTGTTGGATTTCACAGATTTTTATGATAATCCACAAGAATACGTTTCTGATTTTGAACGATTTACTAAAGTCTCGGATATTTATATTACAGGACATTTTCATGCCAATGAAGCTCCAGTAATTCTGACCCGTGAAATTCTTCAGTCTAATGATTGTAAAATTAAGATTGTTGCCGATGTTTCCTGTGATGTTAATGGTCCAATAGCCTGCACGCTCAGATCATCAACAATTGCGGAACCATTATACGGATATTTACCAAGTGAAGATAAGGAAGTTGATGTTTTTCATCCGGCTGCAATTGTGGTGATGGCAGTAGATAATTTGCCTTGTGAATTGCCAAAAGATGCCAGTGAAGGATTTGGAGAAATGTTTATGGAGCATGTAATTCCTGCATTTTTCAATGGAGATAAAGATGGAATCTTACAAAGAGCCAAAATTACTGAAAACGGAAAACTGACTCCAAGATTTAGTTATTTACAAGATTATGTCGACGGGAAATAAATACAGTTTCTTTAAAAATAGATAGACCTGCAATGTAAAGTTGCAGGTTTTTTTATGGAAATTTTCTTGGTTAAAAAATTGCTTCTTTTTAAAATATTATAAATCAATTAACACCTTAAAATTTAATGAGTTTGTGTAATTGCCTAATTTTGTTCAAAATCTGAAATTTATAATGACTAAAAATATTCCAATTTCCCTACTTGAATTAGCGATAATTACCGAAAATAGCAATGCAAGCGAAACATTACAAAAAACAAAAGCACTGGCACAACTGGTTGACAGTTTAGATTACAACCGTTTTTGGTTAGCCGAACATCATAATATGGCGCACGTAGCGAGTACTGCTACGGTAGTTTTGATTGGTTATATTGCCAGTCAAACCCAGAATATCCGTGTAGGTTCCGGTGGTATTATGTTGCCCAATCATGCCCCGTTAATTATTGCGGAACAATTTGGTACACTTGAAACACTATATCCCAATCGGATTGATTTAGGATTAGGAAGAGCACCAGGAACGGATGGTTTAACCGCACAAGCGATTCGGAAAGATTTCTTCGAACAATCGCAGCGATTTCCTCAAAATGTTGCCGCACTACAGGAATTTTTCTCAGAGGATAATGCTACTGCAAAAGTGCGTGCTTTTCCTGCAGAAGGAACTAATGTTCCCATTTGGATTTTAGGTTCCAGTATGGATAGTGCTGCTTTGGCTGCTGCCAATGGATTACCGTATGCCTTTGCAGGACATTTTGCGCCAAAACAAATGTATCAGGCATTTCAATTTTACCGAGATAACTTTGAGCCTTCAAAATATTTAGACCAACCCAAAACAATGGCTTGTGTAAACGCAATAGCTGCAGATACAGATGAAGAAGCGGAAAAATTATCCACGAGTTTAACTCAAATGTTTCTTAATTTGATTCGGAATGATAGAAAGCCTTTACAACCGCCAGTTGATTCGCTCGATGGAATTATGCGTGAAGAAGAACATTTTCATGTAAACCAAATGACTGCTTGTTCGTTTGTAGGAAGCAAAGAAAAATTAGTTACCGAATTGAAGCAATTTATTGAATATACGCAAATTGATGAATTGATGATTACGAGTCCGATTTTTAATCATGAAGATAAATTGAAAAGCATTCGAATCATGAAGGAAGTAATGGATTCAATTAATAAGAAATAGAATTTCGGATGTTTTTTAAACTAAAATTAACTTATTTTTTGATGAATTTAAACCATATAAGTCATGTAAGTTCATCTAAGAAGCTCAATTATTTAAAATAGATTAAATTAAAAACCCTACAACTTACATTGCAGGGTTTTTTAATTTATAACTCATTAATAATTAACAATTCATCATTGATTATTTAAGGCTTCCAACCATATCTTCCGGTTTAACCCAAGCATCAAAATCTTCAGGAGTTACATATCCTAAACGAACCGCTTCTTCTTTAAGCGTTGTCCCGTTTCTGTGTGCAGTTTGAGCAATTTCAGCTGATTTGTAGTACCCAATTTTAGTATTCAAAGCCGTAACTAACATCAATGAATTGTCAACCAATTCTTTGATACGTTTGTAGTTAGGTTCAATACCTTGTGCGCAATGTTCGTCAAAAGATAGACAAGAATCACCAAGTAATCTAGCTGATTGTAAGAAGTTTGCAGCCATCAATGGTTTGAAAACATTCAATTCATAATGACCTTGCATTCCACCAACAGAGATTGCAACATCATTCCCCATAACTTGTGCACAAACCATAGTCAATGCTTCACACTGTGTTGGGTTTACTTTTCCTGGCATAATTGAAGATCCTGGCTCATTTTCCGGAATAAGGATTTCTCCAATTCCTGAACGTGGTCCAGAAGCTAGCATACGCACATCATTGGCAATTTTATTCAATGAAACCGCCAGTTGTTTTAACGCACCGTGTGTTTCTACGATAGCATCGTGTGCAGCCAAGGCTTCAAATTTGTTTTCGGCAGTTACGAACGGATGTCCTGTAAATTCAGCAATATATTCTGCTACTTTTACGTCATATCCTTCTGGAGTATTTAATCCTGTTCCTACTGCAGTTCCTCCTAAAGCTACTTCTGATAAGTGTGCCAAAGTATTTTTAACCGCTTTCAAACCGTAGTTCAATTGCGCTACATATCCTGAAATTTCCTGTCCTAATGTAAGTGGCGTAGCATCCATTAAATGCGTACGACCTATTTTAACCACATTATTGAATTCAACCGCTTTGGCATGAAGTGTATCTCTTAATTTTTCAACACCGGGAATCGTAACTTCTACAACTGCTTTATACGCTGCAATGTGCATTCCTGTAGGGAAAGTGTCATTTGAAGATTGTGATTTATTCACATCGTCATTGGCTTTAATGAATTGTTCGCCTTCGCCAATATTGAATCCTTTTAATACTTGCGCACGATTTGCAACTACTTCGTTTACGTTCATGTTACTTTGTGTACCTGAACCCGTTTGCCAAATCACCAATGGGAATTCGTTATCTAATTTTCCAGCTAGAATTTCATCACAAACAGCACCAATGGCATCGCGTTTTTCGATTGGCAAAACACCTAAATCACAATTGGCATAAGCCGCTGCTTTTTTAAGATAAGCAAAACCTTCAATAATTTCTTTTGGCATAGAAGCCGATGGACCTATTTTGAAGTTGTTTCTTGAACGTTCTGTTTGTGCGCCCCAATATTTATCAGCTGGAACCTGCACTTCACCCATGGTGTCTTTTTCTATTCTGAATTTCATTTCTTGTTATTTAAAAATAATTATGTCGTTTAATACGTTTTAGCCCCGATGATCCCGAAGCTTCGGGAGAAATCCTTTTCTTTTTGCTGCCAAAAAGAAAAGATTAGAGTGAACAGCGGGAAACAGCTCCAAATTCTGAGCTCAAAAATACGGATAATTCCTTTTTTATAAAAATTGATTGGTAGTTTTTATGTTTTTTTATTGGTAAGAAAAGGAATTAAACTTACATTTGTGGCTACATTCAAAAATTCCGGAAAACATGTTTGAATTTTCACAGTACTTAGGCTTTTTACTTTTCTTAACCATTCTTACTATAGGATTTTGGTTAATGTTTTTTCTTGTAGGTTTCGTTCAATATTGGATTGGTGGAGCTTTATGGGAAAGATATAAAGAAAGAAAAGCGAAGAAAGAACAATCAGTTTAAACTTTTTGTTAAATAAAAAAAGGACTCATTTTATGGGCCCTTTTTTTTATGCTTTATACTCTGCTATTTTACTTTTTGTCTAAAAAGAAAAAGGACCCGTTTTCACGAGTCCTTATTTTTTTATCCTTGAAAATCACCTTCATTTTCATTTTGATTTCGCTTAGGTTGTTGTTCTCTTTCGTTTTTCTGTTTGTTAAAACGATACGTGAACGATAAGCTAAACTGTCTTTCTCTCCATTGCATTTCGCTGTACGAACTTACAATTCCTGGAAGATTACTTTCCATGATTCTTTTTCTGGAATTGAATACATCACTTACGTTGAATGAAAGTGTTCCTTTGTCTTTTAATACGTCTTTACTGAATGCAATGTTTGCTGCAAAAATCCCTAAGCTTCTTCCTTGTGCATTATTTTGTGGACCATTATAGGTTGCATTAGTCTGCCAGTCGATTTTGTATGGCAATGTGATTTTTGAAGTTAATCTTGTTGACCAAGATGTCGCTACGTTATCAAAATTTTGTACAATTTCATTATTGTTAAAATCTGTATAGGTAAAATCTCCTTGCGTTTCGTTTCTGAAGAAATTGAAGTTACTGTTTAATTTCCACCATTTGTATGGAGAATAGTTTAATGTAAATTCAAATCCTGTTCTATATTCAGTTGCCAAGTTGATAGGAGAACTGATTAAGATTGGTGTTCCGTTAACGAAATCTCCTGATTCTCTTCTTGCAAATTGAAAAACATCTGTTGTTTTATTTACATATAAGGAAGTATTGAAAGTTAATTTTTCCCATCTTTTGATGTAACCAAAATCAATAGCATCTGAAAACGCAGGATCTAAATCTGGATTTCCAACAAAAATATTGATGTTACTCGACAAGTTGCTGAACGGATTCAACATTCTTCCTCTAGGTCTTTGAATTCTTCGGCTATAGCTTAAAGAAGCGCTGCTTTTGTCTGATATTTCATAAGTGAAGAAAGCACTTGGAAAAAAGTTGTTGTACTTTTTAGTGTTGAAATCATTAGTTGCTAATTGATTGATTTCAATATTTGAATCCTCAAAACGCAATCCGAAAAGGGCTGAAAATTTATTAATTTTTACACCATATTGAGTGTAAAGCGCATTAACTTTCTCCTTGTATTCTAATGTATTTGTGAAGTTGTTATTGATTACTCCATCATTTTCTACTCTGTAATCAGTAAGTAATTCTGAGAAATCACCACGGTATCCTGCTTCAAACTGGCTTCCTTTCCCAATAGGTAAAACATAATCCATTTGAAGTAAATTTCTGCTTTGAGTTTGATTGTTGATAGTGTTATCAAATTTTATCACACTTGTATTTGTAGCAGTGTCTGTAATTAACGCATCGTTGATGTCATCATTAGTAGAAAAGGAACCGTCAATGGTTAATTTATGACCGTCTTTTTTAAATTTCTTAGTGAAGTTTGTTGCAAACTCTACGTTTTCACTGTCGCTATTTTCTAAATTGATACGATTACGGGTATAGTCATAATTAAATCCTGAATCATAATTATTTTGGAAAACGTTATCAACGTTGATACCATTACTTTTTCTATAGTTAAAGGTATTGGTCCAAGAAAGGCTTTCACTTAAATACCATTCCATTCCAAAATTCCCATTATACCCTTTATTATCTCTTTCGTTTTCTCTAGTTTCATTTACATAATTTCGAGTTGTATTATCAGCATTTAAATATCTTGAATCTGTAAATGCATTTCCGGGATTACTACGGTCATTGTATCCTTGAGTTGTAAAAAGATTAAAGTTTTTTGATTTATAGTTTAAGGTACCGCTTAAACCGTATGTTTCAGGATATCCGGTTGAAGCTATAAAAGTTCCGTTTAAACCTTGATTTTTACCTTTTTTCAAGATAATATTTAACAAACCTCCACCACCTTCGGCATCATATCGTGCAGATGGATTGGTAATAACTTCTACTTTGTCAATCGCATCGGCTGGAATTAATCGCAATGCCTCAGCAATATTAATAGCATTTGAAGGCTTTCCATCAATAAGAACTCTTACATTTTCATTTCCACGAAGACTTACATTTCCTTCAACATCAACAGCAACAGAAGGGATATTGTCTAAAACATCACTAACAGTTCCTCCTTTTACCATAAGGTCATTCCCTACATTGTATACTTTTTTGTCTAATTTTATTTCAACAGTTGTTTTTTCAGAACGAATAACAACTTCATTCAATTGATTCGCATCTTCATCTAAACTGATTAAACCTAAACTCGTACTTTTTTGAAGGTTCTTTTGTTTAATTTCGTTTATTTTAAAAGATATAAATTCAATTTTTATATCATAAACACCCGGTTTAACCTCAATTTCAAATTCCCCATTTGGATTTGTAATTCCACCAGCAACTGGTTTTGGATTGTTTGGAATTAAAAAAGTAATTGTAGCGTATTCAAGAGGTTGTTTACTTATTTTCTCAATTACCTTACCTGTTATTTTAATTTTTGGAACTGCAGGACCTTGTTGAGCTTGTGGAGCTTGAGCAAAACTGAACAGGGTCGTAAAAAAGAGAACAAGAATTAAAACGGATTTCATTTTTTTCATTTTTTAAAAACTTTGGTTACAAACTTTAGATTGCAAAAGTAGGATTTGGTTTAATACTACAAATCACAAAAAAATGTTAATTAAAACAACCGTGTTTTTATAAAATAAAAGAGGCCACTTTTTCTAAATCACGTCCTATAATAGCCGAGTTTCCATCGATTACAATTGGTCTTTCAATTAGAATTGGATGCGAGATCATAGCTTGAATAATTTGTTCGTCATTCAATTTTTGATCTTTAAAATTTTCTATCCAAATTTTTTCTTTTTGGCGAACTAATTCAATGGGTTTTATGTTTAATTTTTGAATAATAGCTGACAACTCTTCAAATGAAGGTGGGTTTGTCAAATAATTGATGATTTCAAACTCTTTTTTTGAGTTTTCCACAAATGCGAGGCAATTTCTGGATTTTCCACAGCGTGAATTATGGTATATTTGTATCATAGTTAATACTATTGGGTTATTATAAATGGGTATTTCAAGGATAAGTATTGATGTAACAAAAATAGCATTTGCTAAACTAATTAAGTATAAAAATAAAACGAAAATTATATGTTTATAGAACAGGGAATAAAATCAGAGAATCATTTTTGGAAGTATATTTTAGGTTCAATAATAATAATTTGCGCTTCATTTGTGGGTCAGTTGCCACTTTTAATAGGAATATTGTATGAAACAATTTTTAATGGAAAACCTTATCCAACAGATAATGAATCGGTAATGCGTTTTTTTGATTCAAATCTGACTTTGTTTTTAATACTGATTTCGTTCGTTTTTATTATGCTTGGGATTGTGTTGGTAGTTCGTAATTTACACGGACAAACGATGCTTTCTGTAACAACATCAAGAGCTAAAATAGATTGGAAAAGAGTTGGATTTTCTTTTATAGTTTGGTCCGTTTTTACAATTGTATCCACTTTGCTATTCTATTTTTCTAATCCCAACGATTTTGTAATCAATTTTAAACCAGTGCCATTTGCAATTTTAGTCGTAATTGGTGTAGTGCTAATTCCAATTCAAACCAGTTCAGAAGAATATATTTTTAGAGGATACTTAATGCAGGGATTTGCTAATCTTGCCAAGAATAAATGGTTTCCCTTATTGATGACTTCGGTTATCTTTGGAGGAATGCATATTTTTAATCCTGAAGTGGCTAAAATAGGGTATATAGTACTTGTATATTATATAGGAACGGGGCTTTTACTGGGAATTATTACATTGATGGATGAAGGAATGGAGCTGGCTTTAGGATTTCATGCTGCCAATAATTTAGTAGGTGCTTTACTTGTTACTTCTGATTGGTCTGCATTTCAAACCAATTCTATTTTTAAAGATATTTCGGAACCTTCAGCCGGATTAGATGTTATAGTGCCGGTGGTTCTTATTTACCCAATACTTTTATTTATCTTTAGTAAAAAATACAATTGGACCAATTGGAAAGAAAAACTAACTGGAAATATTTAATCATTAAAACTGTTCAATAATTTAAAATAAACCTATCATGATTGATACAATAACATATCATAATGTCCACAATCTCTTTAAGCTAAATGGGTTTCATCTGAATCGAAATGATTTATGCAGAGTAGCGTACAGTTTTATAAAAGAAGGAGACGAATTCGAAAAATCAGTGGGAGATTTTGTACTCGATTGGTTTGATAACAAATCGTATATAGAAATGAATACTTCCGGGACTACTGGAACTCCAAAATTGATTCGTGTCGATAAACAAGCGATGGTCAATTCAGCAATTGCTACGGGTGATTTTTTCGATTTAAAACCTGGAGACAAAGTATTACATTGCTTACCTACTAAATATATTGCAGGAAAAATGATGTTTGTGAGGGGTTTTATTCTGGGTCTTGATGTTGATTTTGTTGCGCCAAGTTCTCATCCTATGTTGCAAAACGATACCAAATATGATTTTGTAGCGATGGTTCCTTTACAAGCTCAAAACTCTTTATCAGAGTTGAAGAATGTAAAAAAGATGATTGTTGGTGGTGCAAAAATGAACAATACTCTTGAAAAAGGACTTTCTAAATTGAAAACAGAAGTGTATGAAACCTACGGTATGACGGAAACCATTACTCATATTGCAGCTAAGAAAATAGGAGAGGAGACTTTTTCAATTTTGCCAAATATTAAAATTAGCCAAGATGATAGAAATTGTCTGGTGATTGATGCTTTAAAAATTTCTAATGAATCTATTGTCACAAATGATTTAGTGGAACTTGTAGGCGAAAATCAATTTCTTTTTTTAGGTCGTATTGATAATGTAATAAACAGCGGTGGAATCAAATTGATTCCTGAAAAAATTGAAGATAAGTTATCCGATAAAATTAACTCAAGATTTTTTGTAACCGGAAAACAAGATGCTGTTTTAGGTGAAAAATTAGTTATTGTTATAGAAGGGGAACAACAAATATTGGACGACAGTATTTTTGATGGTTTGGACAAATATGAAAAACCAAAAGAAGTTTTTTATGTTTCTAAATTTTCTGAAACCGAAAACGGGAAGATAAAACGCAAAGAAATTATAGAAAGTATTTAAATTGTTTTAATAAAAAAGCTTCCGTTAATTTTGGAAGCTTTTTTATTTAATTATTGCTCCATTTTAAAGTAATAATCAGCTGAATTTTTCCCACTTCCGTAGAATAAGAAAAAGATACAAATTCCTAATATCAGTAATGCCAAAAGTAAATTTTGGGAATGCATTTCTCCCATAAAATTTACTACGATAGCACCTATTAATATAGGAAGTTGTGCTATTATTGCCCATCTAGTCAATAAACCAAAAGCAATCATTATGCCGCCAACCATGTGCGCCGGAGCAATATAATGAACGAGAAACATTCCACCGCCAATTCTGTCAATTGGAGATATCAGATCATTTAAATATTGGATATTCGTTATAAAAGAGATTCCTTTCATAAACAAAAATACTCCAAGTGCTATTCGTACCAAATCCACGGTTAAATAAGTGTGCGTATTCGCCCATTTGTTTAAATTTTTGACGCTGTTCATAATACTATAGTTTTAAAAATGTAGTACTAAGTTACTGATTTTTAATTAAATAATTTATAATTGTTAAAGAAAACTAAACTTTGAATGTTTTCTTCCTTCAAAAGAATTGTACGGTAGCTTTGCAAATAAATTACTAATAATGGTGTCTTAATTTATAAGTACAGCGAGAGTAGAGAAGTTAAATTTTAAAAAGGATTGAGTAATTTTTAATAATTTGAAATACTTTCATTTACTTTAGGAATAGGTAATTTATTCGCAAACCAAGGCTATTTTCAGCATGGCCAAGAGCTAAAAATTGAGTAAAATTAAGAGATAAACTGATTTTGTCTTTATTAGAACCAATGTCAAATGATTTTCCAAAATACAGACCTGAACACAATCCAAATTGTTGGTCACTGGCATATTCAGATACAAAACCCAATCCAATTTTACTATCTTCATCAGAAAGAGCATATCCTAAACCGGTTTCGACACCCAAAAAATAATTTGAGTTTAAATTGAACTGAATATTTGGTTTAATACTGAATAAACTAAAATTACTATGTAAAGCTCTTTCTGTCAATGTGCTTTCGGGAGTCAGTATTCGACTGCCTTTTCTAATGAACCTATAATCATAATCAAATCGGATTCCGAGTTCTAATTTTCTAGAAATTATTTTTCCAGCTCTGGCATTTATTCCTAGAGCAAGTCTATGACTTCGATACATTTGTATGTGTACAGGCAGCGATGCGTTGATACCCGTTTCGAGATAAAAAGGTTTTTTATCCTTTGACAAAATAGTATTTTCAGTTTTATTTTGTGCATATGTAAACTGCCCCACTAACAATAAAAGTGTTGTTAGTAAAACAAAAATCTTTTTCATTTCTTTTAATTTTAGATAATTAAATGAATTAGGTTAAGATTTTTTAGGGATTATAACTGCTTTTAGGAACCATTAATATAGTTCCTAAAAGCATTATAAATATACAAAATATAGAGTTAAATTGCTGTAAATGAGTGGTTAAACTTGAATTACTCCTAAGTTAAATTTTTTCTCAATAGGCGAGTGGTTTGCCGCTTCAATACCCATAGAAATCCAGGTTCTGGTGTCTAAAGGATCGATGATTGCATCAGTCCATAATCGTGATGCTGCATAATAAGGCGAAACCTGTTCGTCATATCTAGCTTTGATTTTATCAAACAATTCTTTCTCTTTGGTTTCGTCAACCAGTTCGCCTTTTGCTTTAAGCGAAGAAGCTTCAATTTGTGCCAATACTTTCGCAGCTTGCGTTCCGCCCATAACGGCTAGTTCAGCACTAGGCCAAGCAAAAATTAATCTTGGGTCATACGCTTTTCCACACATGGCATAATTTCCGGCTCCATAGGAATTTCCTACGATAACCGTGAATTTTGGTACAACTGAATTGGATACAGCATTTACCATTTTGGCACCATCTTTAATAATTCCGCCATGTTCAGATTTGGATCCAACCATAAAACCGGTAACATCTTGAACGAATACCAAAGGAATTTTCTTTTGGTTGCAATTAGCGATAAAACGGGTTGCTTTGTCAGCGCTATCAGAGTAAATTACGCCACCAAACTGCATCTCGCCATTTTTAGTTTTCACCACTTTTCGTTGGTTGGCAACAATTCCCACTGCCCAACCGTCAATTCTGGCATAACCGGTAATAATGGTTTGACCGTAACCGTCCTTATAGGCTTCAAACTCGGAATTATCAACCAGACGATTGATGATTTCCATCATGTCGTACTGTTCATTTCGGGCTTTTGGTAAAACACCGTAAATTTCTTTTTCGTCTAATGCTGGTTTTTCTGATTTAATTCGGCTATAGCCAGCTTTGTCAAAATCACCTATTTTGTCAACAATATTTTTTATTTTATCTAATGCGTCTTTATCATCTTTGGCTTTGTAATCTGTAACGCCCGAAATTTCACAATGTGTAGTTGCTCCGCCTAACGTTTCGTTATCGATGCTTTCGCCAATGGCAGCTTTTACTAAATAACTTCCGGCTAAGAAAATACTTCCTGTTTTATCCACAATCATAGCTTCATCGCTCATAATTGGCAAATAAGCACCACCAGCAACACAACTTCCCATTACAGCAGCGATTTGAGTAATTCCCATGCTGCTCATTTGAGCATTATTTCTAAAAATGCGACCAAAATGTTCTTTATCCGGGAAAATCTCATCTTGCAAAGGCAAATAAACGCCTGCGCTATCCACTAAATAGATGATTGGAAGGCGATTTTCCATTGCAATTTCTTGCGCACGCAGATTTTTCTTTGCGGTTATAGGAAACCATGCACCCGCTTTTACAGTCGCATCATTGGCCACAACAATACATTGTTTTCCTCTGATATATCCTATTTTCACAACAACTCCACCAGAGGGACAGCCACCATGTTCTGCATACATTCCTTCACCAACAAACGCCCCAATTTCGATGCATTTTGCTTTTGGATCCAATAAATAATCAATACGCTCGCGTGCTGTCATTTTGCCTTCGCCATGTAGTTTTTGGATGCGTTTTTCACCACCTCCTAATTTGACTACGCTTAATTTTTGTCGCAATGCTGAAAGTAAAAGTTTATTGTGGTCTTCGTTTTTGTTGAAGTTCAAATCCATGATGAAATAGTGTTAAAAAAATTTTGTGCTAAAATACAAAATCCAACTAAATAAATTTTATTATTTTAATTGGATTTTGATGAAAATCGAATATATGTTTACTATTAAAACAAAAAAACAGAAGTTTATCTCTGTTTTTTTATGAATTTAATAAAAAAGTAAGTGTTTATTTTTTTGACTCATTAACTAGTCTTTTCAAAATTGCCCATTGTTTTAATGCATCACGAGCTTCAACAGCTGGATATCCTAACATGGTTTTTCCCGCTGGAATATCTCCTGTAACACCGGAACCTGCACCAACAATGGCACCATCGCCAATAGTGGTGTGGTCTTTTATCGAAGCGCTTCCGCCAATGATTACACCATTTCCTAACGTTACTGATCCAGCTAATCCGCTGTTTCCAGCCATAATACAGAATTTCCCCAATTTACTGTTATGACCTATTTGAACTAAATTATCAATTTTGCAACCATCTCCTAAAACGGTTGAACTGAATTTTCCTCTATCAACACACGAGTTAGCACCAATTTCTACACTGTTACCAATAATAACATTTCCAATTTGTGGAATTTTCACCAAACCTCTTTGTGGATCAGGACGAAAACCAAAACCATCGGCACCAATTGTTGCGTTAGGATGCAAAATACAATCATTCCCAATATGACAGCGTTCTCTAATAACTGTTCCTGACCAAATCACGGTGTTTTTACCTATTGTACATTCGTCAAGTATAGTCACATTTGGATAAATAGTTGCATTGTCTCCAATTATAACTTTAGGTCCTATATAACATCCTGCACCAATTCGGGCACCATTACAAATAGTTGCTGTTGAATCGATTACTGCTGTTGGGTGAATGTCAATTGTAAATATTGGTGTTGGAGGTGCAAAAAGTTCCAATACCTGAGACATTGCTAAATCAGCATTTTTTACTTTTATGAAAGCCCTATCTTCTCCAGGTTCTATAGATATATCTTCGTTGACAACCGCTACACAAGCCTTGGATGCAGACCAAAATTTTTCGTATTTTTTGTTTCCAATAAATGAAATTTCAGATTCATTAGCGGCTTCAAGTTGTTCAGGCGCAGTAATACTTTGAAAAGTATTCCCGATTATTTCTCCTTTTAGAATCTCATTTATTTCTTGAATTGTGTAGGATTTCATTGAAAAACTGGATGTTTTTGAGTTAAATATTTTTCAAATAAAAGAATTTACCCGTAGTTATCCTAATTAATACTCCATTTTAGTTCTACCAATCTTTTTTTGTTTTCCTTCAAATGCATGTAAGGTAATCGGAAGTTTGTGCTTTGTTACGATTGTCTTACCATCAATTTTTCCAGGTAGCCATTTTGGACTTCTTACTAATGTCTTGATCACTGCTAAATCAATTTCTTTGTTCACGCTTTTTATTACTTCAAAATGATTTAAAGTACCATCCAATTCTACTGAAAACCCAATTATAACTTGGCCAAAACTATTATTTGGTTTTTTAAAATCAGAGGCAATGAAGTCATAAAATGCTTTTTCTCCTCCAGGGAATTCTGCTTTTATGTGGTAAGGGTAAAACGCTATCTCTGTTTCGTTTTCATCAAAACATTTTCCATCAACAAATTCCCCATTTTTATAATTCTCAACTCTTTTAATTTTTCCAGACTCGTAATAACGTGTTTGTGGACCCTCTTGTTTTCCTTTTACATAAATCGCTAATGATTCTTTTTTTCCGTTAGGGTACCATCGTTCTGATGTGCCATCAATTTCCCTCTTTTTATAGTTTGAGAAATAGTCCTTAGAATACATACTATCGTTGATGTAAAAAGTAGTTCTGATCGTTCCTTTGCCATTTAGTTCATAAATAGTATAATAAATCGCATTATCTGCAGAAGGTAACTCTTTAAAGTCTTCAGTAAAGTATACTTTTTTCTGAGCATAAAAAATTGTGGAGTATAACAAAACGAATAATACAAGTAATTTTTTCATGGTAACGTGATGATTTTGGAACAAAAGTAACAAAAAAATCCTACAATATAGCTTTAGCTTACTGTAGGATTAAATTTAATAGTAGAATATTTTTACTCTTCTTTTTGTCCCATCATCATGAGATATGCTTTAAGGAATTCGTCAATTTCTCCGTTCATAACGCCATCAACGTTACTGGTTTCATATCCGGTACGAACATCTTTGACTAATTTATAAGGTTGCATCACATAATTTCTGATTTGCGAACCCCATTCTATTTTCATTTTCCCGGCTTCAATATCAGCGCGTTGTGCCTGTTTCTTTTTTAACTCAATTTCGTACAGTTGAGAGCGTAACATTTGCATCGCTCGTTGTCTGTTATCTTGTTGCGAACGTGTTTCAGAACATTGTATCTGAATCCCAGTTGGTTTGTGAAATAATTGTACTTTAGTTTCTACTTTATTTACATTTTGTCCTCCCGCACCACTGGATCGCGAAGTGGTAATTTCAATATCAGCGGGATTAATGTCAATTTCGATACTATCATCTACAAGCGGATACACATAAACGGATGCAAACGAAGTATGGCGCTTGGCATTACTGTCAAACGGTGATATTCGAACTAATCGGTGTACGCCGTTTTCGCCTTTCAAATAGCCAAAGGAATAATCGCCTTCAAATTCGAGTGTTACGGTTTTTATTCCAGCTGCTTCACCTTTCTGGAAATTCAGTTCTTTGATTTTATAGCCGTATTTTTCGCCCCACATCATGTACATGCGCATTAGCATTTCGGCCCAATCACAACTTTCCGTTCCACCAGCACCGGCAGTTATTTGCACAACAGCACTCAATGTATCACCTTCATCCGAAAGCATATTTTTGAATTCGATTGCTTCAATATGAGCTTGAGTGGCGTTGTAATGTTCGTCTAATTCTTCTCCGGTAAGTTCTCCTTCTCTGTAAAAATCATAGGCGAGTTGCAATTCGTCCGTCATTTCGACAGCTTTATTGTAATCTTCAATCCATTTTTTCTTGTTTCTAAGATTTTTTACAATGAGTTCCGCTTCTTTTGCATTGTTCCAAAAGTCGGGAGCAAAAGTTTTCTCTTCTTCATTAGAAATCTCAATTAGCTTGGCATCAACGTCAAAGATACCTCCTCAACGCACCAAGGCGCTCCACAATACCTTTAATTTGTTCGGTAGTTGTCATAAAATTATATTAATTTGATAGGTCTGTTTTCAATATTTACAAAAAATTCCGTTGTGTAATATATTTAGTTTAGTTTTAACTGAACTAGTTTGAATTAACAAACGGTATTATGTAAATTTGTGGCACAAAAATAGAAAAATTTTACGAAGGGACAATTCGAGAATTGCCCGTACTGATAATAAAAAAATATGGAAATAAATTTAATTAGCGATACCATCACAAAGCCTTCTAACGAAATGTTGCAATATATGTTCAAAGCAGTTGTAGGTGATGATGTTTACAAACAAGATCCTACAGTTATTGAATTAGAAGCAAAAGTTGCAGCGATGTTTGGCATGGAGGCAGGACTTTTCTTCCCTTCAGGAACAATGGCTAATCAAACAGCTATAAAATTACACACACAGCCCGGAGAACAATTAATAGCGGATAAATACGCACACGTTTATCATTATGAAGGTGGTGGAGTTTCCTTTAACAGTGGTGTGTCGTGTTGTTTATTAGATGGAAATCGCGGAATGATTACTGCGGAACAAGTTGCTGGAGCAATTAATGACCCTGAATTTTACCACAGTCCGTTAACGAGTTTAGTTTGTGTGGAAAACACTACCAATAAAGGTGGTGGTGCTTGTTATGAACTGGAAGATTTGCAAAGAATAAAACAGGTTTGCGATGTTAATAATTTGAAATTCCACATGGATGGCGCCCGAATTTGGAATGCATTGGTAGCCAAAAAGCAAGATCCAAAAGCATTTGGGAGACTTTTTGATACGATTTCGGTTTGTTTATCCAAAGGATTGGGAGCACCAATTGGTTCTGTTTTGTTGGCTGATAAAGCGACTATTCACAGAGCGTTGCGTGTTCGAAAAATATTTGGTGGCGGAATGCGTCAAGTAGGATATTTGGCAGCAGCCGGAATTTATGCTTTGGATAACAACATAGAACGCCTTGCTGAAGATCATCGTAGAGCTAAAGAAATTGCCGAAGTATTGAAAAAGTTAAGTTGGGTTGCTTCAGTAGAGCCAGTTGAGACTAATATTTTGATTTTTTCATTGGTACCAAATTGTAATGAGAAGAATTTAATTGAAGTTTTAAAACAAAAAAACATTTCAATCAGCTCGATGGGACATGGAAAATTGAGAATTGTAACGCATCTTGATTATAGAGAAGTGATGCATACTTATGTTTTGGAAACACTCCAAAAATTAGTATAATTCTGTTTGGAAAATTTGTTTAAAGTTTAAGGTTTAACGTTTTTATCGCGATGAAAAAACAGTAAGCCTTAAACTTTAAACTTTTTTATTTAAAAAGATTATCCATTCCTGGAATCATTGGCATATCCATTTTTGCAACAGCATCAAGTTCAGCTTCATTTACTTTAGTAGCTTTTTCGATAGCTTTGTTTAGTACCAAAATCATATAATCTTCTAATTGTTCTTTGTCTTCCAGCAAAGAATCGTCAATAGTAATTGATTTAATTGAGCGATTGGCAGTCAGTGTCACTTTCAATAAACCATCGGTACTTTGCTCATCTATCAGGACTGTGTCTAAACGTTTTTTAGTGTCTTCTATCTTTTGTTGGGTTTCTTTAAGTTTGCCCATCATTCCCATTAAATCCATGTTTTAATTTTTTTAAATTAATTGAATCACAAAATTAGTATATTGCATAGTCATATTCAACAAAATATTCATGAAAAATAGACTCATCATAACTTCTCTTTGTGTTATTTTTGTAACTTCATTTACTAATACAAAAGCACAACAAATGTTAAAAAAAAGTCCAATTCCAGTAGCTAAAATAATTCCTAAATCATTAGAAAAACATAATGAGACAAGAATTGATAATTACTTCTGGTTAAATGACAGAGAAAATCCCGAAGTTATTGATTACCTGAATAAGGAAAACAAATATTATGATGCAATGACTGCTCATACTAAAGATTTTCAAAAAGAATTGTTTGAGGAAATGAAAGGAAGAATTAAGGAAGATGATCAGTCAGTTCCTTATTTATATAACGGCTATTACTACATCACCCGTTTTGAAAAAGGGCAGGATTATCCCATTTATTCGAGAAAAAAAGGAAGTCTTTCTGCCAATGAAGAAATTTTATTCAACTGCAATGATTTGGCCAAAGGACATTCGTACTTCCAATTAGGAGGTTTGAGTGTGAGTCCTGACAATAAATTTGCAAGTTTTGGAATAGACATTGTTGGAAGAAGAATTTACACCATACAGATAAAAAATCTTGAAACGGGAGAAATTCTTTCGGATAAAATCGAAAATGCCACAGGGAACTCCGTTTGGGCAAACGATAATAAAACTATTTTTTATACCAGACAGGACAAAGTTACCTTGCGTTCAGATAAAGTTTTCAAACATAAATTAGCCACTGATGCTGCCGATGATGTTTTGGTTTTTAATGAAAAAGACGATACGTTCAACGTCTCGGTAAGTAAAGAAAAATCAAGAAAATACATTGTCATTGGTTCCGGAAGTACATTGACTACTGAATATAGAATACTTAATTCAGATACTCCTGACGGTGAGTTTGTGGTTTTTCAACCAAGAGTTCGTGGTTTAGAATACAGTATTTCTCATTTTGGAGATTCTTTTTACATTCTTACCAATAAAGATAAGGCGACTAATTTCAAGTTGATGAAAACGCCTGAGAACGCTACTGCAAAAGAAAATTGGAAAGATATAATTGCGCATAGAAAAGACGTTTTGCTGGAAGATATTGAGATTTTCAGAAACTATTTGGTTGTTGAAGAACGTTCGAATGGATTGAATCATATCAGGATTATGCCTTGGAGTGGAGCAGGAGAGTATTACTTGCCTTTTGGAAGTGAAACGTACAATGCCTATACAACTACAAATGTTGATTTTGACACGGATATTTTACGTTATAGCTATCAATCATTAGCAACACCATCTTCGGTTATTGATTTTAACATGAAAACTAAAGAGAAAGAAATCAAGAAAGAGCAAGAAGTTATTGGAGGCAAATTTGATAAAAATAATTATATAGAAGAACGCGTTTGGGCTACGGCTACCGATGGTACAAAAGTGCCTATTTCTTTGGTATACCGAAAAGGATTAAAGAAAGACGGTAACAATCCTTTATTGCTTTATGCGTATGGTTCTTATGGAGTTACTATGGATACTTATTTTTCATCGACACGCTTGTCTATTCTGGACAGAGGATTTGTGTTTGCTATAGCACACATTCGCGGTGGTGAAGATTTAGGGAGACAATGGTATGAAGACGGAAAATTATTGAAAAAGAAAAACACATTCACTGATTTTATCGATTGCTCTAAATTTTTAATTCAGGAAAAATATACTTCTCCTAAACATTTGTATGCCGAGGGCGGTTCAGCAGGAGGATTGTTGATGGGAGCAGTAGTAAATATGGCACCTGAATTATACAATGGAGTGATTGCTCAAGTTCCTTTTGTGGATGTAATTACTACGATGCTTGATGATACTATTCCGCTTACAACTGGAGAATATGACGAATGGGGAAATCCAAATGTTAAAAAATATTACGATTATATGTTGTCTTATTCCCCTTATGATAATGTAAAGGCTCAAAAATATCCTAATATGTTTGTTTCTACTGGACTTCATGATTCGCAGGTACAGTATTGGGAACCAGCTAAGTGGGTTGCTAAATTGAGGACAAAAAAAATAAATGACACCGTTTTGTATTTAAATACGAACATGGATGCGGGTCATGGTGGTGCTTCAGGGCGATTTGAAGCTATTAAAGAATTAGCAAAGGAATACAGTTTTTTGTTAGATTTAGAAGAAATTAAAAACTAATTAGATTTTTTTTGTTAAATTTGCAACGTTCGTGGTTAAATTAAAAATTGCCCACGACTAACTATTTTTTTATGAAAAAAGAAATAAACGCTTACAATAATGTCTTAGAATTAATAGGTAATACTCCACTTATTAAGCTAAATAAAGTCACGGAAGAGTTAGAAGGTAATTTCTACGCAAAAGTAGAAGCTTTTAATCCGGGACATTCCTCAAAAGACAGAATAGCATTATATATTATAGAAGAAGCCGAAAGGAAAGGAATTTTATTTCCAGGTGATACAATAATCGAGACTACATCAGGTAACACTGGTTTTAGTTTGGCAATGGTAAGCATCATAAAAGGATATAATTGTATTCTGGCGGTTAGTTCTAAGTCGTCTAAAGATAAAATAGACATGTTACGCAGTTTGGGAGCAAAAGTTTATGTTTGTCCTGCACATGTTTCCGCTGATGATGAACGTTCCTATTATAATGTTGCCAAACGTTTGCATGAAGAAACAAAAGGTTCTGTTTATATCAATCAATATTTTAACCAATTGAATATTGATGCACATTATAAATCTACAGGACCAGAAATTTGGAAACAAACTAACGGTAAAATAACACATCTTATCGCTTGCAGTGGAACTGGAGGAACGATTTCCGGAACTGCAAAATATTTAAAAGAACAAAATCCTACTATTAGAATTCTTGGAGTGGATGCTTTTGGGTCTGTATTGAAAAAATATCATGAAACTAGAGAATTTGATAATGACGAAATTTATCCATATAGAATAGAAGGTTTAGGAAAAAATTTAATTCCATCAGCTACTGATTTTGATCTTATTGATAAGTTCATGAAAGTTACGGATGAAGAAAGTGCCCATTCTGCCAGAGAAATTACTAGAAAAGAAGGTTTATTTGTAGGATATACATCGGGAGCAGTACTGCAAGCCATAAAACAATACGCTGAAGAAGGAGAATTTGATGAAAACAGTAATGTAATTGCTATTTTTCCAGACCACGGTTCGCGTTATATGAGTAAAGTATTTAGTGATGACTGGATGAACGAACAAGGTTTCTTTGACAGCATCAACGAAGAAGAAGCTCAAAAAATTGAATTTATTAAATAGATTTTCTTAGATAGTCAGATAATTAGACTTCTTAGATTTTTAGACATAAAAATTAGTAAAACTCCAGAAAACTCTGGAGTTTTTTTATTTAAATAATCGTCTAACAAAAAAAAGACTTCAAAGCAATGCCATGAAGTCTTTATTATATATCCTTTCTCTTTTCTAAGAAAGTCTGGTAATCTAAGAAGTCTAAGAATCTAAGAAATCTATTCCTCTTCCATAGTATGATATACGTTCATCACATCATCATCCTCCTCTAATTTTTCAATTAGTTTTTCTACATCAGCGACTTCAGCTTCTGTAAGTTTTTTGGTAATTTGAGGGATTCTTTCAAATCCGGAAGAAAGAATTTCAAGTCCTCTATTTTCTAATTCTTTTTGAATGGTTCCAAAACTGCCAAAAGGAGCATATATTAAAATACCATCTTCATCTTCAAAAATCTCTTCAGCACCAAAATCGATTAATTCTAATTCTAATTCTTCAGGGTCGATTCCGTTTGCCGGAATTCTGAAATTACACGTGTGATCAAACATAAATTCAACAGAACCTTGAGTTCCCATAGTTCCATTGCATTTGTTAAAATAACTTCTAACATTAGCAACAGTTCTGTTATTATTATCTGTAGCTGTTTCAACTAGAATTGCAATTCCATGAGGCGCATATCCTTCAAATAAAACTTCTTTATAGTTGGCGGTGTCTTTATCAGTAGCTTTTTTAATGGCACGTTCTACATTTTCTTTTGGCATGTTTACTGCCTTTGAATTCTGGATTACGGCTCTTAATCTTGAATTGGCTTCAGGATTTGGTCCGCCTTCCTTTACAGCCATTACAATATCTTTACCAATTCTGGTAAATGCTTTGGCCATTGCTGACCAACGTTTCATTTTTCTACCTTTTCTAAACTCAAACGCTCTTCCCATTTCTATTTTTTATTTTGAACTGCAAAAATACAGTTATTAGTTATTTTTTCAAAAATTTTTATTAATCAATTGGCACGTGCTTTGAAATAAAAGTATCACCGGTTACATTCCAAAAATTGATTGTATTTGCACGCTCTGAATTGAATTTATTATTGTTAGCATTATAATTCCCAACTTCTTTATTCAACTCGTTTACCAATTTATTGAAATTATCCACTTCTTCCTTTGATCTGGAAGCGACTGATTTGTTATCCATTATTTTTTTAGTCTCTTGAAATTTCTGATTGAGCATCATAAAAGCAACTACTTTAGGACTAAATTCTAACGCTTCTTTTTTACTGAATTCCAATACTTTTTTGGTAGCATTTACCAGTATTAAATCATTATTGTAGGCTTTAAATGTTTTTAGTTTATCCAAACCCTCATTCGAATATTGTTCTAATGCATTGCTGTTTTGTTGAATAGCATTCAAATTGTTTTCAGCAATAGCATTCATCAAAAGAGATTCTGTGAAATTTACTTTGAAAAAAATCAGAAATAATTGGGTATGATTTTCAAAAACTTCATTGGAGATTTTCATTTTTTTACCCAATTCACTTTTATCTTCTCCAATTTGGATTCCATATTTAGTTGCAAATATTTTTTGGTTAGCATTCAATTTATCCACTTCTTCATTGATTTTAGTATTGACCAAATCTCTTGCCAAAATAAAAGCTTCCATAAAATCATAGGATTGTTCCGCCACTTCCTGCATGTTTATGATTTTTTCATATTCTTGATTGATTTGTTTTTCAGAAATTGATAAATAAGCTAGTAGTTGGTCTTTATATTCAACATCACCTTTATATCCATCTTTTAAAGCTTCTATTTTTTTAGTGGCATTTTGGATACTTTTTACCAATGTTTTACGCGTTACATCAATTCTTCGGGCATTTTTACTATGTGCAACAGCCGAAGTGTATTTCCATGTTGTTCGAGAAATAGCATCAGTTTCTTTGCCAATGTAATTCAAATAGTCAACAGGAGTTTTGAATTCTTGCGCATTAGAAAAGGTAATTGTAATTAAAAATAGGAACGAAGTAAAGGTTAGTTTCATTTTTTTTGGTTGGTTATTTATTTAAATTCTTATAATCGTTTATTATAGCAATTGCTTCTTCTAAATAAGGATTGTTTTTTACCTCTTTGATTTTATAGCGATTAATATCTTGTTGAAAAACATCAAATTTTAATTGCTCCAAATCAAAGGAATTATTCGAAATGGTACTGTTACTTTCGCTTTCCACAATTTTTTTGACTTTTTTCCAAAGCGAATCAATTTCATGAATATCATTGAATACATCTTTAAAAACTAAGCGAGTCGGTTTTTTTGGATTGTTATAAAGTGCATTTATCTGCTTGTTGGCCAAACTAATTTCATTGAAACGAGAGGCGTTTTTCACTCTTGAATTACTTAATTCGACTATTTTGGGGAAATAGGTTTTTGAAAACGGATTAAATCTTGCTTTTGTGGTAATCATATCATATTTAAAAGCAGTTTTAAAACTTATTTCTCGCTGAATGATGCTGTCAAATAAAACCGGTACCGCAATATCTGGAACAATCCCTTTTATCTGGTGGCTGTCGCCGGTAATTCTGTAGAATTTTTCAATAGTTAGTTTTACAAAACCCTGTTGATTGTTTTCGTCCAATGGTAGAATAGTTTGCATGGAAGCTTTCCCCAACGATGTACTGCCAATGATGATTGCCCGGTTATAATCCTGCATTGAGGCTGCAAAAAACTCGCTTGCCGATGCTGAATTTCCGTTGATTAACAGCACAATTGGGCCATTGTATGCGCTGCCACGATTCCCGTCTTTTAAAATAGTTTGCTTGTTTTTATTATTAACCAAAACTGATACTGGAGCAATATCTAAAAACATTCCGGCTAATTTAATGGCTTCTTCCATTGATCCACCGCCATTGTCTTGAAGATCGATTACTAAACCTTCAACATTGTCTTTTTGAAGTTTCACAATTTCTTTGGCAACATCATCAGCGCAACCTTGAATAGAATATCCGTCGAAATTAGAATAAAAACTAGGAATATTGATGTACCCAATTTTAGTTTCCGCTTCGGCAATGTAACTGAAAACAGCATTTTCAGTGGCTTTCATTACTTGCTTTCTCAGGCGTACAGATTGTATTGTTCCATTTTTTTTCTGAATGGTCAACTCAATTTCTATATTCGAATCAGAAAAAATCAATTCTCCAATTTTTTCTATGGATGAGCAGGAAACAGAATATGCATCTCCTTTGTTATTAGACACTTTCAGGATTACATCATCTTTTTCAAACTTATCCGTTTTGGCTGCTGGACCACCAGGGATAATTTCTTCGATGATAATTTCCTCTTTTTCATTAAATCCAATATTTAAACCCAATGAAAGATTGCTCGTTGATAAACCCGACATAAAACTGGATTTAGCATCCATTGAAAAATAATTGGAATGAGGATCAAAATAGGTGCAAAAAATATTTAAAAAATTATTTTGAAGGTCATTTTCTAATCTCTTAGTGTCTCCAAGAATACTATTTACTTTGCATAAGTTGGTGTCAAATATTTTTGCTTTAGAAGTTTTTTCGAGCTTTGAAAAATTCTGCGTCAGTGAATCTAAATTAGAACTCAATTTAGAAATGTCTTCCAGAATATCATACTTAATTCTCTTTCTCCAAACTCTTTCGATATCTGTTAAAACCGAATCGAAAGGGAAGTTTTTCTTCGAAAATTTAACGGAGTCATTCGTATTGTAATCAAAAGTCTCCTGTTGTATTTTTTCTAAAATTTTCTTTTTTCGAACTAAAGCCAATTTATAAACAGCAACAAAATCACTCATAAAAGAACAATTATTCTGTAAGATATAATTGTCCAGTTGAAGTCTATGCTCACATAGTTTTTGATATTCAATCTTGGTAAACAAGTTTCGGTTAGAGTCCAAAACATCCAAAAAGCTATCAAAAACAAAAACCGATAAACTGTCGTCTACCGGTTTAGGTTGGTAATGTTCGCGTTGTATTAACGCATTTATTTTAGAAAGTGTTTCACAAGTTTTTGCATCATTTTGACCCAAAAGTGAAAATGTAGTCAGCAACAATACAAGTGAAAGTTTCTTCATTTATTATTATTTCTTGTAAAAAGGTAATTTCACCACTTTTGCAGGAACATCATTTTTACGGATTCTTATAAAAATGTCACTTTCCAAAGCACTGTTTTCAACAGTTACATAACCCAAACCAATTCCTTTGTTCATGGATGGAGACATTGTTCCCGAAGTTACAATTCCGATTACATTTCCTGAAGCATCCACAATTTCGTAATCATGTCTTGGCACTGCACGTTCTTGCATTTCAAAAGCGACTAATTTTTTAGTAACTCCTGCTTCTTTTTGTTTTTTTAGATTTTCTGAATTCGTGAATTCTTTAGTGAACTTCGTAATCCATCCCAAACCAGCTTCCAGTGGTGAAGTCGTATCGTTGATGTCATTTCCGTACAAACAGAAACCCATTTCTAATCGCAATGTATCACGAGCCGCAAGACCAATTGGCTTGATGCCAAAAGGGGCACCTGCTTCAAAAACTTTATTCCAAATTTGTTCTACTTCTGAATTTTTACAATAAATCTCAAAACCTCCAGAACCAGTATATCCTGTGGCCGAAATAATTACGTTTTCGATACCGGCAAAATCTCCCACTTCAAAATGGTAATATGGAATCGCAGATAAATCCTTTGACGATAATGATTGCATCGCTTCAACCGCTTTTGGTCCTTGAATCGCCAATAAAGAATAATCATCTGATAAGTTTTTTATCTCCACACCCAAGTCATTTTGAGCCGAAATCCAATCCCAATCCTTGTCAATATTCGAAGCATTTACCACTAATAAATATTGCTCGTCTTTCATTTTATAAACAATCAAATCGTCTACAATTCCACCGTCATTGTTCGGTAAACAAGAATATTGCGCTCTTCCTATTGTCAAAGTTGAAGCATCATTCGAAGTCACTTTTTGAATCAAAGCCAATGCATTTGGACCCGTAAGCAAGAATTCACCCATGTGAGAAACGTCAAAAACACCCACGGCATTACGTACCGTTTCATGTTCTGCATTCACACCTTCATATAAAATGGGCATATTGTATCCGGCAAACGGAAGCATTTTTGCTCCCAAACTCTCGTGTATGTGCGTAAGCGCAGTATTTTTCATTGTGTTTTAATATAAAATTTGAAGTCGCTAATTTATTGATTTTATTTCGGGTGACAAAGGCGGAGCGAAGCAAAGTTTAAAGTTTCAAACGTTTTCGGAATAATTCGTGCTGTAGGATTTATAGTCATTTTTTTTAGGAGCTAATTCCTGCTATTCGCTCTATCTTTAATTAAAGCTTCCAGCCTTCAAAAGGCTAGAAGCTTTAATTAAAGGATGCCGCTGCTATCAGGGCTAGGGAATTTAGGTCCAATTAATGAATTTGTTTCCTATTAAATTCGTAATTTTAAACAAACAAATTTCAATGACGAATCCCATTTACATCAACCAAAAAGAAATCCTGAAACACTACAAACAGCCAGATAAGCATACTCACAAAGGAATTCAGGGACACGCTTTAATCATTGGCGGAAGTTATGGAAAAATAGGAGCAGTAAGTTTGTCTGCCAAAGCTTGTTTGAAAACAGGTTGCGGATTAGTCACCGTTTTTATTCCGAAATGTGGCTACACAATTCTGCAAACCGCCATTCCCGAAGTTATGGTTCTTACAGATATTCAAGAGGAAAAAATTTCTAATATCACTTTCGACTTTACACCACAAGCCATTGGAATTGGTCCCGGTTTAGGTCAGGAAATTGAAACCCAAAATGCAGTACATCAGTTTTTAAAAACAAATAAAAGCCCTTTGGTAATCGATGCCGATGCGTTAAATATTGTATCCCAAAACAAAGAATGGCTTTCTTTTGTACCGCCTAAAACAATCTTAACGCCACATCCCAAAGAACTGGAGCGATTAATTGGAAAATGGCATTCCGAAGAAGAAAAAAGGAGTAAAGCAGTTTCTTTTTCAAAACAGTACGATGTTATAATTGTGATGAAAGGTGCACCAACACACATAATTGATGGAGAAACTCTCTTCGAAAACACCACTGGAAATGCCGCTTTGGCAACCGCAGGAAGTGGCGATGTTTTAACGGGAATGATTACCAGTTTATTGGCACAATCCTACGAACCCATTAGTGCCGCAATTCTTGGAGTATATCTTCACGGATTAACTGCCGATATTGCATTACCCGAAACCGGATATCAATCTTTTATCGCTTCAGATGTTATTGCAAATATTGGGAAAGCTTTTTTGAGTTTATAAAAACTGTAGTAAATAGTACTCATAAATGAATTTTACCCTACTTATTTGTAAGTTTGTATCCAAGCAAAATTGCTTTATCCAATTCGATTATGGAAAAAACACCTCATCTTAGAACCGTAAATGTTACGCGATACATCACTCCTTTGCGGGAAGGCGGTTCTTTGCCTGCGCTCGCTGAAGCCGATGATGATTTTAAATATGTATTGAAATTCAAAGGTGCCGGACACGGTGTAAAAGCCTTGATTGCCGAATTAATTGGCGGAGAAATTGCCCGTGTTTTAAAGTTAAAAATGCCGGAACTCGTTTTCGCAAATCTCGACGAAGCTTTTGGACGTTCAGAAGCTGATGAAGAAATTCAAGATTTACTTCAAGGCAGTCAAGGACTCATTTTGGCGATGCATTATTTATCGGGAGCCATAAATTTTGATCCTGTTGTCACTTTGGTTGATCCAAAATTAGCGTCCCAAATTGTTTGGTTAGATGCTTTTATCACAAACGTGGACAGAACGTTTAGAAACACCAACATGTTGATTTGGCATAAGGAATTGTGGTTGATCGATCACGGTGCCAGTCTTTATTTTCATCATTCGTGGACCAATTGGGAAAAGCATGCACAAAGCCCTTTTGCATTGATAAAAGACCATGTATTGTTGCCTCAGGCTTCCTTGTTGCCAGAAACAGATGTGATATTTAAAAAAATATTGACTGATGATGTACTGCAAAATATCGTGAATCTGATTCCAGAGGATTGGTTGCAATGGGAAGATACCGATGAAGCTCCAGAAGCCATTCGAGAAGTCTATTTCCAGTTTTTATCCATACGTTTGAACCATTCCGAAATTTTTATAAACGAAGCACAAAATGCAAGAGAAGCACTTATATGAGTATGCCGTAATCCGGGTTGTGCCAAGGGTAGAACGCGAAGAATTCCTCAATGTGGGTATTATTCTCTTTTGTAAAAAAGCGAAGTTTATAAAAGTGCTTTGCTCGATGAACGAAGCCAAACTGCAACTATTCTCAGCCGATTTAGATCTAGAACAATTGCATTTAAACTTACAAGCATTTGAGAAAGTGGCGCATGGCGAAAAATCAGGTGGACCAATAGGACAATTTGATATTCCATCGCGTTTCCGTTGGTTAACAGCACTTCGCAGCTCTGCTATTCAAACCTCAAGACCACATCCAGGATTGTGTGATGATTTGGAACAAACAACGCAACGCTTGTTTGAAGAAATGGTATTGTAAATAAATTTGAAAAGGAAAAACTGTTGGAAAGTCATTTCGCAAACAAAACACTCTTTTGGAGTCAACAATAGAATATTAAAAATTAAGAAATACTATTCAGGTGACGTGCAAGATGCATGCCCATACTAAAGCAAGCCTGAAGAAGATAGCCGCCGGTGGGTGCATCCCAGTCCAGCATTTCGCCAATACAATAATTACGATTTTTGTTTTTCAATTGGAAATTTTCATCCACAGCATTCAGTTGAATACCGCCTGTTGTGGATATCGCATCGTTCAATAGGGCAGAACCTGTGATTTCGATACTCAGTTTTTTAATGTTTTGTGCTAATAATTCTGGATTCAGGTAGGTTTCTTTCGAAAGGTATTTTTTCAAAAGACCAACCTGTGCAGGACTCAATTTAACTTCTTTTTGTAGTGTTTCGCTCGTCTTTTTAAAAGTTGATTTTCTAATCTTTTCGAGCAAATCATCATACCGCAATGTTGGTTTCATATCCAGAAAAATTGTTGCCTTGTGTTGGCTTTCCAATTCCTTTCTAATCTGTGGACTCAGGGCATAAATCGCATTTCCTTCTAAACCGAAACGTGTGATTACCGCTTCGCCTTTTTGTCTTTTATTCAAACAGCTTATGGCAATATTTTTAAGCGGACTGCCTTCATGTTCCAAAATAAAATCTTCCGGCCAGTTCACACGATACGCACAATTGGATGATTGAAAAGGAACAATAGCAATATCTTGCTTTTCGAACAAGTCTAGCCAAGTGCCATCAGAACCGGTTACTTTCCAGCTTCCACCGCCAAGGGCAAAAATGGTATAGTCTGATTGTATTGCTGTATCCGTATTGAAAATAATAGCATTGTCGCTGGTCCAACCTTTCCAAGTATGTTGGTATTGAATAGCAACACCTTGTTTAGTCAAAACATCCAGAATTGCGTTGAGCACTGTTATGGGTTTAATGCCACTTTCAGGATACACGCGTTTGCTGCTGCCGATGTATGTTGGAATACCGATGGTATCAATCCATTTCCGAAAATCGTCGTTGTCAAAATCAAGGAGTGCTTTTTCCAGAAAATGAGGTGGCGTATAGCGCGCAATCAATTCCGCTATGGGCTCCGAATGGGTGAGGTTAAATCCTCCTTTTCCCGCCACCAGAAATTTTCTTCCTAGTGTTTTATTTTTTTCGTAGACGGTAACGGTAAATTTCTTGCAATCGAGTAATGCAGCGAGTATAAGTGCTGCGGGTCCTCCTCCAATAATTGAAACTGATTTCTTCACGCTGCAAAAATACGGTTTGTTTTACCCATTAACCTTGATATGGGGTTTTATATTAGCTATTGTATTTGTAAAGCAAAAAAAAGGCTGTCCAAAATCATAACGAGACGGGTTTTTTGTGCTTTTTAGTTAAATATTAAAGTGGTATTGTGTCCAAAATTAATTTATTAGACTTAAGAAATGGATTGGTTTTACTGTTGTGAGAGCACAATTAAAACAATCGCTATTAAAGCTAAAAACAGCCCTGTAAAATTCATTTTGCTCAGTTTTTCTTTAAAAATTAGAACGCCTACAAGACTGCCGACGACAATCACTCCCATATTCATACCAGCAAAAACGGTTGAAGGGTTTTTTGAAAATTCCTGATGTGCCTTAAGGTAGAAAAGAATATTTCCAAAATTGAAAATACCCACTAAACCGCCAAAAAGAATGTTATGGATATTTATTATCACTTTTTTTAAAATTACTTCGTAAGCAACCACAGTAATCATAATAGTCATCGCTATTCCTAAAATTACAAATAATGAAGTAGTATAAGGCAAACTGGTATAAGTAGCAATTTTTTTGAAGAGGATATCTATAACTCCAAAGCCAATCAAAACTACCGCTGGATAACCCCATTTGTTTTTAGTGTTTTCGGTATTTTTTGTAAGAATAAGCAACAGTGCTGGTATTGCCAATACAAAAGCCGAAATTTTCAGTATATTAAATTCTTCTTTGAAAAGTAACCATGCCGCAAGAACAGGAATGAACAATGAGAGCCTCTGGGCCGCATCTGTTTTTACTATTCCCATGTGTTTGATGGATGCCGCCAAAAAAAGAAAAATGGAAGGTAATAAAATTCCAATAGTAATATAAAGCCACCATGGCGCTGTAGTTTCAACAGTATTTAAATCTGGACTAAATGCCACATAGCAAAGTATGCATGCAAACAGGTAATTCCAAGCGACTATCTGGGTGTGGCTGATGGTATATTTACGAGCGACTTTAAATATCACGCCCACGGTCACACTGCAAATAATACTTAAGATTAGAAATAACATAGATTTATATATTTATGCTGTAAAATTACTATTTATATGCTTGGATTGCCCATCCATCTTTTGAAAAGGACTCATATTTATTTTTTGATTTATTTTTTTTAAATTGGCAGTACTAAATGCAGTAAGAGTATTGGGAGTATAACCATAAAAAAACCCCAACGTTTGTTGGGGTTTTGTGACCTTGACTGGATTCAAACCAGTAACCTCTTGAGCCGTAATCAAGTGCGCTATTCAGTTGCGCCACAAGGCCTTTATGCGGGTGCAAATATAGATATAATTGTGTAATTTGCAAGTCTAAATTTATAAAAAAATAAAAAAATATGCCACTAAAGAATTATATACGTGATATTCAGGGATTTCCTAAAGAAGGAATTTTGTTTAAAGACATAACTCCGTTGCTAATTGAGCCCGAAGCAAGGAATAAATGCCTTGAAATATTGGTTTCATCCTTAAAAGATAAAAAAATTGACAAGGTAATAGGAGTAGAGAGCCGTGGATTTTTCTTTGGAATGTTGATTGCACAGGAATTAAATGTTGGTTTTATTCCGGTTAGAAAACCTAACAAGTTGCCTTACGAAACAATTTCTGCAACGTATGATTTGGAATATGGAACGGATACTTTAGAAATTCATACCGATGCGATTCAAAAAGGTGACCGAATTCTGATTCACGACGATGTTTTGGCAACTGGAGGAACGGCGAAAGCAGTTTGTGAATTGGTAGAACGATTGGGTGGCGAAATCGTGCAATGCAATTTCCTTATGGAATTAGCTTTCTTGAATGGAAGGGCGAAAATCAAAGGGAATGAAATTTTTGCCGCAATTACGTATTAATCCAGCGCACGTGTGGTTACATAATACCTAAAACCAATAATTGCCATTTGCCATTTCTTGGCTTTCGCCAAATCCAATCGCTGTTTGGTAAAACTAGGTAAAATGACTTTGTTGATTTGTGCCAGGATTTTATACATACCGTTTTGTTTTGGACAAAGATATAAAAAAGACGGTCTTGATGAGGACCGTCTTTTGGGGTTATTTATGGGAGTTTATTTTTTTTTAAATTCTTTTGTTTCAATTTCAATAATTCCATTTATTGCTTTTTCTCCGTATTTCTTAATCATCGCAATTTTTCTAGCTTCTAGATTAGTTGAAATTTTTTCAACACTCATATTGTCAATTTCCTCTGGTTTTAATTTATCGAAAGCTTGATAATCACTAATTTGTCCATTAATAATAATGACTGCTTTTTTGTAATCTACATTCTTATCATTCTGGATTCTCGTAATATTGTCTTCTGGTGCAAATGTTCCAAAACTAACCCCCCAACCTTTATTATCCTTTGTAATAACTTCTACTGCTCCATGAATAGCCTGTTCACCATATTTATCAACTGCATTTTTATCCTTTAAAACATTTACAGTAGCTATAGTATTTGGGTCAATTTCATCTAAATTTAGGCTAGGATTTGCTTTTTTGCCATTTATGATTATCAACGGTTTTTCACTTTGGTTATTTGTATTAAATACTTTTGCGTTTGGAGGTGTGGGAGGAACTGGAATTTCTTTAACTTCAGTATTGGGTGCTACTTCATCTTTAGGAGTATTGAGAGCATTTACATGATCAAAATGATTTTTTAAATGTGCATTGTCTTTTAGATTAGCACTAAAACCGAAGTTTAAATTATTATTTATATCATTTTCTGCAAAAATGGTAAATGACTTTATAGGAGTTTCTTCTGAAGTTTGATATATTTTTTGAGATCCTTTTTTGTCTTTTAGTTTAACTTTTATGGCAATAATTTCGTCATTCTTGTTTGTTTTGATCCCTGAAAAACTTATTTCTAAATCATTTTCATCTTTAAAGAATTTTTTTATTGAGTTAAGTTCTTCAGTCGTAGATTTTGATGTAATATGAAATTCTGTTTTTACCGAATATTTTTCTATTTTAATTTCATTTTTTTCTTGTGCAATAGTTTTTATTTGAAATAAAAGGACAAAGGCAATTAATGCAGGAAGTACAAGCGCGTACTTCCAAGAATTCGATTTTTTTGATTGATTTTTGTTTAACATAACGATTCGTTTTTTGATTAATGATTGATAAAAATGATTGGTAATGGCAACACAATTCTCGTGTGTTGTTATTTTTAAAAGCGTAAACTGATACGCTTTTTTGTCGGATATCTTTTTCGTGGCTTCGTTATCGGCAATGAATTCCAAGTTTTGTAAAATCGCTTTTTTATACAACCAAATTAACGGATTGAACCAAAAAAGAATACAAAATAGTCTTGAAATCAATACATCTACAGTATGATTTTGATTGCTATGCACTTTTTCGTGTTCCAAAATATTCTCTAATTCGGAGCTGCTGTATAAGGACGAGTTGTAAACGATAGTATTAAAATAAGAAAATGGAGCAACGTTTTCAGTGGTATCGATAAATTTAAAATCAGCTTGATTTTGGATGGTTTTTCCTTTCAAAACGGTATTTAAACTATAAAAATCGAACACAAATTTTCCCAGAAATAAAATTATTCCAATTGCGTAAACAATTCCAGATATTAAATACCAATTTATTTCAAAAGCTTCGTTTTCGATACTATTTGTTATTGGAATTCTTGACCAATCAATATTCTTGGAGCTTGATTCTACCAGTATTATTTTGGTATAAACCACTAACGGCAAAACCGCAGAAGTGAATAAACCCAATAAGAGAAACCAACGATTACTGGTAAAAAAGGTTTCTTTTCGCAACATAAAATAATAAGCCAAATAAAACAGTGCGATCAACCCACTGGATTTGATAAGGTAAATGTATAATGCTTCCATACGATTATTGATTTTATTCTGGAGTTGTTTTTTTAAAGAAGGATTATTTTTCTTCTTTTTGAGTTTCTATCATTGCCAAAATCTCACGTAATTCAGCTGCTGAAATTTTCTCTTCTTTGGCAAAATGGGAGACCATGTTTTTATAGGAGCTATTGAAATAATTATCGATTGCCGTGTTCATGAAGCGTTTTCTATAGTCTTCTAAACTCACGATAGGATAGTATTGGTGTGTGTTCCCAAAGGCATTGTGCGATACAAAACCTTTTTCTTCCAGATTCCGCACAATAGTAGAAAGCGTGTTGTAATGGGGTTGCTCTTCTGTGATTTCTGCCATGACTTCTTTTACGAATGCTTTTTTGAGCTTCCATAAAATGTGCATGATTTCTTCTTCTTTGTTCGTCAGTTTTTGCATGATTTTTTTATTTGAATCAAACTTACAACTATTTTTCTAGTTACACAACTAAAAATATAGTTAATTAACTAAAAAAACAGGTTTCATGCCAAAATCAATTTTTTTTAGCACTAAAACATCAAAGTCAAACAAGTTTATTTAGGAACTAAGTAACAACCATTATATTACGTCGTGTTTAAAAACTAGGCAAAATGACACAACAGATTGATTTAAAACTACTGTTTACAATATTGCGCCTTTTGACTTTATGACATTTAAACTTTTGACTTACTTATTTGTTTTCCTGTTGGATTAATTTTTGCAACCAAATGCAACCGACAACCGAAAGAATTCCTAAACTTCCCATGACAAACCAATTGGTTTGGTAACCAAATACTGCAATGATTTCCAGTCCGGTTTTGGAACTCGCAATATGCGCTAAGCTGAAACTCATTGTAAACAAAGCCATATATCGTCCTTCGTGACCTTTTGGTGCTCGGCTTAAAGCGAAAGAATTGGAAAAAGGGAAGATGAACATTTCTCCAAAAGTGATAAAAAGAATACTCACAATTAATATTCCCGCCCAAATATTAATCATTAAAACATAGAAACTAATAGACATTAGCAGCGAACCCCAAAGAATAATTTTGAGTTTATCGATGTTTTTTCTTTGGCTGATACTCACAATTGGCATTTCCAGAAAGAAAATCAACAGTCCGTTTAATGATAATAAAAGTCCGCTTTGAAATTCAGTCAGCCCAAATTTTTCATTGTGATACAATGGCAAAGTGGTAAAAAGTTGAAAGAAAAGCATCGCCGTTATAAAACAGATAAAGAGAAAAATCCAGAATATCTTGTCTTTGAAAACGGAAGCAGGTATTTCGGTTTCGCTATCTGCCGTATTCAAATCGGCTGGTTTTTTGCGTTCTTTTACCAATAATGTAAAAATCAAAATAGATACAATGCAAGAACTTCCATCTACCCAAAATAATCCGCTGTAGCCTAAATTCATAATAATTAATCCTCCCAAAGCTGGTCCTGCAGTAAATCCTAAATTAACTGCTAATCGAACTAAAGTCAATGCTCTGGTACGGTTTTCAGGTTTCGCATACGTGCCCAGAGATACAAACATGGCGGGACGAAACATATCGGCAACGGTCATAATGAAGAACATTGCAAAACACAATCCCCAAAAAGTTCGTACGTATTGTACTAAAAACAGCAATATTCCGCTGGTGAATAAGCTGAAAACCATGATTCTGTAAAAACCTATTTTATCGGATAATTTTCCACCAAGCCAAGATCCTAACATAGAACCAAAACCAAAAGCGACCATAATCCATCCGACTTGAGCATAGGAAAAATTTAAATCTTCTTTTAAATATTTGGATAAAAAAGGCAAAACCATCGTACCGGCACGATTGATAAAAGTAATCAGTGTAAGAATCCAAACTTCTCTTGTAAATCCTCTGAAATTATTTATGTAGCGTTGAAAAGCAGTTTTGAGCATATCTAAAGTTATAATTTCACAAAGGTAGAAAACTTTGTACCGATGCGTCTTTGTGTCCTAGTAACTTTTAAACTATTTTTGCATAAAATTATATATGATTGTCCGCTAAGCAGAGAAAAATTTTTATTTTATTTTTCAACCATTAAGAAATTAAGAAAATTAAGTTTTTTATCCTTAATGAACCTTAACTTCTTAATGGTTCAAGAGAAAATAACTTTATTTTTTTAAGACCAACAAAATTTCGATTGTTATTAATAACGGATAGTCAAAAAATTATAAATATGAGAACGCTATTTACTTTATTGCTTTTGGTACAATTGAATTTTGGCTTTGGCCAAGAACAATTTGACGTTTCGGCTGTGGCCAAATTTCAAAAGGAATTAAATACAGAATATGCGGATGCAAAGACAAGTCCTTTGACTGCAGAAGATTTAGCGGAATTCAAAACTCTTGATTTTTATCCTGTTGACGGGAAGTTTTTTGTGACAGCTACATTTGTCAGAACAGAAAACGAGAAGCCTTTTGAAATGAAAACTTCAACGGACAGGAAACCATTGTATGTAAAATATGGGGAACTTTCTTTTACAATTGATGGTCAGGATTTGAAACTGAATGTGTACAAGAATATCGAGCTTTCGAAAAAAGAAGAATATAAAGACTATTTATTTCTGCCGTTTTCAGATTTGACTTCAGGTAAGGAAAGCTACATTGGCGGTAAATATATCGATTTAAGAATCCCAAAAGGAGATACGATTGTGATTGATTTCAATACATCGTACAATCCGTATTGCGCTTATAATCATAAATATTCCTGTCCAAAAGTACCATTGGAAAACGATTTGAATATCGAGATAAAAGCTGGGGTTAAAAAGTTTCACGACTAATGGAATTCTTTAATCTGCATACGCATAAATGGACCAATCAGCCCAATGTGTTGGAATTAGTAAATCAATATCCACAGGAATTTGATGCCACAATTCCGTATTATTCTATCGGGATTCATCCGTGGTTTATCGTTGAAGAACGACTAGAAGCTGATTTGGCGATAATCGAAAGTAAATTACAAGAGGCAAATTGTCTCGCTGTTGGCGAATGTGGATTGGACAAACGCATCGAAGTTCCAATGGAATTGCAACAGTTAGTTTTCGAAAAGCATTTGCTTTTGGCGCAGCAATATCAAAAACCAGTGATGATACATTGCGTTGCGGCTTTTCAGGAAGTGATTGCCATTAAGAAAAAGATGAATATTACGGTTCCAATGCTGATTCATGGGTTTTCAAAAAATGCTCAAGTTGCGAAACAATTACTGGACAATGGATTTTATATTTCGTTTGGAAAATATTTATTGCTAAATAAGGAATTAGAAACGGTTTTTAAAAGCGTTCCTGATAATCGATTTTTTTTGGAAACAGATACAATTGAAGAAGGAATTGAAGCTGTTTATGAATTGGCAGCAAAATACAAAGGAGTTTCTGTCAAAGAAATACAGAAACTAGTGAGTAGTAATTTTAATACTGTTTTTAATCAAATAAACAGATAACCAAATAAACAAATAAACTTTTATTATGGCAGAGTGGACAGAAAGAGCCGAACTTTTATTCAAAAAAGAAGGTTTAGATAATTTGAAAAATGCAAATGTATTGGTTGTAGGATTGGGCGGTGTTGGTTCTTTTGCAGCTGAATTTTTGGCAAGAGCAGGAGTGGGAACCATGACTATTGTAGATGGCGATGTAGTTGATATTACCAATATAAACCGACAATTACCCGCTTTACATTCGACCGTAGGGCAACCCAAAGTGACTATTGTCGGTGATCGATTAATGGACATCAATCCAGAATTGAAATTGACTCGCGTGCAGGAATTTCTTTCGCCGGAACGTGCTTTCGAAATTGTTTCAGAGGAATTTGATTATGTTTTGGATTGCATTGACAGCGTGACTCCAAAGTTGAATTTAATTATTGGCGCCAAGCGAAAAAGAGTAAAAATCATCAGCAGTATGGGAGCTGGCGGAAAAATGGAAGCTTCTAAAGTAAAAGTGACGGATATTACCAATACCGTGAATTGTTACTTTGCTAAAACCATCAGAAGACGATTGAAAGAAGTGAAAATTGATAAATTGAAAGTGGTTTTTTCTTCTGAGATTCAGGACGAAACGAGTTTGAAAATGACTGATGGATCCAATTTTAAAAAATCATTTTACGGAACAAACAGTTATATGCCAGGGTTATTTGGTTTGTATGCCGCAGAAACCGTGATTCGCTATTTACTTAAAAAATAGGGGTCAGAATTCAGTTCTAAAAAATAAACAGCCTTAAAATCTAAAAAGTCTAATAATCTAAAAAAAATGATACAAACCGTAATTTTTGACATGGATGGTGTAATTGTCGACACTGAACCCGTACACCGTTATGCTTATTTCAAACAATTCGAGGAATTAAATATTACTGTTACAGAGGAAATGTATACTTCATTTACCGGTTTTTCTACTCGAAATACGTTTCAGAAATTGAAAGAGGTTTTTGTGATTGAACACGAAGTTGAAGATTTGATTCAAAGAAAACGGAATATCTTTAATGATGCTTTTGACAGTAAAGCTGATTTAGAATTATTGCAAGGTGTTGAAAATCTTATTAAAGAATTGCATCAAAATGGTATGCAGTTGATTCTGGCTTCTTCTGCATCCAAAGTTACCATTGAACGAGTGTTTTCTAGATTTAAGTTACATGACTATTTTACGCATGTGGTAAGTGGGGAAGATTTTCCTAAATCGAAACCACATCCTGCTATTTTTGAACATGCAGCAAGTTTATCAATTGCTCCAAAAGAAAGCTGTATCGTCATTGAAGACAGCACGAATGGGATAAAAGCGGCGAAAGCTGCCGGAATTTTGTGTGTGGGTTACAACAGTATTCACTCTGAGTCGCAAGATTTATCAGAAGCAGATTTTGTTATTAATCATTTTAATGAATTAGGTTTTGATACTGTTAAGAATATTGATTCTAAATTAAGGAATAATTAACATTTGAAAGCCACTGAATTTGTAAATTTGGAAATCATAAAAATTTAAAACATGAAAAAAATAATCATTGTATTTGCGATTATTATAGCAAATTTCACCATTGAGGCACAAGTGAAAACACCTCAGTCAAGTCCAAAATCGACAATCATGCAAGCCGTAGGTTTGACAGATGTTGAGATTAATTATTCAAGACCAAGCGCAAAAGGAAGAGCTGTTTTTGGTAACTTGATTCCTTTTGGAAAAGTATGGAGAACTGGAGCTAATGAAAATACAACCGTATCTTTTAGCGACGATGTTGTTATTGATGGTAAAACCTTGAAAAAAGGAAAATATTCTTTGTACACTATTCCAAAAATAGAAAGCTGGGAAATAATATTTTATAAAACTACTGATAACTGGGGGAATCCAGAAGAGTGGAAAGAAGAAAATGTTGCGCTTAGAGCAACTGTTAAACCAGAAACTTTGAATAAAAGTGTGGAAACTTTCACTATTGGAATTGGAGGTTTAGACAACAATTTTGCATTTTTAGAAATTTACTGGGAGAACTCATATGCAGCTGTAAAATTTGAAGTACCTACTCAACAAAAAGCAACGGCTAATATCGAGAAAGCATTAGCGGGACCAACTGGAGCAGATTATTTTTCTGCTGCTCAATTTTTGTTTCAATCGAATGGAGACAATGCAAAAGCATTGGTTTATGTAAACAAAGCATTGGATATGTCTAAAGACAAACCATTTTGGTACAACAGATTGAAGTCTTTGATTCAAGCTAAACTTGGAGATAAAAAAGGTGCTATCGAAACGGCTAAATTATCTCTTGCAGCGGCTGAAATTGCTAAAAACCAAGACTACGTAAAAATGAATAAAGACAGTATTGCAGAGTGGAGTAAAAACTAATTATTCTAACTGTTTTACAAAAACATCCCGTCTTGATTATCGAGACGGGATTTTTTTTTGAACTTTTAGACTGTGTAATTTATTAGATGGTTGCGTATAAAGTATTCATAGAATTATCATTGCTTCGCCAGTTCGCTATCGCTCACTTCCGAAGTAGAAGAGATTTTTACGTAAGAACATTTAGAAATTAAAAAAACAACCGCAGATTCACAGATTAGCAATATAAAAATCTGTGAATTTGCGGTTAATAGTTTTTAAAAACTAAAAACAATAATTTGTTTTACTATCCTTATTTAAGCTGTAATCGCTTTCTGTTTTCTGAAAATAGTCCATTGTAACAGCAACGAAATAACTATCGTTAACATTGCTCCAATGAAATTAAGCCATAAATAACCCAGTTTTTCTTCTCCGCTTGGGAAAATATAAATAGCGTAATAGTAAATGATAAAAATAGTGATCTGACTTACTACGGCGCTGTAAAAAATAGCTTTGGATTGTACCTTGTGTATGTAAAAACCAACCAGAAAGATTCCCAATACAGTTCCGTAAAATATGGATCCAATGATGTTTACCAATTGAATTAAATTTTCAAACAGCGTTCCAATACACGCAAAAAGTATTGCAATAACTCCCCACAATAAGGTAAAGAATTTTGTAGCATACAGATAATGTCTTTCTGATTTTTCTTCTTTTACATTCCGTTTGTAAATATCAATTGCGGTTGTAGATGCCAATGCATTCAGTCCTGAAGCGGTAGAAGACATGGCAGCTGAAATGATAACGGCCAGCAATAAACCAATAAGTCCTTTGGGTAAATAATTAAGGATAAAGTGGAAAAAAACATAATCTTTATCATTGGTTTCACTGTTGCTATCGGCTTTCAGGATTATTTCTTTAGCCCGATCTCTTAAATCTTTTTCTTTATTGGACAAAGCCACTAATTCTTTTCGAAGGATGGGATTGTCATAATCTTGATTGAGCTGATCAATATACAACAGATTAATTACTTTTTTATCTTCGGATAAATCGCCTAATTTTTTCTCCAAAGCATTGTATTCGCCTTTGTAAGCCGATTTTTCAATCATGGCTTTGTTGTTTGGATTAAAATTTAACGGAACAGGATTGAATTGGAAAAAAACAAAAACCATAACTCCGGTCAATAAAATGAAGAACTGCATCGGTACTTTTAAAAGTCCGTTCATGATTAGTCCCATTTGACTTTCCCGAACTGATTTCCCTGATAAATAACGCCCTACTTGCGATTGGTCAGTTCCAAAATAAGCCAATGCTAGGAAAAAACCTCCTGTAATTCCGCTCCAAAAAGTATATTTTTCCTCTGGGTCAAAAGAAAAATTGACAATATTCATTTTGTCATTTGCGCCAGCGATATGCAACGCACTGGTAAATGTCATATCATTAGGTAAATAATGCAATATCAGAAAAAAGGTGATTAGCATTCCCGACATAATCACAAACATTTGTTGTTTCTGAGTTACATTGACCGCTTTTGTTCCTCCCGAAAAGGTATAAATGATAACCAATACACCAATAATAATATTCATGTACGTAAGATTCCAACCCAAAATTGCCGACAAAATAATTGCTGGTGCATAAATGGTCAATCCGGTTCCTAAACCTCTTTGGAACAAGAAAAGAATGGCAGCAAGGGAGCGGGTTTTTAAATCAAATCTTTTTTCGAGGTATTCATAAGCCGTATATACTTTGTATTTGTGGTATAAAGGGATAAAGGTGACGCAAATTACCACCATAGCAATTGGCAATCCAAAGTAGAATTGCACAAATCCCATTCCGTCATGATAAGCTTGTCCTGGAGTGGAAAGAAATGTAATTGCACTTGCTTGTGTTGCCATAACAGAAAGTCCCACAATGTGCCAAGGTGTTTCATTACTACCCAGAATAAAGTCTTCAACATTTTTACTTCCTTTAGTTTTCCAAGCACCGTAAATTACGATGAACAGTAAAGTAACTATGAGTATAACCCAATCAAATAATTGCATAATTTAAGAGTATAATTTCATGATGAGACAAAAGATCAGGATGTATATTGCATTGGCTACAAGTACCCAGGTATAATTCTTCTTCCAGGTTTTTATTTTTTTTGTTTCCATTTTATATTGGGTTAAGGCTTGATTTTTTGTGGAGGAATAGTTTCAGATGATTTTAGTGAAATGATATTGGAAATTAATTTATACGCACCGGTAACGCCTTCGGGTAATTCTCTAAAAAAGCTTAATCCCGTATAAATATAGTGTCCTTTTCCGTAAGGAGCAATTAGCAACGCACCATTTTTTGGTGTTTCTCCTTTATCATTTGAGGATAAAATAGGAGTGAAGGCTTTGTCGTACTCACTTGGGTAATACAACCCTTGTTCTTGTTTCCAACCTTGAAAATCTTTAGAAGTGATTTTGTTTGGGAAATTCAAAACGGGATGGTTTGGTGCTAAAAATCGAACTTCAGCATCTTCTTCGGTTACACGGTCGCGGGACAGTTTTAATGGATAAGGTGCAATGTTTTCGGTTATAAGATCACCTGCAGTATTGTACTGAACTAGCATTGTTTTTCCACCTTTTACAAAGTCAAAAAGTATCGTTTGCTTATTTGCTAATGCTGTAACAGTATTGTAGGCACGAACACCAGTCATCACGACATCAAAATTTTCTAATTTTTCGGGTGTTATTTCTTCGGGTTTGATCAGTGTAACGGTGTATCCCAACTGAGTCAAGCTACTAGGAACTTCGTCTCCGGCACCCATAATATATGCAATTCTTTCTTCATTCGTTTTTAAATCTGTTTTGATGCATTTGGCTTCAGCTGATTTTAAAACCTGTTGTTTGGTGATGTGGTCATAATTAATGATGATTTGTTCTTTGTCAAATCGCTTGTTGTCAATTATCGCCACGCTTTTGGCCACAGCTTCTTCAGATTTATTTGGCGCAGTTACTTCAAAATAAACAACTTGCTCAGTTCCCTTTTTTTGGATGTTAAAAGGAATCGATTTTGGAGAAACACCCCAGTTTTGAGGCAGTTCAAGCTGCAGATTTCCTTTTACGGCATCTTTACCCGCTTTAATTTTTACGCCTACATATTTAATTTTGGTATCTTTAAAAAGCAATACTTTGTCCAAAATTGAAGTGGTAACATCAGGAACAATGTCGAGATAATTATACACTTCGCCTTTTACATCGTCATTGTATTTATAAACTACAGTTCGCTCAAATGGGATTTCGATTCCGTTGATTTGAACGTTAAATACCACTTTTGCTTCCCGAATAATATCTGGAATTCCTATATTTTGCTGCTGATTTACGGCGTACATGCCAATGGTTCCGTTTTCTCTTAACCAATACGGTTGTGTGTAGTTAATTGATTCGGGTAACTTTAAATCTAAGTTGATGTTGTTTAGAACATTATTTTTTAATTCGCGGTTTTGAGGAGTGCTTATTTGTTCGGGTAAAGTGGTCACACTCACTAATTGTATTGGCGCTGAACTTCTGTTAATGGCTTCAAGTTTCAGTTTTATAGTGCTACCGGGAGTCGCTTCCTGATTTTGGGCTACGGCTTCAAGATACAAACCGGAACAGGCTGCTATAATTTCTTTTATGGCTGCGGATTTCAGTGGTGCCCAATGATTTTCATCCAAAGCTTTCATCATAGCGTAGGCTTTCGCCAAATTTGGAATACTTGCCGAAGGATTATTGTGGTTGAACTCCGCTGCAATAGTTGTTAATAATTCTCTTATGGCTTTTCCTCCTTTTACTCGGTTCCAAGAGGTGTCAATTCCTTCAAAAAGAGATTTTTTTTCTTTTAAAGCATCTCCATTTATAAACTCTAAATATTCTGTTTCTTCACCACGCGCTCCTGTGCTTCCAAAACCTTGCGATTGATGACGGCTGCGGCTTAATGCTGCTATTTCTTGATTTGATTTTCCTAATCCAGCATAATAAACTCCAGTTTGCAGGGCAATTAAATTCTTTTTATCGGCAGCATTAAATTTTTCGATAGTTCCATAAAACCACCAAGAAGTATTAAAAAACTGGCGTTTGGTTTGCCAAGGTTTTACAAATTGTAATTGTTCCGGAAAAATAGTTGGATCGTTGGCCAGTTCAAAGCTTTCAACACTCAACATTGCCGATGAAGTATGATGACCGTGTGTAGTTCCTGGAGATCGATGATCAAACCTGTTGACAATTACATCGGGTTGGAATTTTCGGATGGCCCAAATAACGTCTGCCAATACTTTTTCTTTATCCCAAATGGCTAATGTTTCTGTTGGGTTTTTCGAAAATCCAAAATCATTGGCACGAGAAAAAAATTGTTCTCCTCCATCAATTTTTCTAGCTTCGATAAGTTCTTGGGTTCTTATTACACCTAATAATTCGCGTAATTGTGTCCCTATTAAGTTTTGACCACCATCACCGCGAGTCAAAGACAAATATCCCGTTCGGGCTTTTTGCTCATTGGATAAATAAGAAATTAATCGGGTATTTTCATCATCAGGATGTGCTGCAATATAAAGTACCGAACCAAGAAAATTAAGCTTTTGGATTTGATTGTAAATTTCAACAGAATTTGGTTTTTGGGGTTGTTGCGCAATTGTTATTTGGCAACATAAAAGAAAGATTAGAATAGCTGATACGTATTTTTTTTGCATTTTTTAAAATTTAATTTGCAGTAACTTCAAATGTAGGAATTAAATAATTTCTTCTGAAATGTTTTGGGTTTTCTTTAATAATAAAAAAGAGAGAGAAAAACCCATTTAGGTTCCCTCTCTCTTTTAAATAATATTGTGATTAATCTCTATCACGTCCGTTTCCGTTACCACGACCATTTCCATGTCCGTTTCCATGTCCATTTCCGTTATTTCGGTTATCATGTTTTTTATATTCTCTACGGTCATCATTATCATATCTTCTATGATTATCATTTCCTCTTTGGTTTACATATACTCTACGGTTATTGTTATACCCTATATTTCTTTGTTCTCTTCCATGATATCCTCTGTAATATTTTACTTTATGATTCTTAAAGTGGCTATACGGTCTTGAACCATGATAATCGTTTAGTACTACTTTGTATCCACCATATAAATCATAGTTTCTATATTGGTTTGGTAGGTATCTTGAACGTATCCATCTTCCTCCACCAAAATAAATAAACTGTGTGGCTCTTACGTCATAATAAGCTTCTACATCTGGTAAATAATAATATTCTGCTTCTGCATATCCTACCGGTCCCCAAGATGGAGCAGTACCTATGTTTAAACTTACTGAGACTTGTGCATGTATAGTACTTGATGCAAAAAGTATAATTCCTACGGCGATTAGTTTTAATGTTCTCATTTTTTCAAATATTTAATTAGTAATAATTTTTTTATAATAGCTCGTTATTACGATGCTTTTTGAATAAAACCAACAACTGTGCCAAAACGAAAAAGTTAACATTTAATTAAGGATTAACATGCTAAAAAAAAAGAGCCTCATTGCTGAGACTCTCTTTATTAATGATATGAAATCAGGATTAATGTTTTCCATTTCCATTATTTCCTTTTCCACCTTTGTTCCCGTTTCCGTTCCCATTATTTCCGTTTCCGTTATTCCCTTTATTCCCGTTACTTTGGTATACTTTGTTATTATTCCCACGATTAGAACCGATAGCTTTTTGTGGTTTACCTTTGTATCCTTTGTAATATTTTACTTTATGGGTATTAAAGTTACTGTATGGTCTTGAACCATGATAATCGTTTAAGACTACTTTGTAACCATTGTACAAGTTATAGTTTCTGTATTGATTAGGTAGATTTCTGGAACGAATCCATTTTCCTCCACCAAAATAAATAAACTGTGTGGCTCTGATATCATAATAAGCTTGAATATCCGGTAAATAATAATAATCTACAGCTGAATAACCAGCGGGACCCCAAGCTGGTGGAGTACCTATATTTACATTTACTGAAACTTGTGCTTGCATCGTATTTGCGGATGCAAAAAGTATAATTCCTGCGATGATTAATTTTAATGTTTTCATTTTTTAAAATTTTAATTAGTAATTAATAGATAGTAATTTTTAGTTACTATTTTATCTCTTTATGATAAAGCCAACAATTGTGCCAATATCATGTATTTAACATTTTATTGTGTTATTTTACTTCATAAAAAAAGGAAACGAAGGCTCGTTTCCTTTTTCTACAGTTATAAATTTATTTACAATAAAAGGATCAATAAAAGAATAACTATTATAATTGCACCTACAGATAAGTATACACCGTTTCCTGTAGATTTTAATTCGGCTTTAATGGCACGTACTTCTTTTCTTAATTCTTTTTTCTCTGAAGAATTTAAAGAAGATTTATCCATTGCTTTTATTTCGTCTAGACGATTAAGCAATACTTTAACTTCAGCAGGAACTTCTTTAGGGTTGTTTGAAACCGAAGTCGGATTTTTTTCTGCAGCTAACATTTGAGTTGGAACAACACTTAATGATAATACCATCATCATTAAATAAAAGGTGATTTTTTTCATTTCTTTTAGAGTTTTAGTTATTAATTTAATACATTATAAAAGTAAGCAATATTAACAGATGAAGTCTTATATAATTATGATATTAAATTATATAATTTACACTATTGAATTATTTTTTTTGCTTTAATGTTTTCAAAATTAGTCCTTTAAAATTGTTTTGTTCAAAATTAAGATTGCCGGACTCGCCTTTGTTATTTGAAAATAACCGTACGTGGCTTGGCTAACTCAAAATCCTGAAAGCCAAAATCAGTAGTTTCAAAAGAGTTGGTTTTGAAAATATTTTCACCATTACCCGGTATGGACGGATAGTAGGAAAGTGAAATTTGGAAAGAGCTAAATACTAAAAAATCATTGTTTATAATTAATCCAATCCCAATTTTGGAATATGCTTTATTTTCTAATAATCCTTTTTCGGGATTTCCTAGCATAGCAATTGAATAGTTAAAATAGGGGTTTAGTCGAAATCCCCAAAGATTCCACGGTGCATAGGCTTGAGTTTGCAACGTTAGGATTGCTTTTTCGGTTCCATAATTAGCACTATTAAATCCTTGAATTCCGTAATTTTCATTAATATTAAGTTGGTCACCAATAACATTTACACGATTGGAACCAATAATTAATTGAGGTTTAACAAATTGTCGTAATTTCCATTTTCCAATACTCATCAAATTAGTAAAGTAATTAGCTTGAAAAGAAAAAGCATTCTGTTTCGTGTTTGATTTTTCAAAAAAAGTACCCAGCTCAAAATTGGCACTTAGAAATCCCCATTTGTAAAAATTTCCAAAAGCTGCCCGAGCTCCTAGATAGTAACGTTCTTGATTATTTTTATGTTGATAGCCCGAAGTTATTCCAAATATTTTTCCAATGGGTACATCTTCTATAATTCCATTCTTGAAAATATAGCTGTCTTGAACGAATTTTCGGGAGGTGATTCCAATTCCGATTAGCGAAAATTTTTCATCAGAATAAAAATCATTGGGATCGTAATCAATTGTTGGACTCTCCAGGTATTTTACATTCAAAAACCGACCGGCAACTACTAAGTTTGTAGTTCTGTCGCTCTCCGTATTACTTTTAAAAATCCTAAAGGCACGACCAAACCATACATCCTGTGAGTTGTATTTGAAATTTTGGTAAGCAAAAGCGGCATTACTATCAGGAAGTGTATCTTTTCTAAACTGTTTGTCAAAATAGATTCCGCCAGCCCATTTTGTAAATGGAGAATAGAACAGGCGTTCAATATTGATACTTTTACCATAATAATCGTCGAAATCTATACGATAATTTACAGTGGTTTTAATGAATGTATTTTTGAAATTCGGAATCGTGTACGCTACGCGATAAGCATTTTTTCCATCACTGAATCTGTTTCTGAATTCATTATTAAATTCATGACCGGAACCCAGAATGTTTCTGTCGTTCAGTTCAAAACTGCTTCTGGAACTTGATATGGAACCTTTTGGAATTATACTCCACGAATCCAAAACCCGAATGTAAATATCTACGGAATCCTTATTGTTTTGAATCAATTGCGGGCTTACATCCACACGGCTGATATAGCGTTGTGTTCTTATCAAACGTTCAGATTCTTTTACCAATAAGGAATCTAAATGCTTGTTTTTTTTGATGAGCAATAAATTCTTAATGGCAAGTCTGTTCGTTTTAATGTGAATTCTGTTTCCAGTTCGCTCAGCCCAATTCCTAGCTTTTTTTGTAGTATCAATTTCGGAATAACCAAATGGGTCTAATGTAACAATATTGATGTTCCGGATAATTTTCCCTTCAAAGTCTTTGAATTTTTTTGGAACTATTTTTTTCTTTTTGGTTTTTACATTAACTGGTCTGAAAACTAATTTATGAAGAAGTTTTGTAAATTTATTTTTCTTGGAATAGGTCTGGATTTGTTTATACATCCCTGAAGAATCTTTTTCCTTTTTGTCTACTTGAGAAAAAGAAATCTGATGGCAGCAGAAAATCAAAATAATTAGAACCAGTCTTTGTTTTTTAAACATGATAAAAAAATAATTTTAAACATTGTTAACGAAACAAAAGAAAAAATCTTTTAGTATGAGTTCGAATTAACAAAATTCAGAATTTGAATAGTCGAATATACTATTTTAGAAACTATTCATTGGTTTTATTCGCTTCTTTTTCGGTTGTTGTTTCAGTAAATACAGGAACTACAATATCGGTTTTGATGATAGTTTTCTTTGGTGTTGATTCAGAATCAAACAACGGTAATTTAATATTATGCCAGGTATACGTTTTTGGTAAATGATCTCCCATCAGGTATCCCCAAGGTTCTAAAAATTCAATTCTATCAAAAATTACTTTGAGTACTGCGAGAATAGGAAGCGCTAAAAACATACCGGAAACTCCCGCAATTGCGCCACCTATGATAATTCCAATAATCGATACAAACGCGTTTATTTCTACTTTGGAACTTACAATCAAAGGAACTAGAATATTATTATCAATTAACTGAACAATTATGGTAATCACGATTACACCAACAATTATAGATAAATCTGGAGAACCCGTAAGCGAAGCCACAATACTTAGCACTCCTGCAAAAAGTATTCCTATGTAAGGAATCAGATTTAAGATTCCGGTGATAATTCCCAGCAAAATAGCGTATTTCACACCTATAACCATAAATCCAAGCGTTGTCATTGTTGAGACTAAAATCATTTCAATAATTAAACCCACGATGTAACTGTTGATGGCCACTCTTATGTTTGTCAAGATATCTTTCAACTGTTCATGGTTTTCTTTTTTGAACAACTTGGATAAAAACAGTAAAAAATGAGTTCTGTATAAAAGAATTAAAAAAGTATAAATAGGTATCAATGTCAAATTCACCAAAGTATCCGTAAACGACATTAAAGTAGTACCAATCAGCTCTTTTCCTTTTTCCATGGAATCCTCAGTAGCGGTATCAATATATTGCTTCTGTTCCCAAGAACTTAAATGAAAATTGTCTCTGATAAATCCTTGAATATTTCGGAGATGAATGTTGATGTTTTTTTCAATTTTATCAAAATCAGCTGCAAAATCACTAATTTGAAATGATAGAAAAACAAAAAGTCCAATGAAAATCAACACAAATAATATTACTGCCAACATTACTGCCAAAACATGTGGAAAATAGAGTTTTGATTTAAAAAATTGAACGATAGGATACAATAAAATAGCAAATAAAAACGACATCATTATGGGAACCAAAATATCCTGACCGATATAGAATATAAAAATAAGCGCTATTAAACCCAATAAAACCAGGGTTAGTTTGGCATAAAACGGAAATTTTAAGATGTCATTCATATTTTCTTATTTTTTAAATAACGCATTTACCATTCAATTCTGAATCGTACTGTTTTTAATTGACAAATATGAAGAATTAAAGAAATTAAAGTATTATATATTTCTCATCAATAGTTGTAAAATTATCACTTTTAATCAATCGATTTGCAAAATAGAATGAATTGATAATTATATTTTTATAAAATGCTGACTAATCCATGAATTCTTTATCGTCAAAATGGTCTTTCAGTATCGAAATCCCTTTTTGCAAGAGCAGATTATTAGGGTAAATGATTTTTTCTCCATCGATAGTTTTTAAATACACATGAAAAGCTCCAATATCCTCAATCTCTGCTTCAATGGGGAAATCTTTATCATGGATTTTTATAACGTCACCAATTTTAAACGGAAAAGAAAAAAACAAAATAACACCAGATGTGATGTTACTCAAAATTGACCATTGGGCAAACATCGCAACACCCACAACAGTTGTGATAGATGAAAGTGCAATAAAAATATCTTTGGTCTGGACTCCCCAAATGATTATTAAGGCAATAACCACCAAAATATTGATGAATAAATGAATGTATTTAATCACTAAATTGGTTCTGTGTTCCAGCGTTTGATTCGATTTTGCATAGCTTCGAACCAATTTTGTAGAAAGAATACGGAATAATATCAGCAAAATTCCCAGAATTCCAGTTGCAATCAGTTCTCTTGTGTATTCTTGAAAAAAGGCCATATCCATAATTTAATTACGCTAATTTACTTAAATATTCATATACTTTATCCGTAGGCATTCCCATCACATTTGCATACGAACCTTCAATTTTTGAAACGCCAATAAAACCAATCCATTCTTGGATACCATAGGCTCCGGCTTTATCATACGGTTTGTAGTTTTCTAAATAATAACGAATCGATTCGTCGCTTAATTCATTGAAAGTGACTTTGGTAACTTCGTGCATTACATCCGCTTTTTCATTGGTTTTAAAACAAACAGAAGTGATTACTTCGTGCGTTGTATTTGACAATGATTTTAAGATTTCAAAAGCATCTTGTTCGTCTTTTGGTTTACCCAAAGCGGTATTGTTATGCCAAACGATGGTGTCGCTGGTTACCAGAATTTCATTCGGTTTTAACTCTCCTTCAAAAGCGCTTGCTTTCAGTACAGCTAAATAATTAGTGATTTCCTCTGCTTTCAATTCTGGAGGATAAATTTCCTCAATTTCTTTCAATCGAATTTCAAAATCCAAGTCTAAATCCTTGAAGAATTGCTGGCGTCTTGGTGAACCCGAAGCCAGAATTAAAGTGTATTTTTTTAATTTATTTTTAAGCATTGTATTTTATATTTAAACTTATAACAACAACAGACAGAATTCCAAATAACAGAATCCATTTTAACAGCAAACTCAGCGCATGAAACTCTTTTTTGGATTTTGCAGTCCAAATTTTCACGGTGAAATAAAACAATGGTCCCACGACAAAAAGCAATAAATATACAGTTGTAAATACTAACTCAAGTAGGTATTTATTGATGTAATACAACATGAAAAGAATAGGAATAAAGCTCAGTCCAAAAACTATTTTTGCAGTTCTGGATTTGCCTATTGCAATTGGTAATGTGTTCATTCCTTGGTTGTAATCACCATCAACATCTTCTAGATCTTTAACAATTTCTCTCATAAAATTAAGAAAGAAAGTGAATAGGGCGTAATCTAAAAGAATAGAAAAAACAACTCCCAATTGCTGTTGGTTTCCTTCATGAATCGTTGGAAATAAATCAAAAATCCCAATGATAATCACACTAAAAGAAAGCAACAATGCCACAATAACATTACCAATAATCATCATTTGTTTCAGACTTGTAGCATACAAATAAAGCGTCGCGGCAATTAGAATAAAAATAGACGCAAAGCCCGGTTTTACTATAACATTTGATAAATAAAAGCCAATAGCCACACCAGTAACAGTAAGACCAATGTATAGATTATAGGCATTGGTTTCAGAAATGGTTTTGCCTACAATTACATTGCTCGGTTTGTTTATAGTATCTGTGTTTTGATCAAAAATATTATTGATGACATATCCACCTGCAGCGATTAAAATGGTTGATAAAACCAATAATCCATATTGCCAATCAGCTAATGCCAAAGGAATATTCTGAAATTTAAAAAAAACATACCGGAAAATTAGCTGCATAAAAGCAAGCATCAGTAGGTTCTGGTATCGGATTAGTTTAAGGAACTTCATATTTAGTTTTCAGTGTTCAGTTTTTCAGTGTTCAGATTAGAGGATCTAGTATTCAGGGGTCATTTCTTATGGTTTATGTAAAATTCAGTGTTCATAAAAAAATAGAACTAAATTACTTTTTAATAATCATTGCAACTGATTACTAAAAACTGACGACTGATTACTAATTAATCGTGTTTCCCATCAAAATGAGCCATCCATTTCCCTTGCGCTTTCATCACTTGTTCGATAACATCACGAGCAGCTCCTTTTCCTCCGTTTTTGTGTGAAATATATCTGGAAATAGCTTTGATTTCAGGGCTTGCATCCTGAGGACAAGCGGGTAATCCTACTAATTTCATCACGTGATAATCAGGAATATCATCTCCCATGTACAAAACGTGTTCTGGATTGATATTGTAAACATCGGTATATTCATCAAATGTTTCTACTTTATTTGGTATACCTAAATGAATATCTGTAATTCCTAGATTACGTAATCTAACGCGCACACCTTCGTTGCTTCCTCCCGAAATAATACAAACATTATAACCGCTTTCTACGGCAGCTTTCATTGCATAACCATCACGAATATTCATGGTACGAAGAATTTCCCCTTCATTGGTTACAAAAACAGAACTGTCAGTAAGTACGCCGTCTACGTCAAATATAAACGTAGTAATATCATTCATTATTTCTTTATAACTTTTTGCCATTATGTTGTATAGATTGTGTTAGTGTTTTGTAAATTGCGAGGTGATTTTCTTTGGATAAAAAAGCTTCATGTGCTTCGATAGTTGCAGTATCATTGCGTTTAGCCGGTCCAGTTTGAGCTTCTGACGGCGAAAGTAACATTATTTTTTGAGCTGTTTCTGTAATTAAAGGGTTTAAAATTTCAAAAGGAACCTGATGCTCCTGACAAATTTCCTGACCTATTTGGTACAAATGATTCGTAAAATTATTGACAAAAACCGCTGCAACATGCAAGGCTTTTCTCTGTTCGGAGTTGATAGCAAATATTTTATCAGAAATTGATTTGGCTACTTTATCCAATAATTGATAATCGGTTGCATTTTCGCTTTCTAAACATATTGGAATAGTTCTGAAATCTACTGGCTTGTTTTTAGTAAAAGTCTGTAAAGGATAGAAAACACCTTTTCGATTATTGTCATCCAAAACATTCAAAGGAACACTTCCCGAGGTATGAACCACCAAGCGATTTTTGAAAGGAAGTTGCGAGGAAATAGCAGCAATGGCATCATCAGAAATCGCAATAATATACAAATCTGCTTCAATCAAAGTATTTAAATCATTTGTAATCTGACTTAAATCGAGTAGGTGAGAGACGTTTTCTATTTGTCTTGAAAAAACTTGAACCAATTCGATTTCAGCTCCCATTTTTTGGGAATTTTGAAATGCTGCAATCAAATGTTGTGCTACATTTCCTGAACCAATAATAATTACTTTAGTCATTTGACAAAATTAGCAAAAAAATATTAAGAGTTTTATTCAATTTTGGATTGGCTAATAAACTGTAACTCCAATTAAAATATACTTTTATTCCAAAAAATGAAGCTACTTAATTTTGGATTAAATTAACAAATGTGCGAATATAGAAGTCAACATTTTTAAGTACTTTTGTGGCACTTTTATAAAAACATAATCCCTTAAAAATGGATAAAAAAATATTTTCTTTTTTGTTTTCTACTCGATTAATGGCTTTTTTATTTATTGTATATGCGGTTTCCATGGCTACTGGAACTTTTATCGAAAGCAAATACAATACCGACACAGCAAAAATTTTAATTTATAACTCATGGTGGTTTGAGGCCATACATGTATTTTTCATGATTAATTTCATTGGAAATATCAAGCGTTATCAGTTATTAAAAAAAGAAAAATGGGCTACTTTATTACTCCATTTGTCTTTTATCTTCATTATTGCCGGTGCATTTGTAACCCGTTACATCAGTTATGAAGGGATGATGCCTATTCGCGAAGGCGCTGCTGAAAATCAAGTTTTTTCAGATAAAACGTTCCTGACTGTTTTTGCAGACGGGGAATATAAAGGAGAAATGAAACGCAGGGTTTTTGAAAAACAAGTATTGCTTTCTCCAGCGACTAACAATGATTTCAGTATTTCAGGTAAATTTGCAGATACACCATTTGAAGTAGAATATGAAAACTTCATCATGGGTGCCAAAGAATACATTAAACCAAATCCTAATGGGACTGTATTTTTAAAAATTGTAGAAGCTGGAGACGGAGGTCGTCACGAGCATTTTTTGAAAGACGGTGAAGTTCAAAATATTCATAATGTATTATTTGCTTTAAATAAATATACTGATGGAGCCATAAATATCAATACAACAGGAAGTGCCTATACGATTCAAACGCCTTTTGAAGGAAACTTCATGAGAATGGCTGATAAATTACAGGGTAAAGTCACTAAGGATAATGCACAACCATTGATGATGCGTTCACTGTATTCTATCGGCGAAATGCGATTTGTATTTCCTGATCCTGCGGTAAAAGGTGTTGTTGATTATGAATCGGAAAATGATTTTAAAGCAAAGAATCATGAAGATGCATTAACTGTAAAAATCTCTGCCGAAGGTCAAGAAAAGACAGTTACAGTCCTTGGTTCCAAAGGTAAGTTGGGAGATTCTAAAACAGTGAAAATAGGAAAAATCGATTATACTTTTTTCTATGGAAGTAAAGCCTACGTTTTGCCATTCAAGATAAAATTGAATGATTTTATTGCGCAGAAATACCCAGGAACAGAGAAAAGTTATTCTTCATTTGAGAGTAAAGTTACTGTTCAAGATAAAGAACCATTTGATGCCAGAATATTTATGAATAACGTTTTGGATTATGATGGATACCGCTTTTTCCAATCGGGTTTCGATCCTGATGAAAAAGGAACTATTCTATCAGTAAACCACGATTTCTGGGGAACTGCAATTACGTATAGCGGTTATTTTATGCTGTATTTTGCAATGATGGCGATTATGTTTACTAAATATTCTCGTTTTGCGGATATTAAACGCAAATTAGAAGTTGTAAAAATGAAGAAATCTAAACTCTTGACGATTCTGATTTTGTTGTTCAGTTTCAATAGTTTTGCACAAGAACAAGAACACAATCACGCAGATCATGAAGGTCACGCTCATACCGAAGCTGAGGCTGCACCTGCAACACATGCCAATCACACTAAAAAAGTATTGAGTCAAGACGAACTGAATGCTTTGATTACTAAATATAAAGTTCCAGAAGTACATGCTGCAAAATTTGGTAGACTTGTAATTCAAGACGGTGGTGGTAGAATGAAACCTATCAATACGTTTTCATCAGAATTGTTGCGAAAAGTAAGTCAAAGCGATTCTTATAATGATATGAATTCAGACCAAGTTTTCTTATCCATAACTCAGTATGCGAGTTATTGGATAGAGATTCCAATCATTCATTTAAGAAGAGGTAACGACAGTTTAAGACAAATAATCGGTGTTGATAAGAAAGCTAAATTTGCACCTTTTGTAGCTTTCTTTGATGCTAAAGGGAATTATAAACTTTCTAAATATTTAGAAGAATCATTTAAATCGGCTAACCCCAATCAATTTGAAAAGGATTTTATCGAAACAGATAAAAGAGTAAACTTGATGGAATCTGCGTTAAGCGGACGAATATTAAAAATTTTCCCTATTCCGGAGGATAAAAATAATAAATGGATTTCTTATTTAGAATTGAACGAATCGGGTTTAAAAGGAATGGAAGCTACGTATACTAAAAATGTATTACCATTGTACTTTGGTTCGTTGGCTAATGCTTCCGTTTCTAATGATTACAAAACTGCCGATGAGTTACTAGAAAGTATGAATGGTTTCCAAAAACGTTTTGGCAGTAAAGTGAGACCAAGTGAAGAAAGAATTACATCAGAAGTGCTGTATAATAAATATGATGTTTTCAATAAACTTTTCTATTGGTATGTTTTAGCAGCGATTTTGATGTTGTTTTTTACTATTCTGCAAATCTTCAAAGAGCGCAAAGTATTGGCTATAACAGTAAATACAATGCATATTGTTATAGGATTATTATTTGGATTGCATACTGTGGGCTTAATTGCGCGTTGGTATATTTCCGGTCATGCACCTTGGAGTAATGCGTATGAATCGATTATATATATTGCTTGGGCTACCATGTTTTTTGGTTTGGCTTTCGACAGAAAATCAAAACTTACTGTGGCTTCATCAGCTTTTGTAACCGCAATGATTCTTTGGGCTGCAAATCTAAACTGGATTGATCCTGAGATTGCAAATCTGCAACCAGTTTTAAATTCGTATTGGTTAATGATTCACGTTGCAGTAATTGTAGCTAGTTATGGCCCGTTTGCATTAGGATTTATTTTAGGAGCAGTTTCATTGTTGCTGATTTTGTTTACCAATGAAAAAAACAAAACCAAAATGGATTTGAATATTCAGGAAATCACTTACATCAATGAATTAGCATTAACGATAGGTTTGATAATGTTAACTATTGGAAACTTCCTGGGCGGACAATGGGCCAATGAGAGTTGGGGACGTTATTGGGGATGGGATCCAAAAGAGACTTGGGCCTTGATCAGTATTATGGTCTATGCTTTTGTAATTCATGCTCGATTTGTACCTTCTTTACGTGGAAAATGGATTTTCAATTTGATGAGTATGTTTGCTTTTATATCTATTTTATTTACCTATTATGGTGTGAATTTTCACTTGGTAGGATTGCATTCGTACGCAAGTGGAGAAGCGCATTCATTGAATTGGATATGGTATTCATTAGGAGCAATAACTTTATTTGGAGCTATTTCGTATCCAAAATATAAGAAGTATTATAAGAAATAAGATTTAATTTTTTCATCATAAAAAAGGTTCAACTTAATAAGTTGAACCTTTTTTTATTCCTCAATTTCTGTTTTATTTATTTTGTAATATTCTAACGGAGATATACCTGCAATTTCTTTGAAACTTGTAAAAAACGGATTGTATGAAGTAAATCCAACTTTTTTTGATAATGAATCTAAAGTATTATTTTTTAAATAGTTTAACTCAATCTGTTTGATGGCATCATGTATACGAATTACTTTTTTATATTCCGAGAAAGAAATTGTTGAATGGTATTTAAATAAATATGAAATATGACTTTTGGGGATTTGTAAGCTGTTAGCTAAATCGGTTATTGTCAAATTTGCATTTCTAAATAATTCAAATTTTAATGAGATTCTCTCAATTTCCTTGATATACTCAATAATGTTTGGACCTATTTTTTCTTTAAGAATTAAATGTTGGCTATTATTTAATTCAATATCAGGAGTCATTCTCCAAATTTCATTCAGTACCAAACAGTTGTTTTTATTCTCATTGATCTTTTGGTGTAATACATTATAGCCATAAAGAATTTCAGGAGAAATTAATATTTTAAATAAAATAGTTAACCAAATTATAGCAGATATCCACTGATAGCTATGTCCTTTTATACTTTCACCGAAATATATTTCCATGAAGATTGATATAAAAAGTCTTGATATAGTTAGTGCAAGCGCAATAAATAAAAATAGTGTCCAGCTTTTAATTAATTTATTTTGCTTTTGAATTACTTTGACTTCGCCTTTTCTAGTCCAAATTTTAGACTTTAAGAATCGAAAGCATAAAATAATATAGGTTACAGCAAAAACAAAAAACAGCACACATAAAATAATTTCTATCTGTTCAGAATCAAAATGATTACGATTAATTGAAAAGATAAAAAACGACACCGGAAAGATAAAATGCAGTAGCTCCTTTGAATTGATTGTCTTTCTATTTTCAGATAAATTTTTAAAATACAGATAGCAAATGGGTATAGCGACTAATGATAGGTTTGAATATTTAAAATAAGTATTTTTAAGTGATGGGTCGAAAATGAAATAGGTTAAACTAGATAAGAAGAAACGCAATGAAATTATAAATATCAATAGAATTATGTATAAGTTCATAATTCTATTGGATTTATAATTTACAAAGATTAGTAGAGTAGTCACAAAACCAATTATACCAATAATAAAACAGAGTAAATTTATTACCATTTAATTCAATGTATTAAAGTGAAAGAACGTCTTTTTCCTTTATTGACAAAATACTATTCAGATATATTTTTTTAATTTTCTTTAACATGGTATCAAATATATTCTTTTTGTATGATTATTTGATTAATAAAACGGGGAAAATATTTATTTATTACCTATAAAATCTTACAAATAGGAATTAGCTTTTCTCTTGCTTTTTCTTTTAGTTATTTTTTAGCTGCTTCTATAAGCTGAAATTATTTTTTAGTTACTAATAATTGAAAAGTTATTACTGATTAGCTTTCTTTTTTGTCATATCGATAAACGGTAAATAAACATGATTAAATTCGGTAAAATTAATTTATATGAGGTATTTACTTATTTTTTTTACAGTAACATTTCATGGGCAAGTTTTGCATCATCAAATGCTGTCATCACAAGGAATGACAAAAAAAATATCTGATGGTTCAGTTGTAACACAGTCTATTGGACAACAAAGTCTTATTGGTTTATCTAATAATAAGTTTGTAGTTATACAGGGATTCCAACAAAGTATTTGGGGTAAATACATTTCATCAAATTTAATTGATGAGATGAAAACTACAACTTTCCCAAATCCATTTACACAAACTATTAGTTTTCAATTTTCCAAAACCATTGCTGAAGTTGTCAATGTAAATATTTTCGACATAAGCGGTCGTTTAGTTTTTTTTAAAGATATAAAGCCCAATAATACTATTTTAACGATTGATTTGTCTTCGTTACCAATCTCAGAGTATTTAGTTCGACTTAGTTCATCCAACTTTAGTTATTATACCAAAATCATTAAAATATGAAAATAAACTACTTTTTTTTTATTGTTTTTCTTGTATCATATCAGGTTTTTTCTCAAGAAATTTATTTCAAAACAGGAAAAAACTTTACAAAATATGATTTTAAAGATTCTTCTGGTCAATCAAATTCGTATCTACAAAGTGGAGTAGGTAATTTTTTTGAAATAGGCATTTCTAATCCGTTGCACAACAAATTCTCTTATGCAGTTGGATTTTCTTTAGATGACTACAATGCTATAGGTGACTATTCTAACATTTCTTACCGTTGGGATACAAAATATTTAGGTATAAACAGCGAATTAAATTATTCTGTTTTACCATCCTCAATTAAAAAGATTAATTTTTTTCTAAAAATAGGATTAAAAGGGTCAACAATTATTTATGGTAAACAGGGAATCGATGGCGTTTATCACGATTTAGTAAAGCATAAGGAATTTTCAGGACTTGTGCTTGTTCCTCACATAGGATTTCTCGCTAAATATAGTATACCCTCTTTTGGATCTTTAAGTGTTGGTTATAATTATAGCAAAAGTTTATATAATTCGAATGTCAATGGTGAGAAATTATCATTTGAAACAAATCATGTTCAATTAGGAATCCACTTTAATATTAACGAAAAATAATTATGAAAAATTTAATCATACTTTTTATACTTTTATTAGGTGCAAAAAATTTTGGACAAACCAAAGGGATTAGCTATCAAGCTGTAATTCTTAATGCTAAAGGGGAACAATTACCAGGGGTAAATAACGTCAATGCACCGCTTGCCAATAGTAATGTTTGCATGTTATTTAAATTTTTTGATGAGTATTCTAAATTGGAATATCAAGAAGTTGTCCAGATTAAAACAGATCAATTTGGGATGGTTAACTTAATAATTGGTGGAGGATTACAAACTGGAGGATACGCTCTATCTTTTGATACTGTAATTTGGGATAGCTTAAAGAAAACTTTGGTAGTTTCTATTAATACCGATGGAAGTTGTTCTGCTTTTTCAGAAATTAGTAATCAGCCACTAAATTATGTCCCTTTTGCCTATTCGGCTACAAATGCAACAAATGTAACTGGTGTAGTAGCTATTACTAATGGAGGGACAAATGCGACCTCGCTTTTGGGTGCAAAAATAAATTTCGGTATTGATAAAGTTGATAATACTAGTGATTTAGATAAACCCTTAAGTATAGCTGCGGTAAATGAATTTAGTTTTAAGGAAAATTTATCTAATAAGAGTACGAACATCATAACTGATGGCGCATCAGATGTGAAATATCCAACTGTAAAATCGGTTAAGGATTATGTAGATGCATTGGCTACACCGAGTTCAACAGCATTAGCATCGGAAGTATCTCGTGCTACGACTGCTGAAGCGACATTGACTGCTAATTTAGCAACTGAAACAACTCGTGCTACGACTGCAGAAGCAAGCAAAGAAGCTTTGGCAAACAAAAGTACAAGTGTAAGTACAGATGGAACATCCGACACGAAATACCCAAGTGTAAAATCGGTTAAGGATTATGTTGACGCTTCGACTACATCAGGTTCTACTGCATTAGCGTCTGAAATATCTCGTGCTACGACTGCAGAAGCAACATTGACTGCTACTATAGCAACTGAAGTATCTCGTGCTATTACAGCAGAAGCAAGCAAAGAAGCTTTGGCAAACAAAAGTACAAGTGTAAGTACGGACGGAACTTCTGATACGAAATACCCAAGTGTAAAATCGGTTAAGGATTATGTTGACGCTTCGACTACATCAGGTTCAACTGCGTTAGCATCAGAAGTATCTCGTGCTACGACTGCAGAAGCAACATTGACAACAAATTTAGCAACTGAAACAACTCGTGCTACGACTGCAGAAGCAAGCAAAGAAGCTTTGGCAAACAAAAGTACAAGCGTAAGTACAGATGGAACATCCGACACGAAATACCCAAGTGTAAAATCGGTTAAGGATTATGTTGATGCTTCGACTACATCAGGTTCAACAGCATTAGCATCTGAAATATCTCGTGCTACTACAGCTGAGGCTACTTTGACAACAAATTTAGCATCAGAAGTATCTCGTGCAACGACTGCAGAAGCGACATTGACTGCTACTATAGCAACTGAAACAACTCGTGCTACTACAGTTGAAGCCAACAAAGAAGCTTTGGCGAACAAAAGTACAAGTGTAAGCACAGATGGAACTTCTGATACGAAATACCCAAGTGTAAAATCGGTTAAGGATTATGTTGACGCTTCGACTACATCAGGTTCAACTGCGTTAGCATCAGAAGTATCTCGTGCTACGACTGCAGAAGCAACATTGACTGCTACTATAGCAACTGAAACAACTCGTGCTACGACTGCAGAAGCAAGCAAAGAAGCTTTGGCAAACAAAAGTACAAGTGTAAGTACAGATGGAACATCCGACACGAAATACCCAAGTGTAAAATCGGTTAAGGATTATGTTGATGCTTCGGCTGGATCAGGTTCAACAGCATTAGCATCTGAAATATCTCGTGCTACGACTGCTGAAGCTACATTGACTGCTACTATAGCAACTGAAACAACTCGTGCCACTACAGCTGAAGCAAGCAAAGAAGCTTTGGCAAACAAAAGTACAAGTGTAAGTACTGATGGAACTTCTGATACGAAATACCCAAGTGTAAAATCGGTTAAGGATTATGTTGACGCTTCGGCTACATCCGGTTCAACGGCATTAGCATCAGAAGTATCTCGTGCTACGACTGCAGAAGCAACATTGACTGCGAATTTAGCAACTGAAACAACTCGTGCTACGACTGCAGAAGCAAGCAAAGAAGCTTTGGCAAACAAAAGTACAAGTGTAAGTACAGATGGAACATCCGACACGAAATATCCAAGTGTAAAATCGGTTAAGGATTATGTTGACGCTTCGACTACATCAGGTTCAACTGCGTTAGCATCAGAAGTATCTCGTGCTACGACTGCAGAAGCAACATTGACTGTTAATTTAGCAACTGAAACAACTCGTGCTACGACTGCAGAAGCAAGCAAAGAAGCTTTGGCAAACAAAAGTACAAGTGTAAGTACAGATGGAACATCCGACACGAAATATCCAAGTGTAAAATCGGTTAAGGATTATGTTGATGCTTCGACTACATCAGGTTCAACGGCATTAGCATCTGAAATATCTCGTGCTACAACTGCTGAAACGACTTTGACTACAAATTTAGCATCAGAAGTATCTCGTGCTACGACTGTTGAAGCGACATTGACTGCTAATTTAGCAACTGAAGTATCTCGTGCTACTACAGCTGAAGCGAGTAAAGAAGCTTTGGCAAACAAAAGTACAAGTGTAAGCACAGATGGAACATCCGACACGAAATACCCAAGTGTAAAATCGGTTAAGGATTATGTTGATGCTTCGACTACATCAGGTTCAACGGCATTAGCAACTGAAATATCTCGTGCTACGACTGCTGAAGCTACATTGACTGCTAATTTAGCATCAGAAGTATCTCGTGCTACGACTGAAGAAGCAAGCAAAGAAGCTTTGGCAAACAAAAGTACAAGTGTAAGTACAGATGGAACTTCTGATACGAAATACCCAAGTGTAAAATCGGTTAAGGATTATGTTGACGCTTCGACTACATCAGGTTCAACTGCGTTAGCATCAGAAGTATCTCGTGCTACGACTGCAGAAGCAACATTGACTGTTAATTTAGCAACTGAAGTATCTCGTGCTACTACAGTTGAAGCCAACAAAGAAGCTTTGGCAAACAAAAGTACAAGTGTAAGTACGGACGGAACATCCGACACGAAATACCCAAGTGTAAAATCGGTTAAGGATTATGTTGATGCTTCGGCTGGATCAGGTTCAACGGCATTAGCAACTGAAATATCTCGTGCTACTACAGCTGAGGCTACTTTGACAACAAATTTAGCATCAGAAGTATCTCGTGCAACGACTGCAGAAGCGACATTGACTGCTACTATAGCAACTGAAACAACTCGTGCAACGACTGCAGAAGCGACATTGACTGCTACTATAGCAACTGAAACAACTCGTGCTACTACAGTTGAAGCCAACAAAGAAGCTTTGGCGAACAAAAGTACAAGTGTAAGCACAGATGGAACTTCTGATACGAAATACCCAAGTGTAAAATCGGTTAAGGATTATGTTGATGCTTCGGCTACATCAGGTTCAACGGCATTAGCGTCTGAAATATCTCGTGCTACAACTGCTGAAACGACTTTGACAACAAATTTAGCATCAGAAGTATCTCGAGCTACGACTGCTGAAACGACTTTGACAACAAATTTAGCATCAGAAGTATCTCGAGCTACGACTGCTGAATCTACATTGACTGCGACTATAGCAACTGAAACAACTCGTGCCATAACAGCTGAAGCAAGCAAAGAAGCTTTGGCAAACAAAAGTACAAGTGTAAGTACGGACGGAACTTCTGACACGAAATACCCAAGTGTAAAATCGGTTAAGGATTATGTTGACGCTTCGGCTGGATCAGGTTCAACGGCATTAGCATCTGAAATATCTCGTGCTACAACTGCTGAAACGACTTTGACAACAAATTTAGCATCAGAAGTATCTCGTGCTACTACTGCTGAAGCTACATTGACTGCTACTATAGCAACTGAAGTATCTCGTGCTACTACAGCTGAAGCAAGCAAAGAAGCTTTGGCGAACAAAAGTACAAGCGTAAGTACAGATGGAACATCCGACACGAAATACCCAAGTGTAAAATCGGTTAAGGATTATGTTGACGCTTCGGCTACGTCAGGTTCAACAGCATTAGCATTAGAAATATCTCGTGCTATGACTGTAGAAGCAATATTAACTACAAATTTAGCAACTGAGACAACTCGTGCTACGACTGCAGAAGCAAGCAAAGAAGCTTTGGCAAACAAAAGCACAAGTGTAAGTACGGACGGAACTTCTGACACGAAATACCCAAGTGTAAAATCGGTTAAGGATTATGTTGATGCTTCGGCTACATCTGGTTCAACAGCATTAGCAACTGAAATATCTCGTGCTACTAGTGCTGAAGGGACATTGACTACAAATTTAGCAACTGAAATAACTCGTGCTACGACTGCTGAAGCCAGCAAAGAAGCTTTGGCAAACAAAAGTACAAGTGTAAGTACGGATGGAACTTCAGACACGAAATACCCAAGCGTAAAATCGGTTAAGGATTATGTTGACGCTTCGGCTACATCCGGTTCAACAGCATTAGCAACTGAAATATCGCGTGCTACTACAGCTGAAGCAAGCAAAGAAGCTTTGGCAAACAAAAGTACAAGTGTAAGTACGGATGGAACTTCAGACACGAAATACCCAAGTGTAAAATCGGTTAAGGATTATGTTGATGCTTCGGCTACATCTGGTTCAACAGCATTAGCTTCAGAAATATCTCGTGCTACAACTGCTGAAGCTACATTGACAACAAATTTAGCTTCAGAAATATCTCGTGCTACGACTGCAGAAGCAACATTGACTGCTACTATAGCAACTGAAACAACTCGTGCTACGACTGCTGAAGCAAGCAAAGAAGCTTTGGCAAACAAAAGTACAAGTGTAAGCACGGATGGAACTTCTGATACAAAATACCCAAGTGTAAAATCGGTTAAGGATTATGTTGATGCTTCGGCTACATCTGGTTCAACAGCATTAGCTTCAGAAATATCTCGTGCTACAACTGCTGAAGCTACATTGACAACAAATTTAGCTTCAGAAATATCTCGTGCTACGACTGCAGAAGCAACATTGACTGCTACTATAGCAACTGAAACAACTCGTGCTACGACTGCTGAAGCAAGCAAAGAAGCTTTGGCAAACAAAAGTACAAGTGTAAGCACGGATGGAACTTCTGATACAAAATACCCAAGTGTAAAATCGGTTAAGGATTATGTTGATGCTTCGGCTACATCCGGTTCAACGGCATTAGCAACTGAAATATCTCGTGCTACAACTGCTGAAACGACTTTGACTACAAATTTAGCATCAGAAGTATCTCGTGCTACGACTGCAGAAGCAACATTGACTGCTACTATAGCAACTGAAACAACTCGTGCTACTACAGCTGAAGCGAGTAAAGAAGCTTTGGCAAACAAAAGTACAAGTGTAAGCACGGATGGAACTTCTGACACGAAATACCCAAGTGTAAAATCGGTTAAGGATTATGTTGATGCTTCGGCTACATCTGGTTCAACAGCATTAGCAACTGAAATATCTCGTGCTACTAGTGCTGAAGGGACATTGACTACAAATTTAGCAACTGAAATAACTCGTGCTACGACTGCAGAAGCAACATTGACTGCTACTATAGCAACTGAAACAACTCGTGCTACTACAGCTGAAGCAAGCAAAGAAGCTTTGGCAAACAAAAGTACAAGTGTAAGTACGGATGGAACTTCAGACACAAAATACCCAAGTGTAAAATCGGTTAAGGATTATGTTGATGCTTCGGCTGGATCAGGTTCAGCAGCATTAGCATCTGAAATATCTCGTGCTACAACTGCTGAAACGACTTTGACTACAAATTTAGCATCAGAAGTATCTCGTGCTACGACTGCAGAAGCAACATTGACTGCTACTATAGCAACTGAAACAACTCGTGCTACTACAGCTGAAGCGAGTAAAGAAGCTTTGGCAAACAAAAGTACAAGTGTAAGCACAGATGGAACATCCGACACGAAATATCCAAGTGTAAAATCGGTTAAGGATTATGTTGATGCTTCGACTACATCAGGTTCAACGGCATTAGCTTCAGAAATATCTCGTGCTACGACTGCTGAAGCGACATTGACTGCTAATTTAGCAACTGAAGTATCTCGTGCTACTACAGCTGAAGCGAGTAAAGAAGCTTTGGCAAACAAAAGTACAAGTGTAAGTACAGATGGAACTTCAGACACGAAATACCCAAGCGTAAAATCGGTTAAGGATTATGTTGATAATAGTGTAAATGATGTAACAGATGAGCTTTATTCTAACTTATTGCAATCAACTTTTGTTATGTCTAAAACACCATCTGTAAAAAGTAAAGTAAAAATGTTTATTAATGGTTTAAGAGTTAGGAATTCAGCCTACTCAGTAAGTGGTAATACAGTTACATTAGACACTTTAATACTTGGTTTTACTTTGTTGTTAAATGATAGAATTCAATTTGATTATTTTTATTAGAATAGATTTAATATTTAAAAAATGTTTTTTTAGTTAAATGTAATTTATTATCTCTATTCGATATGTTTTTTCGTTAGTTCTCAATAAAAAAAGGTTCAACTTATAAAATTGAACCTTTTTTAGTATTATAGAAAAAGAGATGATTTACACTTTTCCTAATGTATATAATTGTTCCATTGTAGGAGTTAAGCTTCCTCCTTTTGGCTCAAGTGTGATTCCAAAAGCTTCTGCTTCATTAGCATTATTCACAGCAAATAATTTTTGCTCATTTGCATCAAAGTTTTCCAATAATCCAATGCTTGTAGGAGTCAATGGGCTTAATTTTAATGCCCAAACCTGATATACCATTCCTTCTGGTGGCTCCGGTAAACCTGCGGCATCAATATAGACTACTTTAGTATCTTGATTCCAATATACTTTTGCAAAAGATTCTGGAGCAACTACTTGTCCACCAAGTGCTACAACAGTATTTTTAGTGTCTCTTACAACCGCTAAACTCGTTTCGTTAGCCGTGTTTTTTAATTTTAAGACATTAAATTCTTTCTCTAATTTAGCTTTCTCAACTTCAGTATTGGCTACTTGCGTAGTAGTTTCATCTAATTGATTGTATTGATATCCAATACCAACCAATAATAGAATTGCTGCTGCCCAACCAACATATTGTGACCAATTGCTGGTAGGTTGTAACTCGATTACTTTAGCATGTTTGAGTTCCAGTTTAGCTTTAATTTTTTCATAATTAGCCACTGAATGAAACGGTGAAAAGCTAGATGATAAAGCAACAATGGCTTTTTCTATCGCAATAATTTCGTTGTTAATTTCTGGATTATTTTTCGCCATGGCGCTTACTTGTTCGTTTTCGGGTTCACTTAGTAAACCGTAAACATAAAGCTCCAGGATTCCTGATTCTATATATTCTTTTGTTTCCATTATACTTTCAAATAATTTCTTAAGTCATTAATACAATTTCTATTTTGTGTTTTTACTGTTCCCAAAGGAATTGCCAATTCATCAGAAGCTTCTTGTTGGGTATACCCTTTAAAAAACAGTAAATCTATTATTTGAATACATTTTGGTTTTAGTCTTTTTACAAACTCTTGCAATCCAATTGTATCCATTTTGTCAACCAGTTTAGAACTGTCTTCAAAGTGATTTACGAAATTATCTGTAGAAAGGTTTTTTTGACTGTTATTAAAATTTTTTGAACGCAGTTTATCTATAGAAGTGTTTCTGGCAATATTGAGGATCCAAGTGTAAAATCTTCCTTTGCTCTCATGGTACGAATCAATATTCTTCCAAATTTTTACAAATACTTCCTGAAGCACGTCTTCTGCTTCTTCTCTATTCTTTACGAGAACATTTATAACCGAAAATAAACTTTTGGAATACATATCATATAGATGTGTAAATGCCCTTTCGTCTTTCTTATAAATTAATACTAATAACTCTTCTTGACTCATATCTTACTATTTTACTTATACAAACTTATACAATCTTATTTAGAAATGATTGATTTAATGATTGTCAAGATAATAAAAAAAATAAAATAAAAATAATTATATTTTATTTAAGTATTTATTTTCTTGATTATCAAGTATTTGACTAATTAATTGTTTTTTTTTTACCATTTTTAAAACCAAAAGAAACACTTTCCCGTAAATGACTTTATAACCTTTTAATTTATAACAAAATGAAAAAAACAAAAATGATTTTAGGTCTATCGCTAGTGGCGGTTTCGGGCTTAATATTAGTAGCTGCGGATCACATAGATGCTCCGGCTACAATGTCTGGCGATGCAGGTGATATTACTGATGTGTACGCTTTTCAAGGTCAAAACACAAGTAATTTAGTATTTGCAGTAAACACACAAGGATTGTTAAGTCCTAATGCTACAGGTGCTGCTACATTTAAAGAAAATGTAATGGTTGAGATCAATATTGATAACACAGGTGACAATGTTGAAGACTTAGTGATTCAAGCAATCAAGAGAGATGACAAAATGTATTTCTTTGGACCAGTTGCTCCAGGAACAACGGGAACATCAAGTACAGTTAAAACGACTGCAGCTACAGGAAATGTTACAATTTCTACTTATGGCGCAACAGCTTTAACTGCTGAGCAAAACGGAATGAAATTTTTCGCAGGACCAAGAGACGATCCTTTTTTCTTTGATTTAGGTCAATTTAAAGCAATTCTTGGAGGAACAGCTTCAGGTTTTAAAAATCCGGGTGTAGATACATTCGCAGGAACTAATGTAATGTCAATTGTAGTAGAAGTTCCAAAAACAATGTTAGGTTCTTCAAGCACAATCAATGTTTGGGCTGAAACTAAGAAAAAACAATAATTATTTTATTTAAAAAAGTAACAACATGAAATCGAGTATTTACGATTTCCAAAAAACTTAAAATATAAAGATCATGAGTAAAACAAATAAATTCAAAATTATAACAATCGCGCTAGTAGCTGCAGTTGTTTCAGTAAATTGTGATAATGACGATTCAAACGGTGATTCTACTGTAAGCCTAGATTTTTCAGGAACTTATGTTCAGCAAGATCAAATGGCGAGACCCGCAATCAATACTGTATTCGTTGCTTCAGGGCAACCTAAAGACGATTTTAATGCTGCAATTCCTTCGGCAATGGGAGCTAAATACCAATCTATTTTTCAATCTAGATTATTAGCATTGAATCCAGGATATACTACTAATGCTTTAGGACAAACGGCTGCTCAGCTAACTGGTCTTTTGGCTACAGATGTATTGGGAGTTTCTAAGACAGCTAAAACTACTTTCTTTGACGGGACTAATATATTAACTGGTAGAGCTTTGGCAGATGATGTAATTGATGTTGAATTATTATTGATTTTTGGTGGTTCAGCGGGTACTTCTAACCCGGGCCTTACTAAAGATAATGTAAATGCAAATGATAAAGCATTTGGTACAACTTTCCCTTACTTAGCTTCTGCTTGGTAATATTTTCTAAAAAAAAAACAGAGCGCTTGCAACAATTTTCGCTCTGTTTTTTTTATTACAACAAACAAACAAACAAACAAACAAAACAATTAGAGTATGAAAACTTTAAAAACAATATCATTTTTAGTTTTCACAATCCTATTCATATTCGGTTGCGAGACTAAATCAGAACAAATTACAAATAAGGAAGACTATAATAAATATTTGACTTTAAAGGAAAATAAATCACTGACTTTTGCATATAAAGAAATTGATTTTTGGCAGAAAAAATTTGATGCAGCTCCAAACCAAATCAGTTATTTAAGTCAATTAGCATCAAATTACAACATGCTTTTCGAATATACAGGAAATATTAAAAGCCTATATAAAACGGAAGAATTATTGACAAAATCAAACGAAGCGTATGATTATTCCAGAGTATCAACGATTCGATCATTAGCAAGAAATTACATTTCACAACACCGTTTCAAAGAAGCGTTGGAGTTAGCTAATAAAGCATTAGCAATAGGCGAAGGAAAAAAAGAAACCCAAAAATTATTGTTCGACGTTCAAATGGAATTAGGAAATTATCCGGAAGCGGTTAAAAATCTGAATGCCATAAGAGACATGAATAGTTTTGATTATTTGATTCGCTTGGCAAAATGGAACGATCACAAAGGAGATTTGGATACAGCCATAACTTTCATGGAAAAAGCGAGAGATATTGCTGAAAAAGACGATAACAAAGGACTTAAAATTTGGTCTTATTCAAACCTTGGAGATTTTTATGGTCATGCGGGAAGAATTCAGGAATCGTATGACAGTTTCCTAAAAACATTAGCATTAGATCCTAATTATTCCTATGCTCTAAAAGGAATTGCTTGGATAGTTTTCTCTAAAGAAAGAAATATAAATGAGGCAAATAGAATTATTGATGCTATAGCTGTTACTCATAATACTCCAGATTTTTATTTGTTGAAATCTCAAATTGCCCAATTTAAAGGAGATAAAACCAATGAAATAAGAAATAGAAACGCTTATTTTTCTATGATGGAGAAAAATAATTATGGCGCGATGTACAACAAATATAATGCTTTGATTTATGCCGATGACAAAAAAACAGCTTCAAAAGCATTAGAAATTGCCAAAATAGAAGTAGAGCACAGACCCACTGCAGATTCTTATGACTTATTGGCTTGGGCATACCTAAATGTAGGCGAAAATAAAAAAGCATTAGAAATTGCTCAGAATCATGTGGTCGGAAAATCCTTTGAACCAAAGGTACAATACCACTTAGCAATGATATATAAATCAAATAATTTAGCGCTTAAAGCGAAACCTATTAAGGAAGAATTACTGTCCAGCTTGTATGAATTGGGACCTAATTTTGACAAAAAGGTAAATCAATTATAGCGTATGAAAAATATTATTTTAGTGATGATTACCCTTTTTGGGTTGTCTTCCTATGGCCAAATCCAAAAAGGAAAAGTGTTGGATAGCGATGGTAATCCTGTTGAAAACGCCTACTTAGTGAACACAAATTCTGAAAGTCATGCGCATACAAATGAATTCGGATTGTTTAGCTTAGATAAAACAGTTTTGGGAGATGTGATTAAAATAACCGCTTTAGGATATAAAAAGTCAAATTTTACCATTGTTTCATCGGATGATACAATGATTCTGGAAGATGATATTTTTAGATTGAATGAAATAATAATCCAACCTAAACTTTCGGCTATGAATGTAATTTCTAAAATAGATTTGCAAACCACTCCGGTAAATTCTTCGCAAGAAATTTTGCGAAAAGTACCTGGATTATTCATAGGGCAACATGCCGGTGGAGGAAAAGCGGAGCAAATTTTTCTTAGAGGTTTTGATATCGATCACGGAACAGATATTGCCATTTCAGTAGATGGAATGCCAGTAAACATGGTTTCTCATGCGCATGGTCAGGGGTATGCTGATTTGCATTTTGTAATTCCGGAAACGGTAGAAAAAATAGATTTTGGAAAAGGAACATATTATGCTAACAAAGGGGATTTTGCAACGGCAGGATATGTTGCTTTCCAAACTAAAGATAAAATTGAAAAAAGTAGTATTGGTCTTGAAATAGGACAATTCAACACGATGCGAACAGTGGGATTGTTTAATCTTTTGGGCAACCAAAAAACACAAAGCGCCTATATCGCTACAGAATATATACTGACAGATGGGCCTTTTGATTCTCCCCAAAATTTCAATAGGATCAATCTGTTAGGAAAATATTCAGCTATTTTAAGTGACAATAGCAAGTTTTCAATCTTGGCTTCTCGCTTTTCAAGTAAATGGGATGCTTCGGGTCAAATTCCGCAACGGCTGATTGATAATGGAACGATTTCTAGATTTGGTTCCGTTGATGATACCGAAGGAGGAAATACTTCCCGAACGAACTTCAGTGCAAGTTTGAGTAAACCAATTGATGAAAATACGTTCTTGAAAGCCAATGCTTTTTATTCAAATTATCAATTTGAATTGTATTCGAATTTTACTTTCTTCCTGGAAGATCCAATAAACGGAGACCAAATTAAACAGAAAGAAAACAGGGATATTTATGGAATGAATGCCGAGCTGAATAAGAAAACAAAATTAAATGATGTAGATGTTTTGTTACAGTTTGGTGGAGGTTTTCGCGCTGATGCTACAAAAGATACGGAGCTTTCTCATACTTTGAACAGAAGAACAGTTTTAGAAAATATAAAATTAGGAGATATTGATGAATCTAATTTGTTTTCGTACTTGAATTCAGAATTCAATTTTGGAAAATTAATGATTAATCCGGCCATTCGATTGGATTATTTCAAATTTAATTACCAAGATAAGTTGACTATGGATTACAAAACACAATCAGAATCTAAAGTTAAATTTTCTCCAAAACTGAATTTCATTTATTCGAAAAATAACAATTTGCAGTTTTTTATAAAATCAGGAATGGGTTTTCATTCGAATGATGCTCGAGTGGTCGTTCAAAACAGTGGAAAACAAATTTTACCAACCGCAATAGGAACGGATATTGGTACCATTTGGAAACCATTTCCTAAGTTAATTGTGAATTCTGCTTTGTGGTATTTATTTTTGGAGCAGGAATTTGTTTACGTCGGAGATGCCGGAATCATTGAGCCAAGCGGAAAATCAAAACGCATGGGAGCAGAGCTTGGATTGCGTTATCAGTTGAACGATTGGTTGTATTTTGATGCTGATGCAAATTATACTTATGCCAGAAGTATTGATGAACCAAAAGGTCAGGATTACATCCCGTTAGCGCCAGATTTCACCACGACAGGAGGTTTAAGTTTCCAGAAAGTCAATGGTTTCTCAGGAGGAATACGGTATCGTTACTTAAAAAATCGCCCAGCAAATGAGGATAATTCTATTGTTGCCAAAGGTTATTTTATATCTGATTTAAATGTTAATTATCAATATAAGAATATCAATTTCGGAATAGCAGTTGAGAATATTTTTGATACTGCATGGAACGAAACACAATTTGCCACTGAATCCAGGCTTCAGAATGAACCTGAAAGTGTCGAAGAGATTCATTTTACTCCCGGAACACCTTTTTTTATGAAAGGAAAAATAACCTATACGTTTTAAATACCATATTAAGATTTGTTGTTTATTTGTTTGGAAGTCTGGCATTTTCATAATGTCAGGCTTCTTTGTTTTTTAACGTGTGTTTAACGAAAATAAATTTTAATGAGACAAATAATTGTCTATTTTTATAAAAAATTTTAAATATGAAAAATCTAGTATTTATTGCCACTTTTGCTTTAATCTTATTTAGCTGTCAAAATCAGGCGCAACCTAAAAAAACTGAAACCAAAATGAGCAACGCATCAATAGCTAAAGAAACAATTTATCAGTTCAAAGTAGAAGATTTATCTGGAAACAGTTTTGATTTTGCTTCTTTGAAAGGTAAAAAAATCATGATTGTAAATACTGCTTCAAAATGTGGATTGACGCCACAATACAAAGATCTTGAAGCTGTTTATAAAGAATACAAAGACAAAGGATTAGTGATTGTAGGTTTTCCTGCGAATAATTTTGCTTCTCAAGAACCGGGAACAAATGAAGAAATTGCTACTTTCTGCCAACTGAATTACGGAGTAACTTTTCCTATGATGGACAAAGTTTCTGTAAAAGGTGATGATATGGCTGCTATCTATCAGTTTTTGACTCAAAAATCAAAAAACGGATTGAAAGATTCAACTGTGGAATGGAATTTTCAAAAATACCTAATCAACGAAAAAGGAGAATTAGAAAAAGTGATTTCCCCAAAAACTTTGGTAACAGATCCTGAAGTATTGAATTGGATCAAAGCGTAATTTACTGATTTTAAAAAAGTAAAATATTTTAAAAGAGATTTTCAGTCAAATGAAAATCTCTTTTTTTTTTGTAGTTTGAGTAAGTGTCGAATATTTTCTAAAATTTGAACCATTAAGAAATTAAGTTACATTAAGAATCAGAGCTTAATTTTTCTTAATTTCTTAATGGTTTAATTTAAATTTTTTCATTTTTGAAAATTTCCGCAACAGCAGCTTCGTAATTTCGGATGCTTTGCGCTTTTTTTATTTTTTTCAATACCTTATGCGGATTTGAAAAAGTAGCCGAAAAGTATTCCCATAAATGGTACATTTTCAATAAAATATGTGTTGAACCCGAAAGCGATTCACTATAAATAGCATACAAAGTATCGTGAAACGCACTGAATAATTCCATTTTATTGGCAGGATATTCTGAAGTATTGTTTTTTATCATACTGGGTAAAAATGGATCCGAAATTAATCCTCTACCAATCATCCAATGGTCAATAGTAGGAAAGCGTTGTTGCATTTCATGAAATTTAGCCACCGAAGTAATATCGCCATTGTAATATAGTTTATGCTTGCTGTTATCAACACATAGCTGAAACGCATCCAGATTTACGCCACCTTTATACAGTTGTTTTCCAATGCGCGCATGAATCGCAATATTTTTAATAGGATACGTATCTAAAATAGGTAAAACTTCCAAAATTTCTTCACTGTTTTCATAACCCAAACGCATTTTCATAGACACAATAATGTCAGATTCAGTATGTGCTCTGTGAAGAATGTTATTGATTTTCTCTGGATTACTGATTAGACCGGAGCCCATTCCAGACTTCGTAACCATAGGATAAGGACATCCTAAATTCCAGTTTAATTCCTTATAACCCAGTTCTCGAACATATTTCGCCACAAATAAAAATTCATCGGCATCGTTTGTTATCACTTGCGGAATTACCTCTAAATCAAGATTATTCTCCGGAAGAAGGTCTCGTTCGTAGGATGGTTTAATAACCATTTTTCCGTTTAAGCGAATGTAAGGTGAGTAAAACGTATCAATTCCTCCAAAAATTTTGTTTTGGGCATTTCTAAAACGAAAGTCGGTAAATCCCTGTAAAGGCGATGAAAGTAAGGTATAGTCCATGAAATTTTTAGTTGTGCAAATATACTATAAAGTCTCAAGTCTTGAAGTCATAAAGTTATAAAGCCAAACATATTGAAAAAAACGAACCAAATTCTAGTTCAACTTCAATTATTCTAAAATCAATTGCATGAAAACGGAACTCAACCAACGATCGAATTTATAGCCTGATTCTTTAATAATGCCCACGGTTTCAAAACCATATTTTTTATGAAAAGCTATACTTCCTTTATTTTCGGAGTCAATAACGCCAATCATAGTATGGTATTTTTGTTTTTTTGCCAATTGAATCAGTTCAGCCAATAATAATTTCCCAACCCCTTTTCCTAAAAATTCTTCCGCAACATAAACAGAATGTTCCACTGTAAAACGGTAGCCTATTTTATGACGAAAAGATCCATAAGTAGCATATCCAATGGTTCCATTTTCAGTTTCGGCTACAATTACAGGTAAATCTTGAGCCAATTTATCCTCAAACCACAATTTATGGGTTTCAAAATCTCGTGGCTCATAATCATAAATCGAAGTACTGTGAAGTATTTGGTGATTGATGATTTCCAATATTGTATCTAAATCGGTAAAAACAGCCGGTCTTATTTTGATTTCCATATAGAATTTATTTTCCTTCAAATTTAAGAAAACTATTTAAGATTAGAGAAAAACCTTTACATCTTTGTATCTTTGTTACTTTGAAACTAAAACAATGATTTACCCCAAAATACCTTTAGCACAAAGCATTATTGAAATTTGTTTGTCCAAAGGAATCACCACCATAATTATTTCTCCGGGTTCTAGAAATGCACCGTTAACAATAGGTTTTGTGAGTAATCCAGCCTTTCAATGTTACAGTATTGCTGATGAGCGAGCGGCTGCTTTTTTTGCATTGGGAATAGCACAACAAACGAAACAACCAGTGGTTTTGGTGTGTACTTCCGGTTCTGCTTTATTGAATTATTATCCGGCTTTTGCGGAAGCATTTTACAGCCAGATTCCTTTAATAGTGATTTCGGCAGATAGACCGCAAAGCAAAATTGATATTGGCGACGGACAAACGATTAGACAGGAAAATGTATTCGAAAACCATTCTTTGTACAATGCTAATTTGCAAGAAGACGTTTCAGCTACAAATGATTTAAAAATCAACGAAGCCATCAATACGGCAATCGCGCAAAAAGGTCCCATTCACATCAATGCGCCTTTTGAAGAGCCTTTGTATGAAACCGTTTCAGAACTTTCAGTTGAAGTGAATACTATCGCTTCCGCAAATGTAACTCTGACAATTTCTATCGAAGACGTTTCGGAATTTGCAACAATTTGGAACAATTCCACCAAAAAAATGATTTTAGTTGGTGTAAATGAACCGAATACCATCAATGAAAAAATAATAGATGCTTTTGCGAAAGATGAGTCGGTTGTAGTTTTGACTGAAACGACTTCTAATTTGCATCACGATACTTTTATAAGCAACATTGACACCATAATTACGCCTTTTACGCATGATGATTTTGAAAATTTTCGTCCGGAAATTTTAGTGACTTTTGGCGGAATGATTGTTTCGAAACGAATCAAAGCTTTTTTGAGAAAATACAAGCCAAAACACCATTGGCATATTGATTCTTGGAGAGCATATGATACTTTTGGTGCTTTGACCAACCATTTTGAAGTAAATCCAAATGTATTTTTTGATGTATTTCTACCACTTACAAACGCAACAGAAAGTAATTATTTTAAGCAATTGGACGCTGTGAAAGCGTTACGAAAGCTAAAAAGTGATATTTATTTAGAAAAAATTCCTTTTTCGGATTTTAAAGTTTTCGAAAAAGTGATTCAGTGTTTGCCAATGAATAGTCAGTTACAAATCAGCAATAGTTCAGCAATTCGTTATGCGCAATTAATAGACGTTCATCCTTCAATTGAAGTGTATTGCAATCGCGGTACCAGCGGAATTGACGGAAGTACTTCTACGGCTATTGGCGCGGCTGTCTCTGCATATGGACGAGATGAAAAACAAACCGTTTTCATAACGGGAGATGTTGGGTTTTTGTACGATAGCAATGCATTATGGAACAATTATATCCCGAAAAACTTCAAGATTATTCTAATCAATAATGGAGGCGGAGGAATATTCAGGATTTTACCAGGACATGAAGAAAGTCCTGTTTTTAATACATTCTTTGAAACTTCCCATTGTTTAACTGCGGAACATTTGGCTAAAATGTATGGTTTTGAATATAATATAGCTAGCGATGAAGCAAGTTTAGCAACAAGTTTGACTGCTTTATATGCTCAAAATGAAAAGCCAAGTATTTTGGAAATTTTCACACCCACTTTGGAAAATGACAGCATTTTACTGCAATATTTTAAAGAATTGGTCTAATTATTTTCAGGTGTCCGTTAAAAGGCACGATTAAATGTTTAAATTTGAGAATATAAAAATCTATTAATCAAATATTAAACTTTTATTTATGAGTGCAAGAGACGAATTGATTGTAAAGTATGCTGCTGATTTGAAAGACAAATGTAGCGTTAATCCAGACATGGATTTGTTGACAAAAGTAACTATCGGTTGTGGTCCGTCAATTTATAATGATGATTCTGCAACGGTAGCCGGAAGTCAGCAAGCCGAGTTAGATACGGTAAAAAATAATTTTCTAATCAAGAAATTAGGACTTGCAGATGGACCGGAATTAGATGCTGCAATAGATGCCGTTATGGAAAAATACGGTCGTTCTAACAGGAATAAATACAGAGTGGTAATTTATTATTTACTGGCTGTTCATTTCAAAAAAGAGAGTGTTTACAATTAATATTAATTTGTAAATAGTATCCATAAAAAAAGCGTTTGCCTCGGCAAACGCTTTTTTCTTTTATGTTTTACTGCACCATTAAGAAATTAAGATGCATTAAGAAAAACTCAATTTTAGAAATGGTTTAATGGTTTGAATTCTTCTAATGTTTAACGAATTGGTATTGGGAAAACCGGTAAACTGGAATGTCCTAATGCATCAACTGTTTGAACAGCAAAGAAAAAATTATCTTTAGAATATGGGATTTCGGCTTTTGTGTCTTTTACAAAAATTGCTTTTTCCCAATGTTGTGATGACGTTTCTCTAATCAGAATGTTATATCCATAAACTGATTTTCCTTCAGGAGCAGTCCATGCTAAAGTAGAAAAATTAGTCAAATCCTTCACTTCAATTCCTACGTTTGTTGGTGCTTTTGGGGACCAAGCTAAATTACTGAATGTAGCCAAGTTAGAACAAGTTACTTTCTTCATGTATTCAAAATCCATAAACTCAGCAAGATCGCCGTATTGGATGTTATTTTCTTTTCGAACATTTTGATGTTGGTGATCGTAGTTTTCGTTCATTTCACAAAAACGAATAGCCGTAAATCCATTTTGACTGAAAGGAGTGTGATCACCACCACGTAAGAAACGGTCGTTGCGATACACTAAATTAATATCCAGTTGTTCCACATATTGATTGGTAACCGTTTTAATGTAACGGGCTAATTGTCTGGATGGACTGTCGTTATCACGATTGGTCGATTTACGCATTTTTGATTCGGCTTCCGTTTCTAAAAATGGAATTGTTTCACTGAAAACACGAACTTTAGTATTATCACGCAATAAAGTACCGCTGGATAAACTGTTTCCAATCATGTCATTATTAATCATGGCAATAACATTCCATTTTCCATCTTTGGCAACATCGGCTAAATGTTTGGCTCCGTACAATCCTTGTTCTTCACCAACAACCGCCACAAAAATCAGTGTAAAAGGAAATTCTCTTTGACTCATGATTCGGGCTAGTTCCATCATGGCAGCTACTCCTGAAGCATCATCATTTGCACCAGGCGCATCTGATTTGGCATCCATTACATCTGAAGCACGAGAATCTAAATGGCCGCTTATAATCAATACACGATCATCTGTAGGATCAGTTCCTTTTAAAGTTGCCATCACATTACCTAATTGGCTGTCTGTAGCAATACGTCTTCCATCGGCTTTGATGGTGAAAAAATCAATAATAGAAGTCAGTCTTCCGCCAGATGCTAAAGCATATTTATCAAATTCTGATTTTACCCAGCGTTGCGCCGCTCCAATACCGCGCGTGTTGCTTTTGGTATCGCTTAATGTATGTCGGGTTCCAAAAGATACGAGTTTACGAACTGTAGCTTCCATGTTTTCCGATTTTACTTCGGCAACCATTTTTTTTATTTCGGGATCATCGACTGTGGTTTGTGCGTAATTGGTATGAGAAATAAATACAAGTAGTAATAAACAAAGAATTGAGGTTGGTTTCATTAATAGGTCTTTTTTAGTTTCCTCAAAGTTAGTAAAAAAGAAAAAGAAAGTATAAGCGAAACCCGATTTTAGGATTTGTTCATGCTTCCTGCGTTTAAAATTTTGAAGAATTAATTCTTCTGAAAAACAAAACGTTCTAATCTAGCCCCGATGGAAGCAAGTATCCCACGCTTTTGGGCGTGGATACTGCGGACAGCGGGACAACTCGTGATGAAAGAACAGAAAGTTATGCTCCTAATAAAGAAAATAGCTATCGGATTTTGGGGTTGTTTTTTTGTAGACAGTTTCTTAATTTACTATTTTCAAACTTCGTACCTTTGCGCTTTAGAAATTGAAAGAAAATGATTGAAATAGGAAAATACAATACGCTTACCATTTTACGCGATACCAAAGTGGGTTTGTTTCTGGGAAATCCAGAACAGGATCCAGAAGGAATACATGATATTCTGTTACCTAACAAATACGTGCCAAACGAATTTGAAATAGGTGAGGAGTTAATTGTTTTTGTGTATCTAGACCACGAAGAAAGACCCGTTGCCACGACATTAGAACCTTATATATTATTGAATGAATTTGCACTTTTGCGTGTAAATTATACCAATCAGGTTGGTGCTTTTATGGATTGGGGAATGGAAAAGGATATTTTGGTTCCGTTTAAAGAGCAGGCGCGTCCTATGGAAAAAGGGAAACGCTACTTGGTGTACTTATATATGGACGAAAAAACCAATCGTTTGGTTGCTTCAAGTAAGACCAACCAATTTCTAAAAAATGAGGAACTTACGGTTGAAAAAGGGGAAGAAGTAGATTTGATTTTTTCGCACATCACCGAGATAGGAATTAACGTAATTATCAACGAAAAGTACAAAGGGTTGTTGTACAAAGATGAAGTCTATGATGATGCGATTCGTACGGGAGACCGCATGCGTGGCTATATCAAAACGATTCGTCCTGACAATAAAATAGATGTTTCGTTACAAATTCAAGGATATCAAAGTATAGAGCCGAATGCGGAGAAAATTCTGGATGAATTAAGAGCCAGCAGAGGGTTCTTGCGATTGACTGATAATTCGCATCCGGAAGACATTAAAACGGTTTTGAAAATGAGTAAAAAAACCTTCAAGAAAGCCATTGGCGCTTTGTACCGAGAGAAATTAATAGAAATCAAGGAAGACGGAATTTACTTGGTTAAGGAATAAAAAATACTAACAATATTGATGTTTATTCTTTTGTAACCATTAAGAGATTAAGGAAATTTAGTTAAGAGGTGATTCTTAGTGTAGCTTAATTTCTAAATGGTTTAGAAAAAAAATATAGTTGAACAATCTTTATTTATTTAAAAAAAAGAAAGACTAATCATAACGGTTAGTCTTTCTCTTTTTAATCCTGTTTTAGAATATTAAATTCTAGCAGCATTAAAATAAAATAAATTTAATTTTACTTTTAAAGTATTTTTATCCACCTATAATGAACAATAGTATGCTCTATACTATTTTAAAAATATTAACTTAAGCGTAAATTACTTTAAAGAATAGTTTGTCTTTAAATGTACAATCACTTGCTTACGAGTTAAGAAATAATTTCACGATAAGGCCGCTGGTTTTCTATATATTGGAAGATAATTTTCTAAACAATTGTTTATTAATGTCTCACTTTTGCTAGGACAAGAAAATAGTTCTTTAATTAACCGTAGGTGTTACTTTTTATTTTTTACTGCTGGGGCAAATGGTTGTAACATTAGCTCGTTTATCGGGGCTTTGAATATATTTTTATAAGTTATTACCGTAGAAAAAGGAGCGACAACATTTTTAATTGCATTCAATACATTCTTTTTTTAGGTTAATAAATCAGTGAAGAATCAATAATTAATCAAGATAAACAATTTGTATTCATCTGATTAGCTTGATTTAAATTTAGAAATAATTTGAATTACCTACTGTTAAAATGCTTTTTTTTAATTCTTTTTTAACGTTTTAAAGCCTTTAATCAGAGAAGGATTACCATAAGCTTATCTAAATAGAATAGATAAAATGTAAAAAATGATTTATTTTTACACTAAAATAATTTAAATCAATTGTAATGGATTGGATCACTGCCAAAGAATACGAAGATATCACTTATAAGAAATGCAATGGCGTTGCCAGAATTGCGTTCAACAGACCGGATGTGCGCAATGCATTCCGTCCGAAAACGACTGCCGAATTGTTTAATGCGTTCTATGATGCACAGGAAGATACGTCCATTGGAGTCGTTTTACTTTCTGCTGAAGGGCCTTCTTCTAAAGATGGCGTGTATTCTTTTTGCAGCGGTGGCGATCAAAACGCGCGCGGGCATCAAGGATATGTGGGCGATGACGGACAGCACCGTTTGAATATCTTAGAAGTACAACGTTTAATCCGATTCATGCCAAAAGTAGTTATCGCTGTAGTTCCAGGTTGGGCTGTAGGTGGAGGACACAGTTTGCATGTGGTTTGCGATTTGACTTTGGCAAGTAAAGAACACGCGATTTTCAAACAAACGGATGCTGATGTAACGAGTTTTGATGGTGGTTATGGTTCTGCTTATTTGGCCAAAATGGTGGGACAGAAAAAAGCACGCGAGATTTTCTTCTTGGGGCGCAATTATTCTGCTCAGGATGCAATGGATATGGGAATGGTGAATGCGGTAATTCCGCATGCTGAATTAGAAGATACGGCATACGAATGGGCGCAGGAAATTTTACAAAAATCACCAATGGCGATTAAAATGCTAAAGTTTGCCATGAATCTTACCGATGATGGGATGGTGGGACAACAGGTTTTTGCAGGTGAAGCTACAAGACTTGCGTATATGACCGAAGAAGCTAAAGAAGGAAGAAACGCATTCCTGGAAAAAAGAAAACCGAATTTTGAGAAAAAATGGTTGCCGTAAAAAGTTTGATGTTTTAGGTTTCAAGTATAGAACTTGAAACGTTAAACTTTAAACCTGAAACAAAATAAAAAAATGGAAAATTTCACAAACGAAACGATTGATACGCGCCAACTTCCAAAATTTGAGGAAGTCACTTTTACGAATTTACATCCTAAATATATTAATGTGGTTTTGATTAGTCTGGTGAGAATTATTGCACTGCTAATTCTAGTTCCAATATTATTTTCCATGCTTAAACCGGAATTGTTTTCGGGAAGAGTCTGGTTGATTTTAGGAATAGTAATTCCTGTATTTTCGATTTTGTTAGTCGTGTTTTCGATTATTGGATTCAAGAAAAAAGGATTTGCATTCCGGGAACACGATGTTCTTTTCAGACACGGGATTATAGCTACAAAAACTATTGTAATTCCTTATAATAGAGTACAACATGTGGCTTTGCATGAAGGATTAATTTCACGTTATTTTGGTCTTGCCAAAATTGAAATTTTTACCGCCGGAGGAAGTTCAAGTGACATTGAAATTCCGGGAATCGAAAAAGAACAAGCCGAAGATATCAAACAATTGTTGATGGGTAAAATACAAAAGCAATTGTAATGGGAGCCGATTTTAGTCAGCCGCAAAGGCAATCTTCAATAGGGATTTTGGTGATGTTTTTTTACACGCTTCAGCAATACGCCAGAGCGTTGTGGCCTATGATTGTGATTTGGATTTTCAAGTTTGACGAGGTTAATAAATTGTATTTTTTCCTTGGGATGGCAACTGTCTTTGTGAGTATTGGAGTTGTTTCTTATTTGAAATATCTGAATTTTACTTTCTTTTTGGATGCCGAAAATGAAGAATTTATCATTACAGATGGCGTTTTCAATAAAACCAAAACAGCGATTCAGCTTCGTAAAATTCAACAGGTAAATATTAATCAGTCTTTTATTCAAAAGTTAATTGGTGTTTATGAATTGGATGTAGACACTGCCGGTAGCAATAAAAAAGAAGGCGCTATCAAAGCGATTTCGCATGAACTGGCTTTAGAACTGAAATTTCGTTTGTTGGAAAATGAAGAAACGCAGCATACAATCGGAACTGAAGAAACTTCATTGGAGGAAACCGAGCAAAAACTATTTGAAGCAACACATCCTTTCATTAAAATAAGTTTTTTGAGTTTGTTGAAAGTTGGAATAACGTCTAACTATGAGAGAAGTATCGCCTTGTTGCTTATTTTCTTTAGTACGATTTACGAGAATTTTCAAAATTTTGGAGACGATAGTAATGTTTACAAAGAAAAAGTAGGCTCTTACATTGATGAAAATTTAGTCTTTCAGACGATTTTAATATCGATAGTGTTTTTGTTTGGGATTGTTTTGGTTGTAAATGTAATCCGAATCGTTTTTAAATATTATGATTATAAAATAACCCGACAAAAAGGCTCTTTGTTGTTGTCTTTTGGGTTGTTAAATACAAAAAGTACTATTATCAAGCCTGAAAAAGTTCAGATTACGACCATTAAAAGGAATTATTTCCAAAAGAAAATGGGGATTTTAGAACTGAAAATTAGACAAGCGACCAGCGGAGAAAAAGAAGAACGCAAGTCGCTAATAGAAATTCCGGGCTGTAGTGAAACCGAGAGAGATTCGATATTGAAATTGTTGTTTCATAAAATTCCTGAAAAAGGATTAATGCTTCAGCCTGATTTTCGTAAACTTGTTTTTTCTGTTTTCCTTTCAATAGGACTACCTTTGTTAGGATTTTTGGCGATTGGGTATTGGATTGAACCCCTGTTTTTTGAATACAGTTATGTAGTGCCGGTTTATGCGATTTTTATTGGATTAATCCAATATTTTAAATTTAAGAATAACCGATTGTTCATCAACGAGAATTTTATAATAAAGCAAAGTGGTGCTTGGGATGTGAGTAATGATATTATTGAGCCCAGTAAAATACAGGCGATTACAACTTCGCAGCTATTTTGGCATAAAAAGTTGAATATAGGTTCTGTAACATTGCATACCGCAGGAGGAGATATCGCTTTTCAGTTAGGGGATTATTCAGTTATAAAGCAACAAGTCAACCTTTGGTTGTATCAAATAGAAACTTCCGATAGTAATTGGATGTAAACAAAATGGTTTAAAGTCTGAGGTTTAAAGTTTTATATACTTTGAATCCTAAGTTTTAAACTTCAAACTTTTAAATAAAAAAACATGAAACATTGGATTGAAGCCGCACGATTACGCACATTACCCTTATCGGTTTCTGGAATAATAGTTGGTAGTATGTATGCTTTGGCGCACCCAACAGATGATATATTAACGCCAACAGAAGTCTTTAACTGGCGATTGTTTGGTTTTGCTATTTTGACAACTTTGGGATTGCAAATACTGTCTAATTTTGCCAATGATTACGGTGACGGCATGAAAGGAACGGATAACGAGGATCGAGTAGGTCCAAAACGTGCGATACAAAGTGGTGTGATTACTCCACAAGCCATGAAACGCGCGATTATAATTACTTCGGCATTGACGTTGCTTTCAGCGATGTTGTTGATTTATTATGCGTTTAGAGATACAAATCTATGGTTTTCCTTGTTCTATTTAGTATTGGGAATTCTTTCAATTATTTCTGCAATTCGATACACGGTTGGGAATACAGCGTATGGTTACCGTGGATTTGGTGATGTATTTGTCTTTGTGTTTTTCGGATTGGTAAGTACTTTAGGGGTGAATTTTTTATATTCCAAACAATTGGATTTTGAATTGGTTTTACCTGCGGTTGCTATCGGATTATTGAGCGTGGGTGTTTTGAATCTGAATAATATGCGTGACGAAGCCTCAGATAGGAAGTCTAATAAAAATACGATTGTCGTAAAAATTGGCGGAGCCAAAGCAAAAATATATCATTATTTTTTGATTGTAACTGCGATGGTTATGGTGTTGATTTTTGCAATTGTAGACGACTTTCATTTTGATCAATACTTATTTTTATTGGCGTACATTCCTTTAGCTAAACATTTAATTACCGTCTATAAAAATCAAAACCCTAAGGAATTAGATCCTGAATTAAAAAAACTGGCATTGAGTACTTTTGCACTTTCGGTTTTATTGTCGTTAGGTATGATTTACTTTTTTTCGGATATCATTGTGAATACATTTTTAGGCGGGAGATAAAATAATAATCGAATACGGAATATTTCAATCATTCAATTTTTAAATTAAAAAAAATGAAAATAACATTTTACGGTCACGCATCATTAGGGATAGAAGTTGGAGGTAAACACATCATTGTTGATCCTTATATTTCGGCTAATCCAAACGCAGCACACATTGACATTGACACCTTAAAAGCCGATTATATTTTGGTGACGCACGCTCACGGAGATCATATTCTCGACGTCGAGGCAATTGCCAAAAGAACCAATGCGGTAATTGTTTCCAATGCTGAAATTGCAGGTTATTATTCTCAAAAAGGCTTTCAGTCGCATCCTATGAATCATGGTGGAAGTTGGAATTTCGATTTTGGGAAACTGAAATATGTAAATGCCATTCATTCCAGTTCTTTTCCTGACGGCAGTTACGGAGGAAATCCGGGCGGTTTTGTCATTGAAGGCGAACATAAAAATATCTACATTGCAGGTGATACAGCGCTGACAATGGATATGAAACTCATTCCTATGCGTACCAAACTTGACTTGGCAATTCTGCCGATAGGCGATAATTTCACCATGGATGTCGAAGATGCGATTATTGCTTCTGATTTCTTGGATTGCGATAAAATTCTAGGGTATCATTATGACACTTTTGGGTATATCGAAATCGACCACGAGGAATCCATTCGTAAATTCTTCAACAAAGGAAAAGATTTGATGTTACTGGAAATAGGCAGTTCCATCGAATTGTAATTAGTTATTGTGAGTTTTTCGAAGCAATCTCCAGCTATTCGTTGCAAATGAAATTCACTGAACTCCACTAAAATAAAAGTATGGTGAAGTAATCTTTTTATCAGCCGAAAAAGGCTGATAAAAAGGATTTTCACTGCAAACGAAGTTCAATGAACCCCTATGTAAATAAAAATTAAGTGAAGTAATCTGGGCTAAAAAACGTTAATCAAGAAAATGAACATTCAAAAAATAGCTTTAATAGTAGTAACAATTATTTCATTTCAATCTGTTTTCTCTCAAAAAGACGGTTATTGGGATAAAACCCGCGCTACAACCGAAGAAATAACGGTTTCAGCGAGAGACAGAATCATCATAAAAACCCAAGATTTCCCTGAAGGAACTACTGAGGTCGTTTATAGAATAACGCTTTTGGATAAAAATCAGCAAATGGCGGGTAGTTTAGTTTCGGTTTTAAAAGCCATCCCGGATCCTACGGGAATTAGTCAAGGTTCAGCAGGAGCAGTTTTTATTTTGTCTAAAATTTCTGGTGATGACAAATGCAAGTATGCTGTTTTTTCTAGTGCCGACTTGGCAGCAAAATACAAAGAAAACGGAAAAACGGATGATGCGTGTTTGGTTCAGGATACGCCAGTCAGTAAAGATGCCAAACGACTTTCTACAGAGAAATCGGCTTGCATGCAATCCAATTCTGGGAATTTATGGTTTGGTTTCGAAAGTAAAAACTGGATTATGAACCAAAAAATTATTCTGGAAGTCGTGCCGTGGGTCGATAATAAACTCAGTCGTGGCTGGACGCTTGAAAACAGAAAAGCAATCATCGATCAATGTAAAACATCTAATTTGGCTCAAAAAATGACCAATTCAGATGATTTTTGCGTTTGTATTCTCGATAAAATCCAATCCAAGTACAAGTTTAAGGAATTTCAAAAATTATTAGCTGTAGAGCGTGCTAAAGCGTTCAAGGATTTTGGTAACAGTTGTTTTGGGGAAACCAGTCTTTCAAAAAGTGTTTACGATGATTTGCGAAAGCAGGCCGCTGTATTAGCAAAACAAGGAAAACAAGGCGAAGCCATCTCGAAACTGACAACTATTATCAATGATGGTAAAGCAACCGCTTTGGATTACAATGCGATAGGAAGTAGTTATGTACTGACGAAGCAATACGGAAAAGCGATTAAATTCCTGAAAGAAGGCGAAAAACTTGATGATACTGAGTTGATGATAAAGATGAATTTGGCGCACGCCTATTTATTGAACGATAATTATTCATCAGCTAAAGCCATTTATAAAGAGTATCAATCTCAAAATGTTACGGATAGTTTTAGTTGGACTCAAAAAATAAAACAAGATTTTGCTGCGTTCAAAAAAGCAGGAATAACTTCCAGTGATTTTGAAAGAATTTTGAAGTTAGTGGATTAAGTTTTGATACAATTAGTTAGATACAAATTTGCCCCATTAAAATAACTCATAACTCATAATTTCTTGAAAGCAACCTACCATAAATACATTCTGGATTTCAAACGACCATCAGGAACTTCCCGTGGCGTTATGACTGAAAAAGAAACTTGGTTTATCGTCTTGGAACAAGACGGTAAAAAAGGAATAGGAGAATGCGGAATCCTTCGCGGATTAAGTATTGATGATCGTTCGGATTATGAAGAAAAATTACAATGGACTTGCGATACTATTCACTTAGGAAAAGATCAACTTTGGGAAGCTTTAATGGAGTTCCCTTCGATACAGTTTGGAGTGGAAATGGCGTTCCAATCTTTGGAGAGTGAAAACCCTTTTTTATTGTTCCCTTCGGACTTTACAAATGGCACAAAATCCATTTTGATAAACGGTTTGGTTTGGATGGGCGAGGAGTCGTTTATGAAGCAGCAAATCGAAGAAAAACTAGCGCAAGGTTTCCGATGTATTAAACTCAAAATTGGTGCGATAGATTTCGATAAAGAACTGCAATTATTGCGATTTATTCGGGAACATTTCACTCCAGAACAAGTCGAAATCCGGGTTGATGCTAACGGTGCTTTTAGTGAAAATTTAGCTTTAGGTAAATTAACACAACTATCTGAATTTAAATTACATAGTATAGAGCAGCCAATACAAAAAAATCACACTGACAGTATGGCAGAGCTGTGTGAAATCACACCTTTTCCTATTGCTTTGGATGAAGAGTTGATTGGTGTGTTTACTTTGGCAGAAAAGGAACAATTATTAGAGAAAATCAAGCCGCAATACATCATTTTGAAGCCTAGTTTTATAGGCGGTTTTCGAGGCACTCAAGAATGGATTTCATTGGCTGAAAAGCACAAAATCGGATGGTGGATTACCTCAGCTTTGGAGAGTAATATTGGACTCAATGCTATTGCGCAATGGACCTTTTTACAACACAATTTGATGCCTCAAGGATTAGGAACCGGAGCACTTTATACCAATAATTTTGACTGCCCATTGGAAGTTTCACAGGGGCAATTGTGGTATAAAAAAGAGTTGGATTGGAAGTTTGATTTTACTCTTTTGAAATAGATTATTTCGTAGTTTTCTTTTGTTCACCATCTCCCAATAAAACGGATAGTGTCTTTAGACTAGGTGTGCGGTCGGCAATCAATTTTATGATACTGATGAACGGAATGAAGAGAATCATTCCTGCAGCGCCCCATAAAATGCCTCCCACGATTACTACAATAATGATTACAAGTGTGTTTATTTTCAAACGGCTTCCCACAGCGAAAGGAAATATAATATAGGCTTCGAGTGCTTGAACAACAGAAAAAACAGCAATGACGGCTAACGGATACCAAATCGAATTGTACGTTATCCAAGAAACTGCAATGGGCAAGAGCGACGATATCATGATTCCTACATACGGAATAAAAGTAAGGATTGAGGCTATAAAACCAAACAGAAATGGGTGTGGTACTCCGATAATCAATAGTCCGATACTGTTTAATAATCCAACTATTAAATAGACCAGCAGCATTCCTTTGATGAAATTGTAATACGCATGAATGGTTTCGACGAGGATTTCGTGAATGGTTTTTTTTCTTTCGGGAGGGAAAAGTTCATATAAGGCATTCGATAACATCTGGCGGTGGAAAAGTATTAATGCCGAGAAAACAGGAATCATTAATAAGAAAAATACAGATTCAGACAGGGAATAAGCGGTATTTCGGACTATTGAAAAAGCTTGTGAACCGGAGTTGTTGAGCGTATTATTGATAAATTCTGTTTGTTTTTGCAAACTAATGTCAAATCGTTCCGAAATAAAAATACTCAATTGATTTATTGTTTCGGTTAGTTTGGTACTTAAAGATTGCCATTCGTGAAGAAACTCTGAAAACTGTGCGAATAATAGATAAATTATAGCTCCTACCAAAAGTGTTACTCCTAAAATGGAAATAATAATTGAAACTCCTTTGTTAATTCCTTTTGTTTCCATCCATTTACAGATGGGGTACAGAATGAAACTGATAAGTAATGAAAAGCTTAACGGAATAAATAATGTTTTGCCAAAGTACAGAATCAAAGCCGCCAATACGATAAACTGAAGAATTTCTAACACAGAAAATCTCCTGTTGGATTGAAATGGAATGGGTGTTTTAGAAGATTCTGACATATAATTGTTGTATTATAAGCGTTATTCCTTACTCTTCCTTACTTTATAAATGATTTAAGTATGAACCTAAAACGTGTAATAAGCTACTAAATTGCCAATTATTGCGAATGTTTTAAGATTTCAATAATCGTCTGTGGTAATTAATTTGTCCCAAATGATAGGCTAGGTGCGTGGTCAAATGGACAAGCATAAACTCAGTAGAAGTCTTGTTTTCGAAAACTAAAAGAGGATATTCCTTTTTTAATTCTTCTTCTGATATTGTATTTAATGCATTGTCAACAACGACAATGGTATCTTTGATTTTTGACAGCAATTCTGCTCTTGGAATATCTTTCAGTGAAAATTCTAATGGTCTGTTTCTTATATAGCCTGTCTTTCCAAATTCGGCGCCAATGTAAGTATTTAGATTTCCTACTAAATGCAAACATAGATTTCCGGCTGAATTAGCGATGCCTTTTTGAGTTTTCCAAATATCGCTTTCGTTTTGGTACGACTCAATTTCGGTTTTTAGCTGATTTAAATCTCGGTTGAATAGTGTTTTTAAAGTTTCAATTAGCATTTTTAGTTTCTTTGTATTTTTTCAATGATAGCAGTGCTTGTTGCTGTATTTTATGTTGAAAAAAACCAGTCCAACCTAATAAATATCCGGTAATTCCAAAAGCTTGTTTGGACCATTTCCAGATGTCGAAATCATCAGTGTGCTTTTTGATCAATCCGTCTTTAAACTGAAACTGTGCGCGAATAACATTTACTACTTTTCTATTGCTTTTACTGAATGTGTAGGTAGCTATCCATTGCGCGGAACCAACGTATTCATCTGCTTTTATATCTGAGAACTCAATTTTTATATTTCCTTTACTTTTTTCAATAAGCATTTTCCACATTTGGCAAACATCCTTTTCTTTTAATAATCCAAAAGCAGGATCACGAAACTCAATTTTAGAGTGATAGCATTCACACATAGTTGAAGTATCGGCATTGGCAAAAGCAGTATAAAACTTAATGAGGGTTTTTTCGTTTGGGGTCATATCTACATAAAGTGAGTAGTAAAAATAATAATTTTTTTGTTAAAATTTAGGTTTTAAAAAAGGAATATAGAATAATTTGATGTGATTTATTTCTGATATAGAAACACCAGGAATAATTCAGGATTGATTCTCATTAGATTACATTCAGAAATGGTTTCTCAATTTTAGATAAAAAAAGAGGATAGACTTTTAAGTTTCTATCCTCTTTTATAATTTATTAAATGGTATTCTGTTATCTCGACTTATTTAACGGCAGGAATAATATCAATTATTACGGTACGATTATAAAAACGTTCTTCGGGAGTTTTGTTGTCAAACGGAGAATTATTTTCATTTTCACCATAACCAGATACATCGAATTTAACATCGTTTCTACCCGCTTTAGCTAAACTGCTCTGAAGGATATTTTTTACATCATTTGCACGAGCTAATGACAAGTCCTGATTGTATACTTCTTCACCAATAATATCAGTATGACCTTTGATAATCACAGTTGCTCCAACAGGAATTTTTGGTGTAACTACTTCAGTTAGGTATTTTTCATACAATGAAATCGCTTTAGAAGTATTGAATTCATAGATGATACTATATCGCATCCCTTCTTCCATTTTTGCAGGAGTCCAAAGTACCATGTGAACCGGAGTTTCCTTTTCTATAATTTTACCACTTTTAGTCTGGCCAATCATTTTTACTTTGTAATCTCCTTCTGGACGGTTACCTAAAATTGTTTTTCCAGGAATGCTTACTTCATCTTGAGTATAAGGTCCAAATGATTGTATTTTTCCTTTCTCGTCAGTTATTTGTAATGACCAAGATGATAATGCTTCTCCAGCTCCTTTATTATTGAAAGTAACATAACTTTCCAAAGGTGCTTCTTGTGAAGCTGTAATTTGAACTGGTTTTAATGGCGCATCAGGACCACTTTGAAATTCCATCAATAAATCAGCAGAATTACTTTCGATAGAAACTCTGCGATCTCCTTCACGTAACAAAACCAATTCTAATGTTGCTCCTGGTTGCTCTGATGGGATATTTGGTTTATTTTGACCTTTAGTGGTAATTCTAGTTGGATTTATTACAAATATATTTACCAAATAGGTTTTAACAGATTCCGCCATAGTAAGACCATCTGTATTGCCATTGTTAGAGGAACCCACCAAAGTAATTGTCGATGAAGGATTTTTTTGCATTCGATCTCCAAGGATGTTCAGTACATTATAATAAACAGTCATTTGACGTTTAGAACGATCTGATAAATTTTTTGGAGCAAATGTTTCTAATTGATCTTCTTTAAAGTCTTTTACTTGATTTTTTGTCAATAAGACATAACGATTTGGAATCTCAGTTGATCCTTCATTAAAGAAAACATAGTTTCTAAGCGGGAAAATTTCAGTCATTTTTCTTTCTCCGGGAACGTTGCTTGGAGAATTTACTGAGAACTGCACTTCACGGTCTTTAGCCAAATCCGTTGCTTCTTGAATGTTTTTTCCTTGTCCAAATTTAAGGGCAACTCCAGCTCTGATGGTAGTTATGTTCCAAGTCTCTGTAGCACGAGGATTTTGACCAAAATAAGGTTGGAAAGAAACAAAAGGAGACAATACAAATTGTGTTTTATTACTATCTGAAGAAAGTGGAATATCATATCCTGCACCAACTTGCATTGACAGAATAGTTTTCTCTATCTCGCTAAATTCACCTGTTACTGCAGGAGTTGGAGCTTGATCAGGGAAAGCTGGATTAATGCCTAATTGATAGGTAAATGATTTGTCCATATTGAAAGCCAATCGTGGACCTCCATAAAGATAAAAATTAGATTTAAAAGGAGCAAAACGTACGCTTGGTTCCACGGTGATGTAACTTAAGTCAGTAGATAAATCAGCAGGACAGTCGCATGCTGTTTTTACTTGGTCAAAGGAACCTTTACGGCTATCGTATCCTGCTTGTAACATTACACCCCATCTTGAATCAGCTGGACGATATTCTAAAAGTGGCGCAATAAAAAGACCAGTTCCATTTCCTTCATGAAAAGTAGCCGGAGGCGTAAAACTAGCATTCAACTGATTAGTAGAACCTTCGTAAAAATTAAAATTAGCACCACCAGCAAGTCCAAAGTACCAAGAGGGTTTAGCGTATTTAACCGCTTGAACTTCTTGTGCCTGAACAGTCGTTTGGGCACTTAACCATGTCAATGAGACTACTAAAAGACTTTTTAACGGTAAATTATTAGGTGACCAAGCTTGGCATAGTCTTTTTTTGAAATTATTTATATTGTCCATGTTATTTGTTTTGTTTGATTCATTTTAAATATCCCGTCTTAACGAGTTGAAATTGTTTAGTTGAAACCAATTGTATCTAATTCTTAATTAGCAGGTACATTGATAGTGGTATTAACCATAGTAACTGATGCTACTAGTGAGATTGCTCTACCATTTAATACAGTTTGAACAGCATTTCCTGGTGTTGAGAATGTAACACCTGCTGAAGCAATTATAGTTCCAGTCATAACACCGCCACCAGCTCCATTAATTACAGCCGAACTACCTACATACCAAAATACATTTTTAGCTTGAGCTCCATTAACTAAATTAACATTTTTAGCACCTGTTGGTCCAGCAATTCCTACTGTTAAACCAGCTGCTGTTTGAAAAATCCAAACGGCGTTAGGATCACCTTTGGCATCTAAAGTTAGATCTCCTAATGAAATTTTAAAAGTTGCACCTGCTGATTTATAAATTCCAGGAGGTAACACTAAATTTCCTAATTCACCCGCGCCTGGATCTGTTCCTCCCGGTTTTTGTGCTGGGGAAATACTAATATATGCTGCATTTGCATCAGCTAATCCCTGAGTTGCTATTGCTTCAGAAGTTGCTGAACCAGGAGTTGGTGGTGCAGTATGTATTCTACCATTTACTAGCCCTTTATTTAAAGGTGTTTCTGTGTAAACGTCCCCAGTAGTTCCATCATGAAATCCAGTTACTAATGTAGAAGCAGCAGTTGTTCCGATATTTCCATTAATTACTGTATTCAAACCTTGATTTGTTATTCCGGCATTTCCTCCAAAAACTCCAAAAAATAAACCAGTTGCAGCAGTTGGAACAGTTGTAATAACTGCAGGACTCACTGTAGTAAAATTCCATACATAGTTATTTGCTAATGCAATACCAGCGGTATTTCTTGCGCCAGTTGTGATAGTAGCTGTGTAGATAGTTCCTGGAGTAAGCGGAATACTTGGAGTAAAAGAGGCAGTTGTACCAGAGTAGGCAACGATACCTGGAATAACCACAGTACCTTGTCTTACTATAAAAGTAGTTGCATTAAGAGTTAAGGGATCCATTGCTATACTAAAATCAGCAGTGATAATTTTATTTAGATTAACTCCTATGGCATTGTTTATAGGATCTGTTGTCGTTACTGTAGGTGCAATTCCAGTTTTAAATGTCCATACATAATCTTCTTGTAAAGCATTACCCATCACATCTTTACTGGCAGTTGAAACTCTACCTGTGTAAGTTGTGTTTGGAGATAAAGCAATCGTAGGTGTAAATGACGCAGTGGTACCACTATATGTTATGCTACCTGCTACTTGTCCAGTTCCTGTAATAGTAAAAGAGGATTGATTGATAGTTGCGGCATCCATCTCCTCATTGAAGGTAACTGTAATTATAGGATTGAATGAAACTCCTGTCGCTCCATTTATAGGACTTGTAGCTTGTACAACTGGACAGACACCTATGGTTTCTTGAAAATCATCTGTTGCACAGCTGGAAATTGATGCAATAAACAATATTGCAAACATTAATAGTAAATTTTTAGTTTTCATTATTATTGATTTAGGGGATTAAGTATTTTGTACAGCAAAGATTGTTTTGTTATTGGCTGTTTGTGTTACACAATTAAAAAAGGAAGTTGTGAAATTCACTTATTTGAAAAAGGTTTTCTAATTTTTATGTTGTTAATCAGTTAGTTGTTGTTTAAAATGTATCGTTCTATTTAGTTTTTTTTTTCAGAAACTTAAGGATTCCTAAAAAATTTAATCTAAAATGTATTATGATTTAAATCATTTTTTAAGTCAAAGACACCCATTAAATAGTAAAGAAACATAAAATAGGGTTTAACTTTAATGAAAAAGTTAAACCCTATTATTATAAATTGTTACCCTTTTATGGAATCATGTCTTGTTTGATTATAATTTAGGAAGCGGTTTTATTTAAATACAATTTTCCTTTTTCTCCCAAATTAAAAATGAATTGAGTAAGTTCTTTGGTAAAAGTATCAAGACTCAAAGCAGATTGTTTGATGTAATCTAAAGATTCCTTTAGATCATTTGGTGAATTTATGGATTGATGATGGAGCAAATAGGACAAACCTAAAATATTAGCAATGGGCTGTCTCACTTTGTGGGAAGTCATAAACATCATTTCCTCTAGTCCTTTGATGTATTCTATTTGGTATTCTTCGGCTTTTTTAAGCTCTAGATTAGCAGCAATTAATTCAGCAGCTCGATTTTCTTTTTCTTTATTCTGAAAAAGAAGTTCTTCATTGGCGATAATTAATTCAGCAGCACGATTTTCTTTTTCTTGATTTTGAAACGCAAGTTCTTTATTGGCAATTATCAATTCAGCAGCTCGATTTTCTTTTTCTTGATTTTGAAATGCAAGTTCTTTATTGGCAATTATTAATTCAGCAGCACGATTTTCTTTTTCTTGATTTTGAAACACAAGCTCTTTATTGGCAATTATCAATTCAGCAGCACGTTTTTCCTTTTCTTGATTTTGAAACACAAGCTCTTTATTGGCAATTATCAATTCAGCAGCACGTTTTTCCTTTTCTAAGTTTTGAAAAGCAAGTTCTTTATTTACTAATATTAGCGCTTCTTTTCTGAATCTTTTTTTCATGCCCTTTTCAAATTAATTTTCAAAAAATATAATCTTTAATAAAATAAATTCCCAGGTTAGAACTATTATTTTGAACTTATTTAATAAAGAACAAATAAGTGTTTATAGAAAATTTATCGAATTATCGATGATTATAGCATTCGAATAAATCAATTCAAAACTAAAATGTAAGAGTTATGATTTTGAAGTATCTGAATGTTTTGTAACAACATTAGTAATTACAAATTGTAGTAATGTACCTAATATTCTTTTGATTGGATTATGGGTCGATCCCAGCAAAACTTTTTTAGTTAAATAACCGGTTGATATACCAATAACATTACTGAGTATATTTCCTTTAAAATCAGATGAGGTAGCCATTTGGCCAAAAGCATTTTTGATGATATTCAAAGGTTTCAAACTTTCGTATGTATGATAATACTGGTTTTTAAGATGTACAAACTCGTTAGCTTGTTTTATTTTAAGCAATTGTATCGTTTCCTTAAGAGTGTCTGTCTCGTTAATGGTTTTCATATTAACTGTTTTTAAGCATTTTGACAATGATAAAATTACTGATTGGCATTTTAAGCCATTGATCTTTATTAATGTATAACACTATTGAAATCAGAAAATAAGCACTGGATACTATAAAAAAACCATAATATACTTTACCTAATAATTCGCCTATCCATAAGGAAAGACCAATGTTTACAAGAAATGCAAACATTACAAAAACAATAGAAACGGTTAATCGAGAAAGAAGCGAGGACATAACATCAGCAGTTTTATCTACTGCATTTAACTTCACCAATTCTACTGTTGTTCTAGTATAATCCTCTGCTTTCTCAAAAAGCATTTCTATTGTTGTTGCTGTGTTTTCCATGGGATAATTTGTAAGCGTAATTACTTGTGAAATTTTAAAACCGAAGTGTCTTTTTAGATACTTGTGTTTTTAATTTCGTTTTTTACATCATAAAATTTTGATTTTCCTTCAGAAAGTAATGTTTCACCTTCATGCTTTGCATCATCAAATTTTGACTTTCCTTGAGCGATTAAATTTTCGCCTTCACTCCAAATTTTCTCATACTTTTTATTGATTGTTCCTAATAAAGTATCTAATTTATCTTTTAATTCATCAGCATAATCGTTGCTCTTGTCCATAATTTTTTTTCTTGTTTTGTCCCCTTTTTCAGGTGCAAACAATACTCCTAATAATGCTCCAACGGCTACGCCTCCTAAAACTCCTAATATTATTTTATCTGCTTTCATAATTATTTATTTTATTGTTTTATTATTTGATTTAGATACCCCTACCTTGTATAAGTCTAAATAGTATTGCAATAACTGCAATAACAAGAAGTACGTGTATAATTGATCCTACGCTGAATGCAAAGAATCCAATAGCCCAAAAAATGACTAAAATAACTGCGATTGTGTAAAGAAGATTGCTCATGATTTCTAGTTTTTAATGATTTATATTTGTATTCAATTTATTTTTGTAGGTCAATTAATAAGTAGATGTATTAGATTTTTCGGCCTTGTATAATTCTCAATATAACTGCAATAACTGCGATAACAAGAAGGATATGGATAATTGATCCTACGCTGTATGCAAAGAAACCAATTGCCCAAAAAAGGACTAAAATTACTGCGATAGTGTAAAGTAAATTGCTCATGATTTTTAATTTTTAACGATTATTTTTTGATTAAATTTAGTAAAGTTACATATAAAAAATATATGTATTGTTTTGTTTTACAGTGTTTTATGGTGAAATTAGTTTTGCTTTTTTTAAACTAATTAAAAAGCAAAAGCAGCGTAGAAACTCAGGACGCTATTTTTAGCATCTGGAGAGCTAAAGCTAGTTGATGAGTCTTCTTTTCCAATTTTAGTCAATCCATAATTGTAACGTACTCCAAAACTAACTGGTTCTAAATCAATCCCGACACCACCGGCAAGACCTGCATCAAACTTGTTGAAATCATCCGTGTCAATATTATCTTCAAAATTATAACTACCACTATCTGATTTATTAGTCGTTTTAGCACTTACCATATAAGCTGCATAAGGACCTACATGAATATTAAAATTCTTGGTCACATTAACTACCAATAAAAGAGGTACTTCAATATAATCTAATTTAAATTGAGCAGTTCCACTCACTAAAGCATTGTTGTAAACGAGTTCAGCTCCCTTTCCAGTGTAAGAGATTTCAGGTTGCAAAGCGATATTATTCGAAATAGGCAATTTGGCAAAAAAACCAACATTAAAACCTGTTAACACATTGTTGTCATCAACGTCTTCAGTATATAAATTAGAGAAATTTACGCCTCCTTTTACACCAAATTTTGAAGCGCCGTCTTGTGCATTTGCATTAGTTAAAGTCATGAATGTTATGACTAATGAAGCAAAAATCAGTTTTTTTGAATTTTTCATTTTAATTGTTTTTGTTATAGAATTATTATACTACAAATATCAGCATCTTACGCTCTTACTTTGTTACAATACTTTTGGTTAAGTTTACATTATTCACACCTTAAACGATTTATTGTCAAATATTTTCAGGTTGTTTTTTTAATCAAAAAATAATTAGACAAAAAAAGACGAGTTGTATAACTCGTCTTTTTAATTTACTATTTGTTGTCTACTGTGAGGTTTTTCAATGCCTGGCCAAGTTCATCCATATCGCGATTGTATTCCTGTTTAAAAGATTCCCAATCATTGCTGGTATCATTTTTATAGGTTTCAATCTTAACTTTTATATCATTATTTTTTTGTTCTAAAATATCAATTTTTTCAGCATATTCCTCATCGATTGATTTTCCGGTTTTTTTCATACTGGCTTTCATCTCCGCTATTCTCATTTCATTTTCAGCAATTGTAGCATTAGTACTTGCTTTGAATGCATTCCATTCATCTTCTGTTGCTACTTTTCTTGCATCTGATAATTCTTCTTTTGCATCATCAAGATTTTCTCTTGCGTCTTTTACATTATCTTGAGCAGCTTCTTCTTTTTTAGAAGTATTTTGACAACCTGTTAAAAAGGTTCCAGCCATGAAAGTTGTTATTGCAAGGGTAAAAAGTGTCTTTTTCATTTTATATAGTTTACTATTAAATTTTTTTGATGGGATTAGAAAACTTCCGTTTAACCATTTTATAATTCAAACTAGTAGCATTTAATTTTGCTAGTTTGAATTATGCAACGGTTTTAAAAGTGGGCAATGTAGTAATAGGGGTAAATAAGGTTTTTTTGAAAAAAAAATATTAGATAGACTGTATAATTTTAAGAATTTCTTCTTTGGTTTTCCCCAATTTAATTTGGAGTTTTCTCAGCATTTCTTCTTTTTTACCTTCTGTAAAGAGTAAATCATTCTCGGTCAAAGCAGCAAATTTTTGTTTTAATTTTCCTTTTTGCTCCTCCCAATTTCCTGTAAGTTCTATTGAATTCATTTTTTTGTGTGTATTGTACGCGAAATAGTTTTCACTTTACAAAGTTGGCGCGTTTATGGATTAAATCAGTTATATAACTTTATGAATAGTTTGTTATATTCACTGATTTTGTAAAAAAAGGAATCAATAAATTATTTCTTATGGAATAATTAAATAGCTTTTTTTGGTATTTATATCAAATAACCATTTTTGTTAATTTGAATCGTGAATATGATTTGGAACGTATTTTTTTAATATGTCTTCCAATGATTTGTAATAATCCGTTAGTGTTTTAATATTTATTTCAGGATTTGTATCGTCCGGAATAGTTACAGGCATCTCTGATAAATATTTAGATAATTCAGGATAGTCATTCCGTATTTTCATTGTAATTTCAAGAATAGCGTCATTAAGTTCTTTTTCTGTTTTCATGATGATTTCAATTTTAAGGTTATTTTGAGAGTCACTTTTTATTTGAATTTAAAAAATAAAAATCATTAAAAACATCCTTTACTGGTATGATGTTTTTAATGATTTTAGAGGCATTGAGTTGTTTGTAAATGCCAATTTTTAATTAAAGAGGCATTTTATACAACTATTTTTATAAGATAATAAAAGATCCTATGTCAGTTGTAAGACCAGCTGTAACTACTATCTCCGTTTTTGTTACTGGTAATAATGGTAGAGCAGGAGTGATAGTAATGGTATACGTTCCAGGAGGAAGTCCCATCACTAAGAAATCACCGTTTTCATTTACATTGCTCGTATAACTTACAGCTGTTGATGAAGTTGCTTCAACTACAGCCATTGTTCCTATTGGAGTAATTTTACCTTTTATAGAACCGCTAATTGCTTTTTCTATTGTTCTAATAACCGGTTTCAATTGATATCCGCCATTTCCTAATTTAACCACCGATTTATTGGCATCAAAATCCAAAAGAACGGTATACAATATTCCTTCTTGAAGTGTTTGGTTAACTTGAAGCTTCAATCCGCTTTGTTCTGCACTTGGAGTACTCAAAGGATAACTTATACCATCAAGAACTACTGTATTATCAGCTCCCAGAATAAGTCTTATTTGTTTCACTGAAGAAATTTCAAGTGAATCCGTTGCGATTAATGTATCGACACCATTAGAAAATTCTAGTAAGTTATAAATACCTTTTTCTACATTTAATGCTACGATTTTACCGTCATCTCCTATAACTTCCACGCCTTGTATGTCTACATTTACTTCTTCATAAGGACCTGGAGCGTCAGTCAGTCTCACGGCATAAGGATAACTGGCATTGGTATCATCATTGTTACAGGAATAGATTAGTAATCCAAGCATGATGAAAGACAGAATAAATTTCATTTTTTTCATTTTCATTTTAATTTAGGGGTTCAAAATATTTATAGTATTGTAAAGATACTTTGCGCCTACAAATCAAATGTTATACAACTTTACTATAAAGTTGTAGAATTCTCACTTATAAGGATAAAATAATAAGTATTTTCTTAATTCGGCATGCTTTAAGGGAAATATTATATGGTATTGCTATTTTAAAACTATTTTATAGTATCAAATTTTGCCCCAATATTTAATTCCTTTTTCATTTCTATTTCTTCCTGATCTTCGAGCTCTTCCAGCTTTTTATCTTCTGCTTTTTTCTTTTTATTGAAATAGCCTCTCAACAGAAAATTATGTTTTGCAGCTTCTATAACTTCATTGAGTCCTTCGGTTCCTGTTTTTACATTTGTTAGTGTAGAATCAATCATTCGACCCATTTTCTCATCACTGACTAATTTTGACAACGCTCCTTTTCCATTATTCATCTTGAAAGTAAATTTTTGAAATTCATTTGAACTGTTTTCAAGATTAGAAACCATGTTTTTTATACTGTTTCCAAATTCCTCATCGGAGACTAATTTAGATAAAGCGCCATTTCCGTTATTCATGCTGTAACTGAACTGGGCAAGTTGAGCTGTAATAACGCCGGCATTATCAACACTCTTTTTTACGCTGACCATTAAATCATCCATTTCTATAGCTTGCTTTGAAGCTATATTATCGTTGTTTTCTACAATTACATTAGAGTTTTTCCCGGAGGATATGGTGAGCACTTTATCGCCCATTAAACCATCAGAACTAATGCTCGCAATAGCATCTTTCTTGATGTATTTACGAACTTCTTCTTTTATGATTAATTTAATTACTACAGAAGTATCCGTAAGAAATTCAATTTCTTCCACCGTACCGATATTGATACCTGAAAAACGAACATTATTGCCTACTTCAAGTCCGTTCACCGAATTAAATTTCGAATTCAATTCAAATGTAGAGCCAAATAAATTTTTCTGCTTTCCAACAAAATATATTGTTGTAACAAAAAGTACTAACCCTATAATTACAAACATTCCTAATTTCCATTGGTATCCAGATTCTTTATTCATTTTATATTTTTTTATTGGTTATATGAAAAAAGAACGAACCCATTCGTCATCACTTTTTTCTAATTCTTCGTAAGTTCCTTCGGTATGTATTACACCATCTTTTAGAATCACAAGCCGATCAGCAGTGTGTTTTGCACAAGCCATATCATGAGTAATAATAATCGAAGATGTTTTATGCTTTTTTTGAATTTCTAATAATAATTCGCTGATTTCTCTGGATGTTATTGTGTCTAATCCAGTGGTAGGTTCATCATATAATATGATTTCGGGTTTTAGAATAAGGGTTCTTGCGAGACCAATTCTTTTTCGCATTCCTCCTGATAATTCCGAAGGCATTTTATCAATTGCCTCAGCCAGGCCAACGCTCTCCAAAACGTCTTTTATTTGATTTTCTAATTCTTCGGTAGATAAATCTTTGGCGTGTCGTTTCAATGTAAATCCTAGATTTTCTCGAACACTCATGGAATCATACAGCGCTGCATTTTGAAAAAGAAAACCTATTCGAACTCTGATTTTATTAAGCTCAGCGGTATCTATTTTTGTGATATCGGTACCAAATACATTTATTTCACCTTCGTCCGCAACCACTAAACCAACTAAACATTTTATGGTTATTGATTTCCCGGAACCTGATTTTCCTAAGACTACTAAATTTTCACCTTTATTTACAGAGAAAGTAACTCCTTTTAAAACCTCATTTTTGCCAAAGGATTTATAAAGTTCTTTTATTTCTATAACTGGACTATTCGTTTTAGGAACTGGAGCAGGAGCTATTGTTGTTGTTTCTTGTATCATTTTAGAAAAATAAATCAGTTAATTGTACGGCAAGCATATCAATAATAAATATTGTTAGCGAAGCAGTAACTACAGCAGAATTTGCCGCTTTCCCAACACTTTCAGTTCCATTAGCCGCATTAAATCCTTTATAACAGCCAATCATTCCAATAAAGAAACCAAAGAAAAAAGTTTTCATAGTCGCCGGAAAAATATCTAAAAATGTAATGGATTCTAAAACTTGTGAGATGTAACGGTATAAACTAACATCACTATGAATATTTATTCCCACATATCCTCCGATAATCCCAATACCATCTGCATAAATCACTAAAAGCGGAATCATAAGTGTAGTGGCTAAAATCCTTGTAACGACTAAATATTTATACGGATTTATTGCTGAAACTTCCATCGCATCTATTTGTTCCGTCACTTTCATGGACCCTAACTCAGCACCAATACCGGACGAAACTTTACCAGCACAAATCAAAGCAGTAATTACGGGTGCTATTTCTCGTATTAAAGAAAGAGCAACCATACTAGGTAACCACGATTCTGCGCCAAACTTAGCTAATGTAGGTCTTGATTGCAGTGTAAGCACTAAGCCCATTATAAATCCTGTGATGGTTACTAATGGCAAAGATTTATACCCAATAACATAACATTGTTTCATGAACTCCTTGATTTCATAGGGAGGTTTGATCACTTCTTTGAAAAAACGCGCTGCAAATAATGTAATGTTGCCTACATCATTGAAAGTTTCTTTCAAGTACGTTATTATGCTTTCTTTTCTGGCTGTTATTATACTATTCATTAGTCATTGTGTTTGTATAAATGCGAATTAAGTATTGACTTAAAGTGAATCAGAAGAAATGGTTTGCTTTAAGACAACATTAAATCTCCTAACTTTTTCACCTTATCATGATGCGCAGTTAATAAAAGTTGTTGTGATTTAAGGATAATAAGAAGCTCAACGGTAAGATGATCAAAATTATCGATCAAGGTTTCTTTATAACTTTTTATAGCTACAAATTCTTTATATTCAAGAGTGTTTAAAATATCTTCTCTGTCTTTATCGACAAGTTTTGCCTTGAAATTCATCCAAAGCTTCACAAAAAAGTTATTTTTTTTAATCACATCCACTGGAATTCCGCCCATTTTTTGAACTTCTTCTGCCAGTTCTGATTTAAAAATTTCACTTGTTTTTTGGAATTCAGAAAACAAATTTTTCAAATCACTTTCTTCTGTTACTATTGTTGCAGTTTCATAAACCTGAATTCTATCATTATTGATTTCAATAAGATTATTTAATACCACAATTGATTTCTCTTTATTCATCTTATTCTATTTTAACAGTGATTAAACTAGATTATACTGTACTACATTTATTTAAGATTGTCTGCTTTGCAAAGGTCATTATCAATGCCAAAAAATGTGTTATATAACTATTATTTAAAGTTGCATTATTCACACATTCAATAAATTGAAATTTTAGCATCAGAATTAAGCTTCTTTTTTAGTACCTGCAACTATCAAGACAACACCGCCTACAGCAAGTATAATTCCTATAATTGGAGACCATTTTACGGGATGATTAACTTCTTTGTTAATTTGAATTGGACCTATGTCAACTACTTTTTCAGTTGTTACATAATTAAAACTAGTATACAACAACATAATTATTCCTAAAATAATCATAACGATTCCTATAGTTCTTGTTTTCATTTTTAAAAGTTTTTAAGTTGATATATAATGGTATAAAGGTTGAATTATGCTCTTGAAAAGTATTCTTTAACAAAATTATGTTGCTGATTTACGTCCATTTTATCAGTGTCTTTAATCTCGAATTTAATTTTTAAAAAACGGGTGTCTTCACTCAAAAGATCAAAGAGTTCTATTTTTGCATCAGTTGGTCCAAAGAGAATTACGCGTTTGTAATTTTTTATGGCTTCGCCAATTTTTTTATAGTACTCAAAAAGTTGTTTTCTCTCTTTACTAAAATTTGAATTTTCGGATTTTGCTAAACTTGCCATTTTTTCCTGATTGCTAAGTTCTGATTCAATGGTTTCAATTTCAAAATGCTTGGAAGTAAATTCCATTAAATGGGCCATGGAATGATCCATCCAAATGCCTAATTTCTTTGTTGTTTTCATAATAGTTTTTTTAGCGTTATGTGATGTAACTGTTGTTATAATTAATGAATTACAATTATTTAAAGTTCAGTTATTTAATCTAAAAAAATATTACATTACTTTAGGTAAAGATTATATAATTTACATGTTTTAAGTAGGGTTTTTAATCCTAATAATTTGAATGAAAATTGAAATAATTCCTGCTTAGAAAAGCAATAATTATTATACCAAAAAGGGCTATTGTAAAAACAATAGCCCTTAACCAAACCTAAAAAAAACCAACCTAACCTTACTATTTTTATAAATCTACTGTTGTGGTAGATTTATCTTCTTCTATTTTTTTAGGAGTTATTTTACCAACTCTGCAATGACTTTTTGAAGCTGAATAAACTTCGTTTTCTGAATTTTCCATGTTTTTATATTTTTATTATTCTAAATATCTTCTTAGTGTCCAAGCCATTGTTTCGTGTGCTTCCATCAAACCTGTCAGGAAATCAGCAGTTCCGGCATCTTTATTTTCTTCAGCACTTGTATCAACATCTTTTCGAAGATGAACAATAACTGTTTCATGATCTTCCAGTAATTCTTTAACCATTTCTTTTTGAGATGGATAATGATTAGGCGATTCTTTGATGATGCTTAAATCTGAAAACTCTTTCATCGTTCCAATAGTTTTTCCTCCTAATTTGCTGATGCGTTCTGCAATTTCATCTATTGAAGCTTCTAGTTGTGTATACTGTCCTTCAAATAATTTATGAAACTCCATAAAACTTTCACCAGAAACATTCCAATGAAATTTTCTTAATTTAATATATAGTGTCATTTCATTCGCTAAAATTGACGATAAGATAGAAATACTATTTTTTAAATGTTCTTGTGTAATTCCAATTTGTGGTTTCATATTTTCTATATTTAATATTTAATTGCCGCTACTTTTTTTAAGACTTTGTACACGTTTTTTTTAAAATCATTCAAACGGTGTGCAACAATTAATAAAGTATCATGATAGTACAAAGGTCATTTGATTTCGCTCTAAAAGTATTATAAGATTGTAAAAATAAGTTACATGATTCACACCTTATGGGAGTATAAAAGCTATGTAATCAGTGTTTTTTGGTTTAGTATTGAAGTTTTAATCAATTGATTAATCTATGTTTAAGCAATAGAAACTTCTTTAGCCAGATAAATTTCCTGAACAGCTTGTATCAGTTTTACACCTTCGCCAAAGGGGCGTTGGAAAGCTTTTCGACCCATAATCATTCCGCTACCACCAGCTCTTTTGTTTATGACGGCAGTTTTTATGGCTTCGGCCAAATCAGTTTCACCTTTAGATTCCCCTCCGGAATTAATCATGCTGATTCGACCGGAAAAACAGTTCATTACCTGATAGCGGCATAAATCTATAGGATGATCTGAGGCTAATTTTGTATACATATCTGGATTTGTTTTGGCAAATTGTATTGCCGTAAAACCACCGTTATTAGTAGGTAGCTTTTGTTTAATAATATCTGCCTGGATAGAAACCCCCAAGTAATTGGCTTGACCGGTAATATCAGCAGCGGTATTATAATCGACACCGTTTTTAATAAATCCATCATTTCTTGCGTAACACCAAAGAATGGTTGCCATGCCTAAATTATGCGCTTCTTCAAAAGCTTTTGCCACTTCTATAATTTGCCTGTCTGATTCGGCTGAGCCAAAGTAAACAGTTGCTCCCACAGCTACAGCTCCCATATTCCAGGCATCTCGAACACTCCCAAACATGATTTGATCGTACTTATTGGGATAGGTTAGGAGTTCATTGTGATTGATTTTTACCACAAACGGAATTTTATGCGCATATTTTCTAGATAACATTGCCAGTCCTCCCATTGTGGAAGCCACCGCATTACAGCCCGCTTCAATGGCAAGTTTCACGATGTTTTCGGGGTCAAAATAAATAGGATTTGGAGAAAAAGAACTTCCCGCAGTATGTTCAATTCCTTGATCTACGGGTAAAATAGAAATATAACCAGTATCCGAAAGTCGGCCATGATGGTATAATTGTGTCAAACTTCTAATCGTTTGTGCGTTTCGATTGCTTTGTAAAAAAACGGTATCTATATGCGAAGGATTGGGTAAATGAATTTGATCTTTCGAAATTGTTTTACAGACACGATTCAGTAAAAAGTCTTTTTCATTGCCTAATAAAGCTAATAATTGCGCTATATTTTTCATCTTGAAACAGTCTAGATTTACAATAGTTTTCCCGTTTTAAAACACTGATATAAAGATAGTTATATTTAATAATTTAAATCTTGTAAATGATTAAAAATTAAATTAATGGCTATGAAATGAAGTGTTTGTGAGTTTTAAAATGGCTGAATTAATGTTTTTAACAAGGAAAAAGTAGCGTTTAAAAAAGTCCAAAGAATTTGAAAATTACTTATTTGTGACCAAGTAAAACGAAAAATAACTTTCTTTGAATCCGAAAAAACAAGGAAAGTTATTTAGTGTATTGTACCTTTAAAACAAATTTGACTGTTTTGTTTGGCTATAAAATAGCTTCACATTGTATAAAGATACAGGTATTTTAGTGTAACCAATAATTTAATAGAGATCCGCTAAAATTGGATTTCAATCAAAATGAACTAAGTACTAGTATATTTTTATGATTCGTCTTTTGTTGTACGAACCAAACTGATTCCAGAAACGAAGAAAATAATACCCAGTACGCCGTAAATGATTAATGATTTAACATCTGTCATGTCGCCAGATGTTCCAGCAAATACTATAGCAGTATAAATAAGACCACCTATTCCAAGTGCGGTAAGTAATGCTCCAAAAATTCTTTTAAGATTCATAATTTTATTTTTTAAAGATTGATATTGTAATTTATTTTTATGTTTAACTTTCAAAGTCTACTTGATAAAAATAGAAATGCTTTGAGGTTTTATTAATTCAAGTATTTGTATTTGAATTAATTACAAAGCAAATGTATTTCTGTTTGACTCTAAAAGTGTTACATAATTGTCAATAAAAGTTATATCATTCACACTTTAAAAAATACTACATTCTATCCATGTACCAATTTAATTGCTTTTCCATTTTTTGATATTTAAAAACAGAAGTGATTATTTTTTGTAAGCGAACAAAAGCGGTTTCGCTTTTCACCACATAGTCCACAGCTTTATGATGCATACAGTTTATGGCAACTTCAATTTTATCTTGGGAGGACAACATTATTACTGGAATTTCTGGATTGAATGCTTTTATTTTATCTAATGTTTCAATTCCGTTCATTGCATTTGCAACTATACCATCAAGTTGATAATCTAAAATTACTACATCTGGATTGTTATTTATATTAGCGATGCACAGCTCTCCAGTAGAATAAGTCTCCACTGTAAAATCAGCATTTTCTAAAAATTCAATTTCTAAAGATTTTAAAAACAAGGCATCATCATCTACTAGGAATATCTTTATTTTAGTATCATTTTTCATTATATGGTATTTTTGATTATATTAAGTTCTTCTTGTAATTCTTGGCATGCTTGTAAACAAATTTCTTCAAGTTGCAGGACTAAGTCATCTATTCCTTCCATTTTTTCGTGCGCAATTGCAAATTCCTGAATTTTTTTCGCCATATTTTCAAAGTTAGGATTCATGCCCATTATGGCAAAAGACGGAATCATTTTATGCGCTGCAGCACCCAATAATTGCCAGTTTTTATCTTCTAAACTTTGTTTAATGGTATTGATTAAAGGTGGAGTTTGTGTTAAATACAATGAAATCATTTCCATCATTAACGCTGGATTTGATTTTGTTCGCTGATTTAAATAAATCAAATCAATACATTTAATTTTTTCCTCCTTCACGCTATTTTCTTCTATATTCTCATTAAGCTTAGCGCTAAGTTTTTCAAGTTTTGGTTTTTTTAATATTCCAACAATCTTACTGTATAACAGCCTTTCATTAACGGGTTTTGCCAGATAATCATTCATTCCTACTGCTTTACATTTAGCTAAATCGACTGTTGTAACGTCAGCAGTTAAAGCGATTATAGGAATTTTAGAATTCATTGTTTTACGAATGTATTCTGTAGCTTCAAATCCATTCATTTCTGGCATTTGTAAGTCCATTAGAATGATATCGTATTCGTTTTCTTTTAATTTCTCGATAGCTATTTTACCATTTTCAGCAATGTCTCTGGAAAATCCAAAGTCATCCAATAATGTTTTCATTAATAGTTGATTAAGAGGAATATCCTCAACAACTAATACTTTTATGTTTTTTATTTCAGTATCTAATTCTAGCAGTTCATTCTCTAATTCAGCGTCAGCATTTGTTTTTTGAAAACTCAATGTAAAACTAAACGTAGATCCTTCATTAACAGTACTTCTTACACGAATACTTCCTCCTTGTGGTTCCACTAATTGTTTCACTATGGCAAGTCCTAATCCTGTTCCGCCATATAATCTTGAAGTACCACTGGAGGCTTGTTGAAAATTTTCAAATATTTTTCCAATTTTTTCGTCGGGAATGCCTATTCCAGTATCAGTTACCGCAAATTCAATAATTACTTTATCATCTTCCTCATGCAATAAATGAACACTTACCGTAATCTTTCCTTTAGAGGTAAATTTTACGGCATTACTCACCAAGTTTAAAATAATTTGGTGCAAACGAACAGGGTCACCTACAATAACATCAGGAATTTTACTGTCATATTCCGTAATTAATTTTAAATTTTTTTCTTGAATTTTTGTTTCAAACAAATGAAGCATGGCTAATATGGAAGATTTCATTTTGAATGGTGTTTTCTCAAATGTCATCTTACCCGCATCAACTTTTGCTAAATCAAGGATATCATTTATGAGTACGATTAAGGCATCGCCACTCATTTTAATTGCATTTAAATATTCTTTTTGTTTTGGCGACAATTCTGTTTTTAAAACCACTTTAGTAAATCCGATAATTGCATTCATCGGTGTACGAATTTCATGGCTCATATTAGACAAAAATTGCTGCTTTGCTTTTACTGCATTTTCCGCTATAATGGTAGCACTTTCGGCATTTATTTTGGCTTCTTCTGCAATTTCGGTGGCTAATTCAGCAAAAACCCGTGCTTCTACCAGCTCCGTAGCAATTCTTTTTTGTTCCGTTACATCTCTGGCAACAATTACAACCCCAAGTACATCTCCTTTATCATCTTTATAAACAGAACCATTGAATAATACATCCGTCAGCTTGCCTTCTTTGTGGCGAAGTGTAAGCGGAGAATCAGCTACGGAACCTTTCTCGAATACTTCTTGATATACTTCACGGGCTTTTTGTTGCTCCGTAAAATAATCGAAAAAATCAGAATCTGTAAGCTCATCACGCGTCATACCCGTAATGTTTACCAAAGCCTCATTCATATCCGTAATTTTACCTTTGGTATTTATAGTGACCAATGGATCCCGACTAGCTTCAATCAAACTGAGAGAATATTGCGAAGCTAATTTTGCTGCGTAACTAAGTTCTTCCAGTTTTTTATTGGCAATTTGTTGTTTTGCTTTTTCTTGGTTTTGAAATAGAAGTTCTTCATTGGCAATCACTAATTCAGCAGCTCGTTTTTCTTTTTCATCATTTTGAAAAGCAAGCTCTTTATTGGCTACAACTAATTCGGCTTCACGTTTGTCTTTTTCATCATTTTGAAATAGAAGCTCTTTATTGGCAATGATTAATTCATTAGCTCTTTTTTCTTTCTCATCATTTTGAAAAGCAAGCTCTTTATTTGCAATTGCAAGTTCAGCCGCTCGTTTCTCTTTCTCATCATTTTGAAATAGAAGCTCTTTATTAGCAATGATTAATTCATTAGCTCTTTTTTCTTTCTCATCATTTTGAAAAGCAAGCTCTTTATTGGCAATTACCAGTTCAGCTGCCCTTTTTTCTTTTTCATCGTTTTGAAAAGCAAGCTCTTTATTGGCAATTGCAAGTTCAGCCGCTCGTTTCTCTTTTTCATCATTTTGAAATAGAAGCTCTTTATTAGCAATGATTAATTCATTAGCTCTTTTTTCTTTCTCATCATTTTGAAAAGCAAGCTCTTTATTGGCAATTACCAGTTCAGCTGCCCTTTTTTCTTTTTCATCGTTTTGAAAAGCAAGCTCTTTATTGGCAA